>JBILYE010000019.1:0-24955 GCA_044377925.1 Caulobacter sp. | reverse complement strand
GGACACCGCGTCGCCGACGCCACCACCAGCCCTTCGCGGACCCGTTCGAACACAAGGTCCACCTCGCAGTCGCCCACGGCCAGGTTCGGCAGGCTGAGCCGGTTCACGCCCACCGGCAGGACCGGCCGGGTAATCCGCACCTCGCCGGCAAACGCGTCGACCTCGATGCCCAGCAGGCTCTGCAGCATCAGGAACACCGACCCCGCCGCCCAGGCCTGGGGCGAGCAACTGACGGGGTAGGGGACGGGGGGCTCGCCCGGGCGGCGGGGGAAGCCGCAGAAGAGTTCGGGCAGGCGCATGCCCATGTCCGAGGCGGTGTCGAACAGGCCGCGGAGCAGGCGGGCCAGGTGGTGGCGTTCGCCGTAGCGACCCATGCCGGCGGCGCAGAGGCTGTTGTCGTGCGGCCAGATGGAGCCGTTGTGGTAGCTCATCGGATTGTAGCGGTTCTCGCCCCGCGCCAGGGTGCGGATGCCCCAGCCGGTGTTGAAGGCCGAGCCCGAGAGCGTCTCGATGACCCGTTGGGCGCGCTCGGTGCCGGGCAGGCCGACGAACAGCAGGTGGCCGGCGTTGGAGGTGAGGGGGCGGCAGAGCCGGCCGTCGCCGTCGATGGCGATGCCGTAACTGCCGACGTCGTCCATCCAGAAGCGGTCCTCGACGGTCTGGCGCATGGTTTCGGCGCGGGCCGCCCAAGCGCCGCCGCCGGGGTCGCCCAGGCGGTCGGCGAGCTCGGCCATGGCCCGCCAGGCGGCGAAGGCGTAGCCCTGCACCTCGACCAGGGCGACAGGCCCCTTCGGGAACCGGCCGTCGCTGTGGAAGACGCTGTCGTAGCTGTCCTTCCAGCCCTGGTTGGAGAGGCCGGTCTCGGCGGCGCGGGCATAGTCGATCAATCCGTCGCCGTTGGAATCGCCAAGGGTTTCAAGCCATTCGACCGCTTTCTTCAGGGCCGGCCAGATCTGGCGGATCAGGCCCAGGTCGCCGGTGCGGCAGGCGTAGGCGCCGGCCAGGGCGATGAACAGCGGGGTGGTGTCGACGCCGCCGTAGTAGAGGCCGAAGGGCACCTCACCCAGTTCCGACATCTCACCCTTGCGGGTCTCATGCATGATCTTGCCGGGGGCGGAGTCACGGAAAGCGTTGGTCTCGTTCGACTGGCGGGAGGCCAGGTAGCTGAGCACGCCGCGGGCCAGGCCGGGATCGAAGAGCAGCATCTGCCAGGCCGTGAGAATGCCGTCGCGGCCGAACGGGGTCGAGAACCAGGGGATGCCGGCATAGGGATAGCGACCGGTCGGCAGCTCTGTTGTCAGCAGGGCGAGATCGACCCGGGACTGGGTGGTCCAGCGGTTGAAGGCCGGGCTGTCGCTGCGCGGGGTGACGCCGAGACGGGCGCGGGCGCGCATGGCCTTGCGGGCAGCGGCGGCGGCGATGCGGAAGCGGCGTTCGTCGGGAATGTCCTCGAAGTCGGCGCCGACCTCGAGGAACAGTTCATAGGAGGTGCGGGGCTGGAAGCTGGCCAGGAAGTCGGCGCGGTCGACGTAGAGGCGGGCCGGCGGCTCGGAGAAGGCGATGACGCTGGTGCGGGCGACGCCGTCGAGGCCTTCATAGCGGAAGCTGACCTGTCGACCATTGACGACCGGGCGTTCCAGGTCGCCGCGCCTGGCGCGGGTCTGGCCACGGACCTCGAAGATATCGCGGAAATCGGCGGCGAACTCGATGGAGAGCGGCGCCAGCACCTCGTCGAGGCCGTGGTTGGTCAGCTTGATGCGCTCGAACAGTCGGTCGGCATGAACGACGCGCTGGCGTTCGACGTGCAGCACGCCCGGCGGCACCTGACGTCCGCCGGCCGGGGGCAGCGGGCGGTTAGCGCCGTGGAAGGTGAAGACGACGTTGTCGCTGGAAACGCCGGAACTGAGCAGGGTGGGGCCGGCGCCGCCGATCAGCAGCTTCAGCCTGGAGAGAATACGGGTGTCGGCGTCGAACAGCCCGTCGGAGCCGCCCAGAATGTCACCGTGGCCATCGGCCACCAGGAAGCAGTCGCCGGCCTTCAGCGCCAGCATGCGCAGAGGACCTTCGTTGCGTTGCTCGTCCAGGGCCGGGGCGATGACGGCGATATCGTTCATTCAGGCTCCGACCTCAGGCAATGCGGGCCAGATCCGGTCCCTCAGTGATCAACGGCGAATCAGCGGGATCGGTTTCGCCATAGGGCAGGCTGGCGAGACGATCGCCGTAGAGGGTGACATAGCGCCGGGCCATGGCCACCGCCGAGAAGCGCAGTTCGAAGCGGGCGCGGATGGCGGCGCGGTCGAGGGCGCGGGCTTTCGGCACGGCGGCGACGGCCTCTTCGAGGCTCTCGACGAGATAGCCGGTCTCGCCCGGTTCGATGACTTCGGTCGTCGAGCCGTTGCGCCAGGCGATGACCGGAGCGCCGCAGGCCATGGCCTCGATCATCACGAGGCCGAAGGGCTCGGGCCAGTCGATGGGGAAGAGCAGGGCCTCGGCGCCGCCGAGGAAGACCGACTTCTGCTGCTCGTTGATCTCACCGATGAACTCGATGGAGGGATCGCCGGCGATCAGCGGTTCGATGACCTCGGCGAAATACTGCTTGTCGGCGCCGTCGATCTTGGCGGCGATCTTAAGGGGCAGGCCGGCCGCCCTGGCGATGGCGATGGCCCGATCAGGACGCTTTTCCGGGGAGATGCGTCCGAGGAAGGCGAGGTATCCCTGGCCCTTCGCGGAGAAGTTCAGGAGGTTGGCGGGCAGGCCGTGCTGCACCGTGCCGGCATAGTTAGCGAAGGGCAGGCCGCGGCGCTGGTCGTCGGAGATGGAGACCATCGGATACATCGGCCAGCGCGCGTAGACATCCGGCAGGTCCTTCAGGTCGAGCCGGCCATGCAGGGTCGTCAGGGTCCGGTGTGCCAAGTCCTCGAACAGGGGGAACTGGATCATGTCGGTGTGGAAGTGGATGAGGTCGAATTCGTGGGCGCGGCGGCGCACCTCGCTGAGCATAGCCATGTGGGCGGCCAGGTCCGACTTCAGACTGGCGGCGTCCAGACGGATGGCTTGGTCGCGGCCGGGGACCAAGGTGGCGAGCGTTTTCGATTCACCGCTGGCGAACAGGGTCACATCATGGCCAAGCTCGACGAGGGCGTCGGTGAGATAGGCGACGACCCGTTCGGTCCCGCCGTAAAGCTGGGGAGGAACGGCCTCGTAGAGGGGGGCGACCTGGGCGATTTTCACTGGGGGGCACTCCGTACGCCGCCGGCGGAGCACGCGGGCCGGCGATAAACGGAAGACGTCAGTAAGCCGCTTGGTTCCTTCACGTTTTTCGCATTTCGGGTGACGCCAGGAATGGCTTGAAAAAGCAGCAGGCGTCGCCTTGCGGGCAGGCCGGGCCACAGCCCTGGTTGTGTTGTCGAACCAGCCGCCTAGTATCGCGTCGGGGATGGCACAGCCGACAGATTCCGTACCGAGCGTAGCGCCTGACGGGTCTGTCGATCCGGCGGTTTTCGATCGCGCGCATGCGGCGCTGATGGCCGACAAGAGCCTGCAGCACAGCCTGCCGGGCGTTCCCGAGCCCAAACCGCCGCCGGACTGGTTGAAACCCTTGCTCGAGGCGCTGGGAGCGGCGAGCGGCGCGGTCACGCTCGTTGTCTGGGCGGTGATCATCCTCGGCGTCGCCCTGGTGCTGTTCCTGATCGTGCGCGAGCTCTACGGGGTCCAGCTGGGCTGGAAGGGCGGCAAGGACTTCAAGAAGACCGGCGCCACCGACTGGCGGCCCGACCGCGAGAAGGCCCGCATCCTGTTGCTCGACGCCGACGGTCTGGCGGCCGAGGGGCGCTATGACGAGGCGGTGCACATGCTGCTGCTGCGCGGGGTGGCCGACATCACCGCCCGGCGTCCCCGGCTGATCGGGCCGGCGCTGACCAGCCGCGACATCGCCGCCCTGCCGGACCTGCCGGACAGGGCCAGGCCCGCCTTCGGCCTGATCGCCGAGATCGTCGAACGCAGCTTCTTCGGCGGTCGGCCCGTCGACGAGGCGGGCTGGTTGCAGGCCCGCGAGGCCTATGAGCAGCTGGTCTTCTCGGGAACCTGGTCATGACCCTGGTTCCCGGCCGCCGCGCGGGCAAGCGGGGTTCCAATCCGTTTTCGCCGGTGCTGGTCATCTGGCTGGTGGTGATCGGCGTGCTGGCCTTCATCGGCAGCCTGGTGATGGGCGCCTTCGGGGACGACTTCAAGAAGGGCGACAACGGCGGGGCGCACGCCCTGTCGCGCTCGGCCGTCGGCTATGCCGGGATCATCGAGCTGTTGCGGGCCAGCGGCGTCGAGGTGGCCATCGATCGGACCGGCTATACGGCTGGTGGTGACAAGCCGCTGCTGGTCGTCGCCCCCGAGCCCTACGCCACGGCCGAGGCGCTGAACGCGGTTGTCTACGACGGCGATCGCCTGATCGTGCTGAGCAAGTGGGCGCCGGGACGGCATCCGACCCATACCGGTTGGGTCCGCGGCCGCGACCTGGTCCCGACAGGGATGGTCACCAGAGTCCTCGAGGAGCCCGAGGAGCCCGAGGAGGACGAGGACGAGGGCGGCCAGGCGCCGACCAGGGCCGCCAGAGCCGCCGACGCGACCCGGCTGGGCCAGGACCAGAGCAACAGGGTCCGCCGCCTGCTGCGGGCCGACGGGACGTTATTCGCCACCACCGGCAAGATCGACCAGCTGCGAATGCTCAAGCTCGGCAAGGACTGGCGGCCGGTGCTGGTCGCCGAGGGCGGCGGGGTGGTGCTGGCCCGCAAGGGCGATAGCTGGCTGCTGTCCGATCCGGACATGATCAACACCCATGGGATCAGCGACAAGGCGACGGCCCTGGCCGGCCTGAAGATCCTGGCCCTGGCGAAGGGCGACCAGGGGGTGGTCTTCGATGTCTCCCTGAACGGCCTGCAGAACCGCAAGGGCATGCTGGAGGCGATGCTGCAGCCGCCCTTCCTGGGCGTGACGCTGGCGCTGGGCCTGGCTGCCTTGCTGCTGGCCATGCAGGCCATGGGCCGGTTCGGACCGGCGATCGAGAAGCCGCGCGCCATCGCCCTGGGCAAGCGCGGGCTGGCCGACAACACCGCTGCCCTGATCCGCCTGGCGCGGCGCGAGCATGCCATGGTCGAGCGCTATGCCCTGTGGGTGCGCGGCGAGGCCGCAAGGGCCGTCGGCGCGCCGCATGCGCTGAGCGACGTGGAGCTGGAAGCCCTGCTCGACCGGCTGTCGGCGCAGGCCGACCTGACCCCCTTTACCCAGCTGCGCGCCAAGGCGGCCGCGGCCAAAGACATCGGCGAGGCGCTCACCGCCGCACGCCGCCTGTATTCCTGGAGACTGGAGATGACCCGTGAACGTCGCTGACGTGCAAGGACTGGCGAGCCGCATCCGCGCCGAAATCGCCAAGACGGTGGTCGGCCAGACCGACACCGTCGACCTGATGCTGATCGCCCTTCTGGCCAAGGGCCACATCCTGCTGGAGGGTCCGCCGGGAACGGCAAAGACCCTGCTGGCCCAGACCTTCGCCCGGACGCTGGGGGTGAGCTTTGGCCGCATCCAGTTCACGCCGGACCTGATGCCCGGCGACATCGTCGGGGCCAATATCTTCAACTTCCAGACCAGCAGCTTCACCCTGACCCGGGGGCCGATCTTCTGCGACCTGCTGCTGGCCGACGAGATCAACCGCACGCCGCCCAAGACCCAGGCCGCCCTGCTGGAAGCCATGCAGGAGCGCACGGTGACCCTGGACGGCAAGCGCCATGAACTGGGCGAGCGGTTCATGGTGGTCGCCACCCAGAACCCCATCGAGCAGCAGGGCGTCTATCCGCTGCCCGAGGCGCAGCTGGACCGGTTCCTGTTCAAGCAGACGCTGAGCTATCCCAGCGCCGCCGAGGAGAAGGCCATCGTCTCCCGCTTCGGCGGGCGGACCGGCCAGCCTGATCCCGTCGAGATGGGGGTGGAGAAGGTGGTCGAGGCCGCCGAACTGGCGGCCATCGCCGAGTTGCTGGCCTCGATCCGCCTGACCGATGAGATCGGCTCCTACGTGGTGGATATCGTCCGCGGCACCCGCGAGTCGGCCGATTTCGACACGGGTGTTTCGCCGCGTTGCGCCGCGGCCCTGGCCACGGCCGCCCGGGCCCGCGCCGTGCTCAACGGCCGCGACTATGTCATCCCCGATGACATCAAGGCCCTCAGCCTGCCGGCCCTGCGCCACCGGGTGATCCTGTCGCCGGCGGCCGAGATCGAGGGACGCAAGGTCGACGACGCCCTGTCCAGCCTCATCGCCCAGATCGAGGCGCCGCGTTGATCTATCCGACGCGCACCGCTGTTGTGCTGACGGCCGCGGGCGCTCCGCTGGCCGCGGCCGCCGGCGTGTTCGCGTCGAGCTATTGGGTGGCGGGCGTCGGCTGGTCGGCCCTGGTGGTGCTGCTGATGCTGCTCGACGCCGCCCTGACCCGGCTGCGGCGCGCGCCGGAGGTGGTGCTCGAGGCCCCAGCCAGTCTGGCTGTCGGGGCCGAGGGCGAGGCCAGGGCCGGGGTGCTGTTCAACGCCATCTTCACCCCCCGGCGGGTCGAGATGATGCTGGAGGCCAACGATCTGGTCGCCGTTGCGCCGCGCCGCGCCACCGTCGAGGTCACCGACAAGGAGACAGCGGCGGCCTTTACCGTCACGCCGCACCGGCGCGGCGAGGCGGTGCTCGAAAAGCTGTGGCTGCGCTGGAAAGGGCCGCTGGGCCTGGCCTGGGCGCAGGTGCAGCATCCGCTGGACCATGCCGCTCCGGTGACGCCCTCCATCGCGGCGGTGAAGGAAGAGGCGCTGCGGCTGTTCTCCCGCGACGCCCTGCACGGTCTGAAGGAGCAGATCGAGACCGGGGAGGGGACCGAGTTCCACGCCCTGCGCGACTTCGTCGGCGGCATGGATCACCGCACCATCGACTGGAAGCAGTCGGCCCGGCACGGCAAGCTGGTCGCCCAGGAGCGGCGCACCGAGCGCAACCACACCATCGTCCTGGCGCTCGACACCGGCCGGACCATGAGCGAGCCGCTGGAAGGCCTGCCGCGCATCGACCGGGCCATCAACGCCGCCCTGCTGCTGGCCTATGTAGGCCTGGTGACCGGCGACCGGATCGGCATGTTCGCCTTCGACGCCAAGCCCCGGCTGTCCACCGGGGCGACGAGCGGCGTGCATTCGTTTCCGCTGATCCAGCGGCTGGTCTCGCGCCTCGACTATTCGGCCGAGGAGGCCAATTTCACGCTGGGACTGACCACGCTGGCCGGCGATCTCGACCGGCGCAGCCTGATCGTCATGTTCACCGAGTTCACCGACAGCATCGGCGCCGAGCTGATGATGGAGAACCTGCGCCGGCTTCTGAAGCGACACCTGGTGCTGTTCGTGCTGATGCGCGACGAGGAGCTGGAAACCATGGCCAGGGCCGAACCGATCGAAAGCGTCGATGTCTCGCGGGCCGTGACCGCCGCCTCCCTCATGCGGGAGCGCGAGGTGGTGATGATGCGCCTGCGTCGGATGGGGGTTCAGTTGGTCGAGGCGCCGATCGGGGCCGTTGGCCCGGCGCTGATCAACGCCTACCTCGACATCAAACGCCGTAACCTGCTGTAGGAGGAAACACATGGCCGCCCTGCAGCTGAAAAGCGCCAAGTTCCGCCAGGAGCGGGCCCACGACTGGAGCCGGCTGTCCGGCCTGCTGGAAAAGGTCGAGGCGCGTGGCGCCCGGTCGCTGACCGACGAGCAGTTGCTGGCCATTCCGGTGCTGTACCGCTCGGCCCTGTCGTCCCTGTCGGTGGCGCGGGCGACCTCGCTGGACCAGGGCCTGATCGACTATCTGGAGGGGCTCTGCGCCCGGGCCTACTTCCTGGTCTATGGCACGCGGCCGCGGATCGGCGAGCGGCTGGCCCACTTCTTCACCACCGGCTGGTCGCAGGCGGTCAAGTCGATCTGGAAGGAAACGCTGGCCGCGGCGGCGATCACGATCTTTGCGGCGGTGGTCGGCTATGTGCTGGTCATGCAGAATCCCGACCTCTACTTCTCCTTCGTCTCGCCGGAGATGAGCCAGGGACGGGATCCGACCGCCGCCTACAAGACCCTGCGCGACGGGCTCTATGACGGCGGACCGGCGGCCGAGCTGGGGACCTTCGCGGCCAGCCTGTTCCAGCACAATGCGCAGATTTCGCTTTTCTGCTTCGCGCTCGGCTTCGCCTTCTGCGTGCCCACGGCCATGCTGCTGATCCAGAACGGCGCCATGCTGGGTGCGATGATCGCCATCTTTGCAGCCAAGGGACTGGGCTGGAACTTCGCCGGCTGGCTGATGATCCACGGGGTGACGGAGATCTACGCCATCATCCTGGCCGGCGGGGCGGGCTTCAAGATCGGACTGGCGGTGGCCTTTCCGGGGGATCGGACCCGGCTCGACGCGGCGTCCGAGGCGGGCCGGGCCAGCGGCGGGGCGATGATCGGGGTAGTGCTGATGCTGCTGATCGCCGGCATCCTGGAAGGGTTCGGCCGCCAGATGATCACCTCGGACGTAGCGCGCTATGCCATCGGCATCGGTTCGGCCGTGTTGTGGCTGAGCTACTTCTACCTGCCGCGTCGTCAGAAGGGGCTGGTCAATGTCCGCCTATGACGTCACGGCCCGGGCCGAGGCGGCGCTGCGGCGCTCGCTGATCACGCCCGAGGGCATCGACCTCAACCTGCGCATCGGCGACACCGGCCAGCGGATCGGGGCCTTCCTGATCGACTGGACGCTGCAGATGCTGGTCATCGCCGGCTTCTGGATCGGCATGGCCTGGACCTGGGGGGCGATGGGCGGAAAGAACGCCCAGCACATCGAGATCATCGCCCTGCTGGGCTCTTTCGTTCTGCGCAACGGCTGGTTCATCGGTTTCGAGCTGTCGCCCCGGGCGGCGACCATCGGCAAGCGGGTGATGGGTCTGCGCGTTGCTGCCCGCGACGGCGGACGGCTGACCGCCGAAGCCGTGGTGGCCCGCAATGTCATGCGCGAGATCGAGTTCGCGGCCCCGGTCAGCTTCCTTCTGATGGGCAGCCTGGCGGGCGGGGCCGATGGCCTGTTGATGCTGCTGATGGCGATCTGGACGGGGATTTTCCTGCTCTTCCCGCTGTTCAACAGGGACCGGCTGCGGGCCGGTGACCTGATTGCCGGCACCTGGGTAGTGCGAGCGCCCAAGCGCACGCTGCTGCCGGATCTTTCCGAAACCGAAGCCAGCGGCCACATCACCTTCACCGACGCCCAGCTGGCCGCCTACGGGATCAAGGAGCTGCATGTGCTGGAGCAGGTGCTGCGCACCCGCGATCGCAAGACCATGACAGCCGTGGCCGACCGTATCCGTCGCAAGATCGACTGGATCGCCGGCGCCGAAGAGAATGACGAGCAGTTCCTGCAGGCCTACTATGCCGCCCTGCGCGCCAGGCTGGAGCAACGGATGCTGTTCGGGCACCGGCGGAAGGACAAGTTCGACAAGGCCTAGGGAGCGACCATGAAGCAATTCGCAGCCGCAATAGGGACAGTGCTTGCGTTGATTGCCGGTCCGGCGCTGGCCGAACCGACGCAGGTGACGGTCCGGGTGCTCAGCAAGGACGCCAAGTTTATCGGGTCATCGATGGGCGGGGTGAAGATCCAGCTCATCGACGTGAACTCCGAAAAGGTCCTTGCCGAGGGCGCCACAGTGGGCGGCACCGGCGACACGGAAAAGCTGGTTGTCCAGCCGAAAGCGCGAAACGTGCCACTGGCCGGACCGGACGACGCCGTCTTTCGGGCCACACTGGAGGTCGATCGGCCAACCCTGGTGAGAATCGTGGCCATCGGGCCGGCGAAGCGCGGCGATGGGATGCCCGCCACTGTGACCGTCACCCGCTGGCTGCTCCCCGGTCAGAAGCCGGTTGGCGATGGGTGGGTCGTTGAGATGCCCGGACTGGCGATTGACGTGGCGCTTGAGCCTGACAGGGGAAGCCTGTCGATCAAAGCCAAGGTGAGACTGATGTGCGGCTGCCCGGTCACGCCCGGCGGCCTGTGGAACGCCGACCACTACACGGTCACCGCCTGGGTGAGCGTGGCCGACCAGCAACCGGTCGCTGTCCCGATGGCCTATGCGGGCGAGCCCTCGACGTTCCGGGCGCAGGCGGCGGAACCGCCTGGTCCCTATGTGGTGGTCGTCACCGCGACCGAGTCCGACGCCGGAAATACCGGCGTGGCGGTAAAGACGATGCTGCTCGACCGCTAGACATCAGATGCTCTGCCCGTCGTCCACCGTGACCACACTGCCCGTGACGGACTGGGACGCATCCGAAGTCAGCCAGCTGATCACCGGGTCGAGGTCTTCCTGGACCATCAGCCGTCGGCGGGGGAAGCCGGCGACCTGTTTCTGGCCGCCCTCGCTGGCGAACCAGTCGGCGTTCAGTTCGGTCTCGATGTAGCCGGGGCAGATGACGTTGACGTTGATGCCCTTGTTGGCCCACTCGCGGGCCAGGGTCTTGCCCATGTGCGCCACCGCCGCCTTGGAGGCGCAGTAGGCGGCCAGGCCCGGCAGCACCTTGTGGGCGCCGATCGAGGCGATGATGACGATGCGGCCGCGGCCGGTGTCCTTCGAACCGGCGGCCATCATGCGCCTGGCGCCTTCGCGCACGGTCAGGAAGGCGCCGGTGACGTTGATGTCGAGGACGGTGCGGAAATCCTCGGCGGGCAGGTCGACGGCCATGCCCTCGTTGTTCATGCCGGCGTTGGCGATGACGGTGTCGATGGGGCCGAGCTGCTCCTGCGCGGCCGCGAAGGCGGCGATGACGCTGGCCTCGTCCTGAACGTCCATGGGATACGCGGCGGCGGTCCCGCCGGCGGCCTGAATCTCACTGACCAGGTCGGCGAGGCGGTCGGTGCGGCGGGCGCAGACGGCGACCCTGGCGCCGGCGGAGGCGAGCAGGACGGCGAAGCGACGGCCGAGGCCCGAAGATGCGCCGGTGATCAGGACGGTGCGGCCGGCGTGGGTCTGGTCGGTCATGGGAAGCTCCTCGTTGGCAGGGCTTTGCCCGCCTTCCGCAAGGTTCGGCAAGAGGTCAGGTGACGCCGGTCGGCAGGCCGTCGAGGCTGACGGCGTTCTTCTCGGCCCGATAGTCGGCAAGGCCGTCCTCGCCCTTCGCCTCGGCCCAGCGGATCAGGCTGTCGCGTTCGCCCTGGTAGTCATAGCGCGGCACGCCGAAGCCGCAGGAGGTCTGCACCAGGTCGACATCGAGCCGGACGATCTGGCGGGCGCCGGGCGGCTCCTTGCCATTGAAGGCGGAGGCGAGGAGGGCGGCGTAGGCCTCGCCGCCGCGCGGCAGGATTTCGCCCCGGCCGTAAAGGCGCAGGATCAGGGGCGCTCCCTGGAAGGCGCAGACCATCACCGTCAGGCGACCGTCGTGGCGCATGTGGGCGGCCGTCTCGGCGCCACTGCCGGTCAGGTCCAGCCAGCAGACGCTGTGCTCGTCCAGGACACGGAGGGCGTCGAGGCCTTTGGGGGAAAGGTTGATGCGACTGTCGGCCGTGGCGCTGGCCGTGAAGAAGATGTGCTGCCTGGCGATGAAGTCGGCGTGCTGGGCGCCGATGCGGTCGAATTGCTTGGCCATGGCGAAAGTCTGCCACAGGCGAGGATCGGTGTTGACCCCGTCCGTTCCGCGCCAGGATCACATCCCGTGGCAGATCAGGTGGTAGGGTTAGGTGGGGACAGTTAGGCCGCTCGGCGGCCGGCCGGTCCCCATTGCGGAGCGGCTCTATCCAGCGCATCACTACGGCCAGCGTCGGCCTGGGGAGGACGGATGCGGCCTCTGCTGTCTATCCAGTACCTGCGGGCGCTGGCCGCCCTGTCGGTGGCGGTGTTCCATGCCTTTCAATGGGCGCGGCTGGACTTCGATATCGGGGCGGCCGGGGTCGATATCTTCTTCGTCATCAGCGGCTTCATCATGTGGCGGACGACCGAGGGAACGGACGTCAGGCCGCTGGAGTTTCTGCGCCGGCGGGCGGTGCGGATCGCGCCACTCTACTGGGTCGTGACCCTGGGCCTGGTGGTGGCGGCCCTGCTTTTCCCGATGCGCTTCCCGGATGTGCAGCCGACGTGGAGCCACGTCCTGCAGTCCCTGGCCTTCATCCAGCACCGCAATCCGGAGGGGCAGCCGTTCCCCATCCTGGCCCCGGGTTGGACCCTGAACTACGAGGCCGCCTTCTATCTGATCTTTGCGGTGGCCTTGATGTTTCCGGCTGCGCAGCGGCTGCTGGTCCTGAGCTGCGCCCTGCTCGTGCTCGGCCTCGGCGGCTTCTTCTATCCGCCGGCCTACGAGATGATGGCCAATCCGCTGATCCTCGAGTTCCTGGCCGGGGTGCTGCTGGCCAAGGTCCTGACCACCGATTTCCGGGCAGGGCGCGGAGCCGGCTGGCTGATGCTCGGCGCCGCGCTGGCCTGGTATGTGGCGATGGCGGTGATCCAGAGCGAATGGGACCTGTGGCGACCGCTGTTCTGGGGCATGCCGGCCCTGTTGATCGTCGCCGGCCTAACCGCTGTCGAGACCGAGGGCGGGCTGCCGCGCATACCGGTCCTGCTGGCGCTCGGTGACGCGAGCTACAGCCTCTATCTGACCCATCCCCTGGTCATCGGCGCCGTGGCGGTGCTGCTGGGAACCTGGATGCCCTGGCTGTTCATCCCCCTGTCCCTTCTCCTCGCCTGCGGGGTCGGCTGGCTGTGCTGGCGACTGTTCGAAAAGCCGGTCACCCAGGCCTTGAAAGGGCCGTTGATTGACGCTGCGTCGGGCGGCCATACTCGATCCTAACGTCGGGCGTCAGACCCGGCTACTCGAGGATATGGGAGACATCGGGATGGGCGCCAAACGCGCAATATGGGCCGCCGTGGCGGTCGCGAGCCTGGCCCTGGCCGCCTGTGGCGGACAGAAGCCGGTTGATGGAGCGCGAATCGCCGGCGCCGACAGCAATCCGGGCGAGTGGGTCACCCACGGCCGCACCTATTCCGAACAGCGGTTCAGTCCGCTGGAGAAGATCAACGCCGGCAACGTCGGTGAGCTCGGCCTGGCCTGGTCGTTCGACCTGCCCGAGAACCGGGGTATCGAAGCCACCCCGCTGGTCGCCGACGGGGTGATGTACACGACCAGCGCCTGGTCGGTGGTCCGCGCCTTCGACGCCAAGACCGGCAAGCTTCTATGGACCCATGATCCGGAAGTGCCGAAGTCGACGGGCGTGAAGGCCTGCTGCGACAGCGTCAACCGCGGCGTCGCCCTGTGGGGCGGCAAGGTGTTCTACGGCACCCTCGACGGGCGGCTGGAGGCTCTCGACGCCAAGACCGGCAAGGTCGTCTGGTCCAAGGTCACCGTCGATCAGTCCAAGCCCTACACCATCACCGGCGCCCCGCGCGTGGTGAAGGGCAAGGTGCTGATCGGCAACGGCGGCGCGGAACTGGGCGTGCGCGGCTACCTCTCGGCCTACGACGCCGAGACCGGCGACATGGCCTGGCGCTTCTACACCGTGCCCGGCGAGAAGGAGACCGACGGCGCCGCCAGCGACAAGGCGATGAAGGACGTCGCCCGCAAGACCTGGAACGGCGAGTTCTGGAAGATCGGCGGGGGCGGCACGGTCTGGGACTCGATGGCCTATGACCCCGAGCTCGACCTCCTCTACATCGGCGTCGGCAACGGCTCGCCCTGGAACCGTGACATCCGCAGCCCCGGCGGCGGCGACAACCTGTTCCTGTCCTCGATCGTGGCCCTGAAGCCCGAGACCGGCGAATACGTCTGGCACTACCAGACCACCCCCGGCGAGACCTGGGACTACACAGCCACCCAGCACATCGTGCTGGCCGACCTGACCATCGAGGGCAAGCCGCGCAAGGTGCTGATGCAGGCGCCGAAGAACGGCTTCTTCTATGTGCTGGACCGCACCAACGGGAAGTTCATCTCGGCCGAGAAGTACGTCAGCGCCGTGAACTGGGCGACCGGCATCGACAAGACCACGGGCCGACCGATCGAGGCCCCCGGCGCGCGCTATGAGAAGACGCTGCACCTCTCCAATCCGGGTCCGCTCGGCGCCCACAACTGGCACCCGATGGCCTTCAGCCCGGCGACGGGCCTGGTCTACATCCCGGCCCAGGAAATCCCGTTCCCCTATATGCAGCCGGGCGGGGACAAGGCGAACTTCAAGTACCGGGCCCAGGGCTGGAACGTCGGGATCGACTTCCTGGTGGCCGGACTGCCGGACGACGAGGCCCAGCTGAAGGCCATCCGCGCCTCGCTGAAGGGCAAGCTGGTGGCCTGGGATCCGGTGGCGCAGAAGGCCAGATGGACGGTCGACTATGACGGTCCGTGGAACGGCGGCCTTCTGGCCACGGCCGGCAATCTGGTCTTCCAGGGCAGCGCGACCGGCGAGTTCGCGGCCTATTCCGCCGACAGCGGCAAGAAGCTGTGGGGCTTCGACACCCAGACCGGCGTGGTCGCTCCCGCCATGACCTACGAGATCGACGGCGAGCAGTACGTCGCCCTGATGGCCGGCTACGGCGGCGGCTTCGCCGTTTCGGCCGGGGCCGGGGTCGATCCGCGCTCGGAGGGGCCGCGCCGGCTGCTGGTCTTCAAGCTCGGCGCCAAGAACAAGCTGCCGGCCCGCCCGGTGTCGACCAAGACGCCGCTGACCCTGCCGGCCACGCCTGGCACGCCGCAGCAGATCGCGACCGGCAACGCTGTCTTCGCGGCCAATTGCGGCGTCTGTCACGGGGCTAGCGGGGTTTCGAACTTCTCGATCCCCGACCTGCGCTACTCGCCGACCATCACCGACGCGGCCATCTTCAAGAGCATCGTCATCGACGGCGATCGCAAGGAGCAGGGCATGGTGTCCTTCGCCAGCCTGGTCAGTGTCGATGAGGCGGAGTCGGTGCGGCAATACCTCCTCGACCTGTCGCGCCGTCAGCAGGTGATGCAGAAGGCAGCCGGGAAGTAGCGCCCCTTCTCCCGCTTGTCGGGAGAAGGCGGCCTCCCGTATGGGAGGCCGGATGAGGGCCGCGTTGAAGTTGGCCGGATGAGATTGGGCGGCGCCATGGCCTGAAGGGGCGGCGCTGCCCTCATCCGATCCGCTTTACGGCCCACCTTCTCCCGACAAGCGGGAGAAGGAACACCGTTGAGTAGCCCAACCTATGTTCCAGGACCTGCCCCCGACCGTCGATACCGTCACCGTCCAGGCCGCCCGGCTGGCGCCGTCTCCAGTCGACGCCGCCTTCTCGGTGGTCAAGGTCGATGAGGCCATAGTCACCGCCTCCCGGCTCGACGAGGCGCTGACCAGCGTGCCGGGTGTCCAGCTGTTCCGGCGCACCTCAAGCGTGGCGGCCAATCCGACGACCCAGGGCCTATCGGTGCGCTCCATCGCCGGTTCCGGCGCGGGCCGGGCGCTGGTCACCCTGGATGGGGCGCCGCAGAACGATCCCTTCGGCGGCTGGGTGCTGTGGTCGGGTCTGCCGCCCGCCAGCATCGAGGGCGCCTTGATCGTGCGTGGGGCAGGGGCGGGGCCCTACGGCGCCGGGGCCCTGACCGGGGTGGTGCAGCTGTCCGAGCGGACCCGCGTGCCGGCCGGCGGCGACTACGAGATCTTCGCCGGCGAGCGCGAATCGTTCGGCCTGCAGGGCGCCTTCGCGACCGGCGATCTGTTCCTGGCCGGCGCCTGGCAGCAGACCGATGGCTGGACGCCGGTGCGGGCCGGGCGCGGCGCGGCCGATGCGCCGCTGGCCTATGAAGCCTTCTCCGGCGTGGTGCGCTATGCGCCGAGCCTGGGGCCTGTCGATCTGGCGCTGCGGGCTTCAGCCTATGAGGAGAGCCGCGAGAGCGGTCTGGTCGGGGCCAGTTCGCGGGCCACGGGCGCGGGCGTCTCTATGGCGGTGGCCGGGCGGTCGCCGGGCCTGGGAACCGAATGGCGGGTCCAGCTGTGGAGCCGCGTCTCCGACCTGGAGAACAGTTCGGTGGCTGTGGCGGCGGGGCGGGCGACCACCACGCCAGCCAGCGAGCAGTTCGCCACCCCGGCTCTCGGCGTGGGCGTCAATGCCGCCCTGCGCATGGACCGGGGGACCGGCGGCTGGGAGGTCGGCGGCGACCTCCGCTTCGCCGATGGCGAGACCCGCGAGCATTTCCGATTCATGGCCGGGAACTTCACCCGGGGCCGGGTGGCCGGCGGATCGCAAACGGTGGGCGGCCTTTACGGCGAAGCCTGGCGTGACTTCGGCGTGTGGCGGCTGACCGGCGGCGGGCGCATCGACCATTGGTCGAGTTTCGATGGTGAGCGGCGCGAGCGCGATCTGCTGACCGGCGCCCCGACCCTGACCTTCACACCGGAGGATGCCGACGGCTGGCAGCCGACAGCGCGTGTCGGCCTGCGCCGCTCGGGGCCGCTGGTTATCCGCGCCGCCGCCTATGCTGGTTTCCGGCCGCCGACGCTGAACGAGCTGCACCGGCCGTTCCGGGTCGGCAACGATGTCACCGAAGCCAATGCCGGGCTTGAGCCTGAGGTTCTGTACGGCGCCGAGCTTGGGCTGGGAGGCGATGGCGACTGGCGCTGGAGCGCAACCCTGTTCACCAGCCGGCTGGAAGGCGCGGTGACCAATGTCACCATCGGGGTCGGGCCCGGCGTCTTCCCGGTGGCCGGCTTCATCCCGGCCGGCGGGGTGCTGCGCCAGCGGCAGAACGCCGGCGATATCGATGCGGTCGGCATGGAGGCCGAGGTCTCGCGCCAGTGGGGCGATGTGTTCGGCCTGCGGCTGGCCGGGGCCTGGACCGAGGCGGAGGTCGATGGCGGCAGCGCCGCGCCGCAGCTGACCGGACTGCGTCCCGCCCAGACCCCGAGGGTCAGCGCCAACGCCGACCTGACCTGGCGGGTGGCCCCGCCCGTGAAGCTGCTGGCGTCGGTCCGCTACGAGGGCCAGCGCTGGGAGGACGATCTCAACAGCCGCTCGCTGGGCGCGGCCACGACGCTGGACCTGCGGGCTGACTGGCGGATTTCCGGCAAGGCCGGGCTGTGGCTGGCGCTGGACAACGTCACCGACCAGGCGGTCGAGACCGGCCAGACGGCCGACGGCATCGAAAGCTTCGATGCGCCACGCACCCTGCGGATCGGATTGAAGTTTACGCCCTGATCTCGAGGGCCCGGGCGAGCATGTCCAGGCCGGTCTCGAGGCTGCGCAGGCGGACGGCGGCGCGGCCGATATCGCCGTAGAATTCGACATGGGTCTTCAGGCCGCCCTCGCGGGTGGCGCAGGCGAAGTAGACCAGGCCGGCGACCGAGTCCGGATCTTCCGGGGTGGCTTCGCAGTATCCGGTGATCGACAGGGTGATGTCAGCCTCGGAGGCCTTCAGCGCCCCCCTGGCCATGGCGGCGCCGACCGGATGGCTGACGGCGCCCTCGTCTTCAAGCATACGCCCTGGTACGCCCAGCACCTCGACCTTCGAGCTTTTGGTGTAGGTGACGAAGCCGCGCTCGAAGGCGTGGGAACAGCCGGGAATATCGGTCAGCAGCGAGGCCAACAGGCCGCCTGTGCAGCTTTCCGCGGTGGCCAGGGTGCGGTTCTGGACGCAGGCGGCGCGAAGCACCCGCAGGGCCTTCCGGTCGATGGCCTCGGTTACGACCGGTGCAAGGAATTCGGTGGCGCTCACCTGTGTTTGGTTCCCGACGAACTTGGTTCTGCAGTCTCAATCGCGTCGACAGGGGTTTGGTTCCGGCTTGACCGGACGGCGCTGAGAGGGTTGCTGGCGACGATGGCGAGTCTCGACGGCAGGACGGTTCGGGTGGCCGGCGCGGGCGTGCTCGGGCTGGCGATCGCGGTCGAGTTGGCGGAGGCCGGCGCGGCGGTGACGGTGCATGATCGCAGCCCCCAAAAGTCCGCCTCCGCCGTCGCCGCCGGCATGCTGGCGCCCGTCTTTGAGGCCGTGCTAGACCCGGCCTCTCGCGAGCACTTCCGCCTCCTTCTGGCGGCGCGGGACGCCTGGCCTGCCTTCGCTGACCGGACCGGCATCACCCTTGATCGCAGCGGCGCGACCTATGCCGGCGCCCGGGCCATGGAGGTGCGTCGAGGCATCGCCGATCTGGGCGTAGCCAGCGAACTGCGTCCGCAGGGTCTGTTTGTCGCCGAGGACTGGCGGGTGGATGCCGGGTCCTCCCTGGCCCGGCTCAGGGCCGCTGCCGTTGCGTCGGGCGTCGCCTTCGTCGAGGCGCGGCTGGATGACCCCGGAGATGCGGAGACCATCGCCGCGACCGGCTGGCAGGCTGTGAGCTGGGCCCCTGAAAGCCAGGTGATTTCAGCCATCAAAGGCCAGATTGGAAAGTCGACGGTCGGTTCATTGGTCGGTCGCGAGACCGGGCCGGTCGAGCGCAGGGACGGTGGTTACATCGCACCTGCTGCCGGTGGCGCGCTGGTCGGCGCGACCATGGAGGCCGGGAAGACTGATCTCGCGGCCGACGATGCCGTGCTGAAGATCGTTGAGACGAGCTTTCCTGAGCTGATGGACGAGGGGTGGGCAGGGACGCCCCAGGTCGGCGTTCGCGGCGCGACGCCCGACGGTCTGCCGCTGGTCGGCGCGAGCATCCGCCCTAGAGTCTGGCTGGCCATGGGGGCGCGGCGCAATGGCTGGCTGCTGGCCCCGCTTGTGGCGGCGATGATGCGGGCGTATCTCGCCGGCGAGGATACCGGGCCGTGGACGGCGATGCTGGACGCGCGACGGTTTGAACAGAAGTCGGAGGATTGATGTCGGGGTTCTGGCTGACCGAGGAGCAGGAAGCGATCCGCGAGGGCGTTTCCAAGGTGATGGCCGACTTCGGCGATGAGTACTGGCGGAACGCCGACGAAACCGGGCGATTCCCCGAGGAGTTCGTCTCGGCCATGGCGGCCGGCGGCTGGCTGGGCGTGGCCATGCCGGAAGAGTTCGGCGGCGCGGGCCTGGGCCTTACCGAGGCCTCCATCGTCATGCAGACGGTGGCCCAGTCCGGGGCGGCCTTCACCGGGGCCAGCGCCATCCACCTGAACATCTTCGGCCTGATGCCGATCGTGAAGTTCGGCACCGAGGAGCAGAAGCGCCGCCATCTGCCGCGCACCATCTCCGGCCAGGACAAGGCCTGTTTCGCCGTCACCGAGCCCAACAGCGGCCTCGACACCGCCAGCCTGGAGACCCGGGCCGAGAAGCACGGCAACGGCTATCGCATCAACGGCCGGAAGATCTGGACCACCATGGCCCAGCGGGCAAACAAGATCCTGCTGATCGCCCGCACCACGCCCAAGGAACAGACGGCCAAGCCGATGCAGGGGCTTTCGCTGTTCTACACCGACTTCGACCGGGCCCGGATCGACGCCAGGCCGATCCCCAAGATGGGCCGCAAAGCCGTTGAATGTAATATGCTTTTCATCGAGGACCTGGAGGTCCCGGCGGAAGATCTGATCGGTGAAGAGGGCAAGGGCTTCCAGTATCTGCTGGCCGGGCTGAACCCCGAGCGGGTTCTGTTCGGCGTCGAGGCGGTGGGCATCGGCCGGGCCGCCCTGGCCAAGGCCGCTACCTACGCCAAGGAGCGGATCGTGTTCGGCCGGCCGATCGGCCAGAACCAGGGGGTGCAGCACCCGCTGGCCAAATGCTGGGCCGAGCTGGAGGCCGCCAACCTTCTGGCCTTCAAGGCCGCCGCCCTCTACGACGCCGGCCGCGACTGCGGGGCCGAGGCCAACGCCGCCAAGTACCTGGGCGCCGAAGCCGGCTTCCGGGCCGCCGAAGCCGCCGTGCTGGCGCACGGCGGCATGGGCTACGCCAAGGAGTATGACGTCGAGCGCTACATGCGGGAGGCGATGATCGCCCGCATCGCACCCGTCAGCCGTGAGATGATCCTCAACTTCATCGCTGAACGGGTGCTCCACCTGCCCAAGAGCTACTAGGGACTATTCCTCCAGTCGGAAGGTTAGGGGGATCTTCACGGTGGCGCCTTCGATGGCCTGACCATCGACCAGTTGCGGCTTCATCTTGAAGTTCTTGCTGACCCTGACGGCGGCGGCCCCGAAGCCGTACTCCGATGGCGTTTCGCTGAGCACGACACAGTCGCGGACGACGCCGACGGTGGTGACCTTGCAGCTCAAGGTCGCCGAGCCGGAGATGTTGCCGCGCAGGGCCCGGTCCGGGAAGGCGTTGGCCATCTGGGCCGGCGTCGGCTTGCGCAGCCAATCGGGGCGAACAATGACTGCGGGCGCCTTGGGCGCCGGTGGCGTGACCGGGCCTGCATCGAGGGTGACCGGCGGGGTGCGCGGCCCTTCAGCGAGCAGAACCGGCTTGGGATCGGCGGCCAGCGGCGTGACGTCGGCAAAGGGCGGCGGGGTGATCGGGTCATGGAGCCGGACCGGAGAGGTCTCTTTGATCTGGGGTTCCGGAATCTCCTGCGGCTCCGGGGGCGGAGGGGGTTTGGGCAGGGTGAGGACTTCGCCGATGAGGCGCTCGTCGACGTAGTTTTGGTCCGGCATCACGAACTTCTTGTAGGCCAGGTAGGCGCCGACGCCGGCGTGGGCGGCGACCGACAGGGTGAGGGCGACCACGAAGGGGGTACTGAGGCGCTTGCGGGCGGTGGGGTCGTCCGAGACGCGGAAGGGGTGGTCGGAGAGGGCGGCGACGGACATGTCATTCCTCGGATCTATGGCGGTCCCGTCGAAGCGGGAATGACATATGTAAGCCATTAGAGTTGACGCGTGTAAAGCGAACAGATGCACAATTGTCAAACGCGCGTTCGTTCGCTCTGCAATCGTGGTTAATCAGGTCTTAACCGAAGCGGCGCAAACACCATCTCCATGGCGGTAGAGTCCATCAGAGGGGTCGTCGAATCGGCGATCCAGAGGGCGTCCGAAGCAACGGGCGTCGACTTCTCCTTCCTGCTCGGCACGGCCAAGCGGGAGAGCGGGCTGAAGCCCCATGCCAAGGCCCAGACGTCTTCCGCCGCCGGCCTGTTCCAGTTTGTTGAGCAGACCTGGATGTCGACCCTCAAGCGCCACGGCAGCAAGTACGGCTATGCCCGCTATGCCGACCTGATCACGCAGGGGACCGATGGCCGCTACCGTGTGACCAGCCCGGAGGCGAGGGCCACGGTGATGAACCTGCGCTACGACGCCAGGGCCGCCTCGCTGATGGCCGGAGAACTGACGAGCGACCATGCCGACTACCTGCGCGGTCGCATCGGCCGATCGGCGACGGCTGGCGAGCTTTACGCGGCTCACTTCCTGGGACCCAAGGGCTCGGCCCGGCTGATCGAGGCGGCGCGCACCCAGCCCGGCGTCAGCGCCGCCGGCCTGTTCCCCGACGCGGCGGCCGCCAACCGGCCACTGTTCTACAAGGCGGGCCGGCCGGTGACCGTGGCCGAGCTCTACAACAACCTGACCGCCACCGGCGGGGCGGCCTCGGCCATGCGCGCCAAGTCCCCCGAACGGGACCAGGGCTTCCTGCAGTACGCCGCCCGGCGCGGCGACCGCCAGGCCGAGGAAGACGCGCTGGTGGCCTTGATCCTGCGTGGCTCGCAAGGGGCGGACGGACGCAGCGGTGGTGGATCGGGCCTGGCGGGCTCTGTTTTCTCGTCCGAGATGCTGCGGGTCCTGTCGGAATCGCGCTGAGTTTAGCCCGCGAGGCGAAAGCCGTTCCCGATCGGCGGAAGGACCGGCTAGGGTTCCCTTCTGTTTCAGGGGCGGGGGCCTTCGATGACCGTTGAAGTGCTGCTCATGAACCGGACGGCGGTAGCCATGGCCGCCGACAGCGCCGTCACCATCACCTCCGACCAGCCGCCCTACCAGATCAGCCAGACGGGGGTGGTGAAGACCTTTGTGCTCGACGGTCGCACGCCGACCGGCATGATGATCTTCTCGGCGGCCGAATTTGGCGGCTGTCCCTGGAGCACCGTGGTCGACCACATGCGCAGCGCCGGCCTTGGCGGCGAGGCGACCCTGGCCGACACCGTCGCCAGCTTCATGGCCCGGCTCAACGCCCTGTGCGACTCCGACATGGTCGAGGCGGGCGACGGGGTGATGACCTTCCGTATCTTCGCGGTCCAGGCCGTCGCCGACTTCTGGCGCACGGTCGACAAGATCACCGACGCCCATCCGTCGATGACGCCGGAGGCCGTGCTGGTCGAGGCCCTGAGCCAACTCGAGCACGAGGTGGGCAGTGAGGCGGCATGGGTCGATGGCGAGCTCTCCTATGTTCAGCGCGAGCGGATCGGGACCGAGACGCCGAGGCTGAAGGCGATCATCGACGACAACCTGGACAACATCATCGGTCTGGCCCTGGATGCCTTCTTCCAGGGGCAGGTGATCGGGCCGGACGTCCGGCTGCGGCTGGCGGCGGCGGTGCGGACCGGCCTGATCACAAACTGGATGCCGACGGGCGCGCGCTACACCGGCGTGGTGATCGCCGGGTTCGGGGCCGACGAGGTGTCGCCGGCCTATATCGAACTGCATGTCATGGGCCTGATCGGCGATCTCCTGAAGTATCGCGTCGCTGACGCCGAGCGGGTCGGGCGGGACAATCCGGTGGTGGTGCGGTCCTTTGCGCAGAACGGGGCGGTGGACCGGTTCCTCTATGGGGCGGACGAGGAGTTCACGGCCGAGGCTTTCCGCCGGGTGGCGATCCTGACCATGGGCGAGATCGAGCGGCTCAAGACCGCCGCCGGCAAGACCGGCGAGGCGGACTTCTGGGGCCAGATCGATCAGGCGGTCATGCAGTCGGCCCTGCTCGGCCTGCATTCGACCCGCCTCAGCTGGCGCGAGGCCATTGAAGCCAGCTTCGACCAGAAGGTGCGCACGGCCAGTGTCGGGCCGCTGGGCGATCTGGCCGGGCAACTGCTTACCCTGCCGCTGACCGAGTCGGAGATGATGGGGAACATGACCGTGGCGCGTCCGTTCTCGATCCTGCGTCTGTCAAAGGCCGGCGCGGTCCTTAGCCACCCCACGGAGCCCTAGGCGATGACCACAAAGCCCCTCGCCCCCGTCACCACCGTCAACGCCGCCGAACGGGCCGCCGATCATGCGCGGGCCAGGCTGATCGCCGGCCAGCCCAACCCGGGCCCGAAGGTTCAGACCCTGTTCGCGGAGCCCGGGCTGGCCGCTGCGACCGAGACGGTGGCCCGCAAGGTCAGCCAGCGGCCGTTGGCCGATCCGGCGAAGCGGATCCCGCCGGAGGACTGACCCGGCCTATCGAAGCGGTGGGCCATTGTACCGCGACCGAGGCGTGGTGGGATATTCGGGGAGCGGTTTCGTCAAATAAATCAGTAGCTAAGCACCGCCCATAACCAGCCAACAAGTGACCCATACCCAGGTTGTTGTCCGCCCGAAGGCCAACCACAGGACGACAGGGATCGACCCGGAGACCGACAAATCCGCCCGTCAGGTCAGGACCTCTTCCGGTGGACGGATCAGCTCCTACAGCCAAACGGGATGAATATGCCTAGAAATATTCATTAAGCCATTGAAAGCGCGGGACTTTCGCTCACCTTAAGCTGCAGCTCCGGCGGATCGCAGGGCGGCGATGGCGTCAGCCGAATAGCCCAGCTCAGCCAGCACCTCGTCGGTGTGTTCGCCCAGCTTGGGGGCCGGTCCGCGGGGGCCATCCTCGGCCCCCGGGAAGCGGGCCGGGGAGGCGGGGGTCTTGTTGAAGCCGCCCTTGCCATCCGGGATTTCGGCGAAGCAGCCGGCGGCGATGGCCTGTTCGTCCTGCACGACCTCGCGGGGGGTCTGGACCGGCGCCCAGGTCAGGTCCTCGGCATCGAAGCGGACGGTGAGTTCGTCCAGGGTCATGGCGCCGATGGCCTCGTCCATCAGGGTGACCAGGGCCTCGCCGTTGAGGCGGCGGTCGCGGTTCTTGAGGAAGCGCTCGTCCTCCACCCATTCGGAATGGCCGACGGCCTTGGCGATCTGCGGCCAGTCGACGCCGCCGGTGCGGACCAGCAGGCAGATCCAGCGCCCATCGGAGGTCTTGAAGAAGTTGGCCAGCGGGTTGACCGCCGCATGGCGTGGCCGGGTTGAGGCCAGTTTGCCGAAGCGCAGCTGGATGGCCATGTCCGAACCGATCGAATAGACGCCGGTGCGCAGCAGGCTGGTCTCGACCAGGCGGCCGACGCCGGTGGTCTGGCGTTCGAACACCGCCGCCAGGATGGCCGACACCGTGGCCATCGAGGTGATGTGGTCGCCCATGGCGGTTCGGATCGGGAAGGGCTCGACGCCCTTGGGGGCGGTGATGGCGGCGACGCCGGAGCGCGACCAGAAGCTGGCCACATCCATGCCGGCCTTGTCGATGTCGGGGCCTTCGAGGCCATAGCCGGTGAGGCTGGCGTAGATCAGCCGGGGGTTTTCCGCCTTCAGGCTCTCGTAGTCGAAGCCGGAACGGGAAAGGGAGCCTGGCCGGTTGTTGGTCAGGAAGACATCGGCCTCGCGCACCAGTTTCAGGGCCGCCTCGCGGCCTTCCGGCTTGCTGATGTCGAGGACGACGCCGCGCTTGCCGCGGTTGTCCATGTCGAAGACCGGGTTGTCGTTCTCGCCGGTGTCGAAGGCGTCGAAGAACATGCGCATCGGATCGCCCTTGGGCGACTCGATCTTGATCACCGAAGCGCCCCAGTCGGCCATGATCGCCGCGGCGCCGGGAGCGGCGATGTAGGTGGCCAGTTCGACGACCTTGAGACCCTTAAGCACTTCGACGCTCTCCCGTTGTTTGCGCCATCATGGCGGGGTGGGGCGGGCGAGGGAAGGTTGTCTCAGGGGAAGGGGACGTTCGCGGGACTAACCCGTGGCGAACGCCGACAGATCGCGTCCGGCGGCCTGGTCACGGCCCTTGGCGGAAGCGTCGGCGACGGCGCGGGCGACGCCGGCGACGGTGACCGGCTTGCGCAGGACAGCGTCGGCGCCCGCCTCCAGGC
>JBILYE010000204.1:0-6690 GCA_044377925.1 Caulobacter sp. | reverse complement strand
AGTCGACCTTGCCGGTCGACAGCGCCCCGGCCCGGAAGGCCCGGCCGGCGATCCACATCACCAGGGCGACGGTGGCCAGCATAAGCACGCCGGTGGCGATCACCTGCCACATCGGCGGGCCCGAGGCTGCGCGGGCGGTCATCATGAAGGGGGTGAAGGGCGGGATCCAGGAGAGGATTTCCAGGGCCGGGGTGTCGGGCCGCTTCAGGGCCTGGGTGAGGAACAGGACCGGGATCACCAGCAGGATCATGATCGGGCCGAGCAGGGTCTGGGCCTCCCGCGTGGTCTCGCAGAAGCTGCCGATGGCGGTGAAGATCGAGGCGTACATCAGGTAGCCGCAGATCAGGTAGAAGGCGAAATAGAAGACCAGCCCGCCGCTGAACAGCACCTGGCCGAAGGCCGCCGCCTGGCTGGGGGCGAAGACGTTGAGCAACACCGCCCCGACGCTGCTCCACACCCCCATCACTGTGAAGGTCACGCCGGCGACGCCGAGGATCTTGCCGAACAGGATTTCCGGCACCGTGGCCGAGGACAGCAGCACCTCCAGCACCTTGGAGGACTTCTCCTCGATGACTCCGTTGAGCAGGATGCCGGCGCCCGTGAAGATGACGCTCCACAGCAGCATCGCCGCCGCGAAGCCGATAAGGCCGGGCAGGCGGGTCAGGGTCGTGGCCTTGCCGGCGGTCTTGGGGGAATAGTCGGTGATCTTCGGGGTGAGGGCCTGGGCCTGCGCCAGCAGTGTCGGGCTGACCCCGGCGGCCTCCAGCTTGGCCTGCTCCATGCGGCCGGCGATGGTGCGGCGGACGGTGTCAGTGGCGCCCAGCAGCGGGTTGTCGGTCCAGGCGTCGACGGCGATGGCCTCGCCCGACCCGTGGATCACGAAGGCCCCGGCCAGCTTGCGCTTGCCCTCCAGGCGTCTGTCGCCGGCCAGCCAGGGCTTCAGCGCCGGGCCGATGGCGGCCGGGTCGCTGGGCAGAGCGGTCGGCGCCGCCACCACCTCGTTTCGTGGTCGGCCAGTATTGCTCTTCGCCGACAGCGCCTCGGTGACGGGGGCCAGATAGGTCTGCCCCGGTGTCTGGTCGATCAGCACCAGGGCCGGCGGCGGGGCGCTGGCGTCCATCCAGCTGGTCGCCCCCATGACCAGGACCATGCCGAGCGGCAGGGCCAGCATCGAGAGCCAGAAGCCGACGGTGCGGACATAGGCGATGTATTCGCGCTGGGCGATGCGGAGCAGGCGTCTCATCGGGCCATCTCCGGGCTGTCGATCTGTTCGCCGGTGAGGACGATGAAGGCGTCGTGCAGGCTGGGTTCGCGCAGTTCGAACCGCTGGATATCGAGACCGAGCGCGAAGGCCTTCTTCAGCGCCTCCTGGCCCGACGCCTCGGCCTTGAGGGCGCAGACATGCCGCTGGCCGCCGGCCTCCAGCGGGGTGGAGGAAACGCCGGCGACGCCAGGCAGGACGCCGGCGGCTGCGGCCTCCAGCGGGCCTTCCAGCACCAGGGCGCGGGGCGCGCGGGCCTTGGCCTCGGCGACGCTGCCGTCGAAGGCCTTCTTGCCCCTGGCCAGCAGGACGACATGTTCGCACAGGCGTTCGGCGTGCTGCATGACGTGGGTGGAGAAGACCACCGTCGCCCCGCGTTGGGCCAGGCCCCGGATGGTGGCTTCCAGCGTCTGCTGGTTCACCGGGTCCAGGCCGCTGAACGGCTCGTCGAGGATGACCAGCTCCGGCTCGTGGGCGACGGCGGCGATCAGCTGGACCTTCTGGGCCATGCCCTTGGACAGCTGCCGGATCTGGCGGTTTTGCGCTTCGCCCAGCCCCTGCTCTTCCAGCATGGCGATGGCGCGCTTGCGGGCCTGCGGGGCCGGCACGCCCTTCAGGCCGGCCAGGAAGACGATCGCCTCAATCGGCGTCATCCGGCGGTAGAGGCCGCGCTCCTCGGGCAGGAAGCCGATCCGGTCGCGCACGCTGCGTCCGTCCGGGGCGCCGAGGACGTCGAGCGTGCCAGACGTCGCCTCGCTGAGGCCCAGCACCATCCGCAGGGTCGAGGTCTTGCCGGCCCCGTTGGGCCCCAGGAAGCCGAGGATCCGGCCGCGTGGGGCCGTGAAGCTGAGGTCGTCGACGGCTGTGAAGGCGCCATAACGCTTGGTCACATGGGTCAGGGAAAGCGCGGCGTCGGTCATGGTGCGGACACTGGCCTCCCAGACGTTAACGTTGGATTCCCGCGGCCCTGACCTTGAGGATGGCGTCGACGATCTTGTCCCGGTGTTTCAGGCCCAGCATGTCGGCGTGACCGGCGTCGTCGATGTTGACGTGAAAGCCGGTCTTGCTGACCCGGGCGGGTTCGGACTGGAAGCGCTTCCAGTCCGAGAGCGCGCCTTGTCTCGGCGGGCCCGCGGTCACCACCCCGACGTGCAGGTCCGGATCATAGGGGGCGACGACCTTGCCCTGCGCCGAACTGGCAATCCACAGGCTCACTTCGCGCGCCGCCCAGCGATTATGGCGGCCCGAGGCGAAGGCGCGCCGCTTCTCGCGGGCGGCGGCGGGCGGCAGGCCGATGCGGTCGCCGATGGTCGGCCCCAGCGGCGCGAACAGGCCAAGCGTCGCCCCGACCCCGGCCAGGTTGGACACCGCCGCAAAACGGCCGATCCAGGTCCTGGCGACCGGCAGGTCAGCGGCTTCCGGCGGGGCGGCGTCGAGCAGCACCAGGCCGGCGACCTGATCACGGTTGCGGGCCGTGAACAGCCGCAGGTGCAACCCGGCCATCGAATGGCCGACCATCAGGTAGGGTCCGGTCTCACCCGAGGCGGCCAGCAGCTTTTCGAGGTCGCCGACGATGGCCGCCGAGTCTCGCGGATTGGAGCTCGGGTCGGACCGGCCGAGGCCGGCGCGGTCGTAGGCGCAACTGCGCACGCCCTTTGCCGCCAGGCCCTCCTGCACGGCCCCGAAGTCCGCGGACAGGCCGAAGGCGCCGGCCTCGAAGACGACGAGCGGGCCATCCGCCCGCCCTGGTCCCGCGCAGACCAGGTTCATCTTGCGGCCGCCGATATCGACCAGACGGCCGGGCGGGCTGGAGGCGGCGATAGCGGTCACGAGGCCTCCGAGGGCGATTGAGATGAGCAGGGCGAGGCCCAGTACGGCAGCGCCGCGACTGGCCCCCCAGACGGTCCGGCGAACGGCGATCTTGAGCATGCGGGCAATCTAGTTACGGTCGGGCCATATCGGAAGCGGGGAGGCTATCTGAAATGTTGCGCATCATCATGGGTGTGATCGTCGGCGTCGTGGCCGGCGGGGCGGTCATCTATGGCTGGGAAATCCTCGGTCACAAGATCTGGCCGTTGCCGCCCGGTCTAAACGTCAAGGATCCCGAGCAGCTCAAGACCCTGATCACCGGCATGCCGGTGATGGCCATCGCCTGGATCGGCATTGGCTATGCCCTGGGCGTCTTCGTCGGCTCCAGTATCGCCAATGTCGTGGCACAGGGGCGGGCTGTGGCCGGCTGGGTGGTGGCGGTGCTGCTGATGGCCGGGGCGGTGTGGACGATGATCGCCATCCCCCATCCGCTGTGGTTCATCGGCCTGACCGTGGTGATGTGGGCGGCCGCCGCCTGGGGTGCGGCGCGCTGGCAGGGCAGGAAGGCTTAGGACGTCGGGATCGCTTCGTCCTCGGCCGGTGGGGCCTTCACCGCCGTCTTGGGGGCCGGCTTGTTGACCTCCTCGACCATCAGTCTGGGACCGCCGGCCTCCTGCAGAACCCGCAGCCTGGCACGGGCCTCGGCGGCCTTGACCGGATCGCGGGCGACCATCTGGACGGGGCCGGCGCTGGTGATCACCGCGTGGACGCGGCTATCGCCGTTTGCCGCCATTTGGACGATGGCGGGGCTGCCCTTTACGGCGGTGTTGTCGGCGGCGGCGCGGACGCTGGCCGGCCAGTTGGAGACCACGGCGACACGGGTGCGGCCCACCTTGAGGGCATCCTTGACCGGGAGAACATCGGCCGAGGCGAAGCTGCGCCCGATGAACAGGGCCGGGTTCATCGGCCGTCCGTTCTGGCGAATCTCGAAATGCAGGTGGGAACCGGTCGAGCGGCCGCTGCCGCCGACGTAGGCGATGGTCTGGCCCGCCGCCACCGGCGATCCGGGCTTGAGCCCCTTCGCCGTGCCCGACAGGTGGGCATAGAAGGACACCAGGCCGCCCGCATGCTCCACTTCGATGAAGCGACCGTAGGACAGGCTGAGGCCCGAGCGGGTGACCACGCCGGGCAGGGTGGCGCCGACCTTGGTGCCGGCCGGCGCGGCGATATCGACGCCTTCGTGCAGTCGGCCGCCCTCTTCCCACGGCATGCGGCGCATGCCGAACGGCGAGTTGATCTCAAAGCCGGAAACGGGGGCGTTGAAGGCCAGCACCTGCAGCATCGGATCGCGAGAGGCGGCGACCATGTGGGGATTGGCCGTGCCGGCCGACCTGGCGACCAGGGTCGTGGCGACGACGGTCCCGACCGGACGGTCCGGGCGGCTCACCGAGCCCATGGCGAAGGCGGCGGTCATCGCGAAAGCGCCGCCGACGATGCCGGCGACAACCGGGATGGCGGCGCTGTAGGGGCCCTTCTGGACCGATACGCTGGACTTCACTGGTCAACCTCGTTCTGGGCCGCGTCATGGGGTCGATCAACGAGGTTGGATGATCGGACGCGACTGAAGGGCTCGCCTGGGAGCAGATCGTGGCGCGCATATGCCCGTGCAATCTGGCGAGATGAGGGCGGCCTAGTACGGGTTAAGTACCGAAAAGGCAACCTTCGGGGCCGCGGGGCGTCCGCGCGGCCCCTTCGGCTGAAGGTCCTAGTGGACCGAAACCGGGGCCAGTTCGTGGGCCAGGGCGGCGGAAATGGCGCTGTCCTTGTCGCTCATCACGGCCAGACGCTCACCGTCGGCGCGGTGCACGGCATAGAGGGTCTGCTCGGGTTCAAGCTCGACATGGGCCAGGGCGGCGGCCGGGGACGAGGCGATGATCTCGGCGCCGGTCACGGGGCGCACATAGACAAGGCTCGGTCCGCCGAGGGCGGCAAAGGCTTCGTTGGTCAGTCTAACGGGTGTCATTGAGACCACCTCCTTCACAAAACGAACGCGGGACGGGCGCAAACAGTTCAGCCGCCGGCCCGGATGGGAATTCTCTGGATCACACGCTCGGCCTTGGGCCGCTCCAGATCGACGTGCAGCAGGCCGTGTTCGAGGGTCGCTCCACCCACGATCATGCCGTCCGCCAGGATGAAGGTGCGAAGAAAGCCCCGGGCCGCGATGCCCCGGTGCAGGAAGGCGCGGTCCTGGCTGTCCGCCCCGTCGCCGCGCTTGCCGGCCACGGTCAGCATCTCGCCCTCGATGGTCACCTCCAGCTGCTCCGGCGAGAAGCCGGCCACCGCCAGGGTAATCCGAAGTCCGCCGCCTTCGCGGGCCTCGACGTTGTAGGGGGGATAGCCTTCTGTGGCTGCCCGCTGGGCCCGTTCGATCAGGCCGCGGGTATGGTCGAAGCCCAGCAGGAAGGGGCTGTCGAACAGCACGGTTCGGGTCGTCATCGTCTTCGTCCTCGAGTCCTGTTCAAGCGACTCCCGCAGGGGCCGACCCGGAATCGGCGACGGCTCGTGCGGCTGAAGTATCAGTTGGCGATTGTCGGAGCGGATCGCAAGGCCGGGACGACGGCGCCTTGAGAGTCCGGAAATGGAAAGGGCCGCATCCTCATCGGATGCGGCCCTTATGGTGGAGCTAAGCGGAGTCGAACCGCTGACCTCTTGAATGCCATTCAAGCGCTCTACCAGCTGAGCTATAGCCCCGAAGACTTGCCTCGGTATTTTTGCCTCGTCGTCGGTGGCCCGGCGGCGAGAGGCGGGGTCTTAGTCTGTCAGCTTTCGCCGATCAAGCCTTCCCCGTCAGTTTTTTTGTCGGATTGGCCGAGGTGTCGTGAAACCCCCCGGCCGCACCGCAAAATCGTCAGACCTCTTCGTCGCCCTCGCCGGGCAGACCGTCGATCTCGTCTTCCGGGAAGTCGTCGTCGTCTTCGTCCTCGAGGAACGGCACGTCGTCGGCTTCTTCCTCGTCGAGGGTTTCCTCGTCGTCGGCGAAATCGACACCGATGTCGTCGGCCGGCTTGGCGGCGGCGTCGCCTTCCTCATCGTCGGTTTCGAGCGGCTCGGCAGCGGCCTCGTCGTCGATTTCCGGCGTGGTGTCGGGTTCTTCCTCGAAGCCGTCCTCGTCTTCGGGGACGACCTTCTTCTTGGTCTCGGCGCCGTCTTCGTCTTTTTCGACCTCGTCCTCGTAATCGACGGGCGTGGCGCGGGCGCGCACGCGGCGGTTACGCACCGCTTCTTCCGGATCGAACGAGTCGCCGCACTTGGGGCAAACCGCCGGGCGGCGGTTCAGGTCATAGAATTTCGCCGAGCAGGTCGGGCAGAGCTGCTTGACGCCGAGTTCTGGGCTGGCCAAAGCGGGCGGCCTCTCTATGTGGGGTGTTGGAAAAGCGGCGGCTCCCTTGCCACGCGACAGGGGCGCTGTCAAAAGGCTTTCCCCCAATTCCAGCCTGCAACGACGGGAGCCGAAGCCTCGGCATGACCAACGCCGCCCTCCGAGCCCGCCCCGGCGCGGCCCTGCGCGGAACGATCCGCGTACCCGGCGACAAGTCGATTTCCCATCGGGCGTTGATCCT
>JBILYE010000203.1:0-6748 GCA_044377925.1 Caulobacter sp. | reverse complement strand
GCCGGTGAGCCGGGCCATGCGCTCGATCTCGGCGTCGGTCGGCCTTTCAAGGTGGTCGGCGCCGCGCTCGCCCATGACGTAGGTGCGCAGCGCCGCGTGCGGCATGTGGGCGCCGAGATCGATGGCGTAGGACCGCCGGCCGATGGCGTCGAGGTAGTCAGGAAAGCTTTCCCAGTCCCAGGTCAGCCCTTCGGCCAGCGCCGTGCCGGGGATGTCCTCAACGCCTTCGAGCAGCTGGATCAGCCAGTCGTGCTTGTCGACATGCGCCGGCGCGAAGCCGACGCCGCAGTTCCCCATCGCAGCCGAGGTCACGCCATTGATCGACGAGGGCGCCAGGACCTGATCCCAGGACACCTGGCCGTCATAGTGGGTGTGGATGTCGACGAAACCCGGGGTAACCAGAGCGCCGCCGGCGTCGATGGTCCGGCTCGCGGCGCCGTCCACCTTGCCGACCGCGACGATCACGCCGCCGTCGATGGCCACGTCGCCGGCGAAGCTGGCCGCGCCTGTACCGTCGACGATGACGCCGTTGCGAATGATCAGGTCATGCATGGGAAACTCCGGGAATCTCGGCCGCCAGCGCGGCGACAGCTTTGAGGCGGTGGACGATGGCGGCCGGATCGGGCCCGCCCTCGACCTCGAACATGGCGGCGGCGATGATGTGGTGCAGCGGGCCGTGGGTCTCCACCGGAACGGCGATGCCGATCACGCCGCGGTTGACGTGGCCACGGTCGAACCCGACCCCGGCCTCGCGCGCGGCCGTCACCTCGGCGAGCCAGTCCTCGTAGTCCGGCGGCCTCGACCAGGGGACGCGCTCGAACCCTGCCCGCAGCGCCTGAGGCGTGAAGCTGCCGCGGGCGGCAACGAGCCGTCCCATGGCGCCCAGGAACATCGGAAGGCGGCGACCGACGGTGAAGGCGATGCGCATGGCGGCGTCGGACTCGGCGACCTGCTCCAGCTCCACCTCCTCACCTGCGCGCCGCCACAGCGCGACGGTCACGCCCAGCTCGGCGGCCCCCGCCTCCAGCGCCTGGGTGAAACGGCGGCGCGGGTCGTCGCCCGCCAGCAGCGGCGCCGCGAGATCGGCGAGGCCCTGGGCGAGGCCGTAACGCCGGGCGCCACGGTCCAGCGTGACCAGGCCCTCATGTTCCAGGGTGCGCAGGATGTTCAGCGCCGTCGACGGGTTGAGACCCAGCTCGCGCACGACCTCGGACAGTCGCCTGGGTTCAGTGTGACGGCCCAGGCAGCGCAGGATCTCGACCGCAGAGGTCACCGCGCCGACGGGCTTGGCCAGCGCCGGGCGGTCCTCCCTGGGCAGGGGCCGGATGGCGTTCATCGCGGAAGCTTGAGGATCTCGGCGGCCTGGGCCGAGGTCGCGATCGGACGTCCACAGGCTTTTGCGATCTCGACCACCTCCGCCACCAGGGCGGCGTTCGACGGGGTGTCTTCGCCGCCGTAGTCCTCAAGCCCGACACGAACGTGTCCGCCGCGCTCGATGGCCAGCCTGGCGAGACCGGTCTTCGCGACACAGCCACCGATCACCGAGGCGGCCCAGGGCAGGGCCGAGCCCTCCATCATCTCCAGATAGGCGTCGAGCGCCTTGCGCGTCGGCGGCAGGCCGAAGGTGAGGTCGCCCTTCTTGCCGTCGAGAAAATTGTACTCGCCGGCGAGATAGAGCTTCACGAAGGCGCCGGCCGGCAGCCGCCCGGCCTTTTCATAGGCCAGGGTCGCGCGCAGCCAGCCCGGTTCGTAGATGGCGATGGCCGGGCCCAGCCTGGTCTCCGTCAGCATCTCGGCGAGGCCGGCGATGTCCTTGAACGAGGTCTGGTAGACGAACGACAGGGCGGGCAGCCCATCAGGCCCCTGCGTCGCGAGATTCACGGAACCAGGATCGAACGCCCCCATCCGCATCCCGGCGGCGGCCAGGGCGCGGTAGTGGCCGAAGCGGGTCTCGACGTCACGGCCTTCGGCGACGGTCCCGTAGAGAATGGTGTCCGGCCGGGCGGCCAGCACCGGGGCCCAGCCGGCGATGTAGGCGTCGGACGCCTCGGCTCCGGTCTGTTTGAGCCCCTGGATGTGGGTGTGGATGACGGTGGCGCCGGCATCCAGGCAAGCCAGGGCGTCGGCGGCGATCTCGTCCGGCGTCCGCGGCGTGTTCGGATTGCGGGACTGGGGAGTGCCCCCGTTGAGGGCCGCCTCGATGATCAGCGGGTCCAAGGCCGCCTACTCCGCCGCCAGCGCCTGGGGCGCGGCTTGCCGGCCCCGGATCAGCTTGCCCGGCAGCGCGCCGGTAGGCTGGCCCTCGCGATAGATGACCTCGCCCGACTTGATGGTGGCGACATAGCCCACCGCGTCCTGCATCAGGCGGCGCGCGTTGGTGGGAAGATCGTAGACCATGTAGGGCGCCTTGATGCGCAGGCGCTCGAAGTCGATGACATTGATGTCGGCCAGATAGCCGGGGGCCAGCACGCCGCGATCGTTCAGGCCGACCGCTTCAGCGGTGTCCTTGGTCTGGCCGCGAATGGTCTCGGCCAGGCCGAAGCGCGGGCCGCGGGTGCGGTCACGGCACCAGTAGGTCAACATAAAGGTCGGCAGGCTGACGTCGCAGATGGCGCCGACGTGGGCGCCGCCGTCCGACAGGCCCGAAAGGGTGTTGGGGTTGGCCAGCATGGCGCGGACGTTTTCGAGACTGCCTTCGACATAGTTGTGCATCGGGAAGAACAGGAAGGCGCGCCCCTCGTCGGCAATCAGCGCATCATAGACCAGCTCGTCCGGATGGACGCCGAGGGCCTTGGCCTTGGCGCCCAGGCTGGTCGAGGGGTCGGGCTCGTAGTCCACGTGGTCGTTCTCGACCGCGTACATCTTGTGATAGGCGCCGGCGAGGGAGTTGATGAAGGGGTGCGCCTTGGAGGGCGCCTCGGCGATCAGCTGGCGGCGGAACTCGGGGTCGCGCATGATCGCGACCTTGTCGGCCAGCGGCTTGTCGAGCAGCGGCTCGAACGACGGCCGGCTGATGAACGGATGGGCCGAGCCCTGCAGGCCGAGCATCAGCCCGACCGGGCGACCGGCCACCTGGGCCTTTATCGGCAGACCGTCGTCAACGGCCTCGTTCAACCGACGTGTAAGTTCGCGCCACTGGTCCGGAATGACGTCGGCCTGCACCATCGAGAAGCTGAGTGGCTGGCCGGCGATCTTCGTCAGGTCGCGGATCAGGGCGAATTCGCCCTCCATGTCCTGGAAGTCGCTGACCCATTGCAGGACGCCGGAGCCGGCGTCGGCCAGCCCCTGGGCGATGGCTTCCATCTCGGCGCGAGCGGCGCCGAGCGTCGGGGTCAGGTCGCCGTCGGCGGTGCGGTGGACCATGGTGCGGGTGGTGGAGAAGCCCAGCGCCCCGGCCTGGATGGCCTCGCGGGTCAGCTCGCGCATCCGGGCGTTCTCATCGGCGGTCGCCGGCTCGCGGTTGGCCCCGCGCTCGCCCATCACATAGACACGCAGCGCCCCGTGCGGCAGCTGAACCGCCACGTCGATGTCGTGCGGCAGCTTCTCCACCGCGCCCATGTACTCATCGAAACTCTCCCACTCCCAGGAGAGCCCCTCGTGCAGGGCCGCGCCGGGAATGTCCTCCACCCCCTCCATCAGCCGGATCAGGGTGTCCTCGTCGCCCTTGCGCACCGGCGCGAAGCCGACCCCGCAGTTGCCGGCGACAACGGTCGTCGCGCCCAGAGTCGACGACGGCGTCATGCGGGAGTCCCAGGTGATCTGGCCGTCGTAGTGGGTATGAATGTCGACCCAGCCCGGGGTGACCATCAGGCCGGAGGCATCGATCTCCTCGCGTCCGGCAGGCAGATCAGCGCCAACGGCGACGATCCGGCCGTCCATGATCGCGACGTCGGCGACGCGCCCTGGACCGCCTGTGCCGTCGAATACCATTCCACCCCTGATCACGAGATCCGGACCGCTCATGACGACCTCCCTGGTCTTTATCGTTGGAAGCAATCATGCACGGCCTGGCGCTCAAGTCGGAGCAAAATTCGCGACTGAGAAGCAAATTCTCCATAGAGAATACACTTGAGCATGGATCGCCTATTGCGGGTTAAGCCAAAGGTGAACGCCCGACGCCAGCAATGTGCCAAGAGCGGACCCGCTGACGGTTTATCAGTGCTGACTCTCAATCAGCGGGTCGTAGGTTCGAATCCTACTGCACTCACCATCGCGGTGGTGTTTGATTTCGTCCACAATCAGTCAACGGAAACGCGGCGGGTCGCCGTCCCCCGGTCCTCGGCCAGCCATCGGCCGAGCAGGGACTCCGTCGCCCCGACGCCGAGATGGCCGCCGTACGGGTTGGCCGTGTCGATGAAGTTGCCCCCCTGGGCGACCGCCTGGTTGAGGATCGAAGAGCTTTCCTGTTCCGATGTGCGCGGACCGACGTTCCTCGCGCCCAGGCAAAGCTCGCTCACCTGCAGCGCGGAACGACCCGGTCTGCGATACTTCATGGGGCTCTTCCGACGACTCGATTGCTAGGGCGCGCGAAGAGTCGGGCCGGTCACGAGACTCTCGCTCGAATCCGCCACACAGTGGCGGACCAGGCGCTGGGCGTGATCAGACAGGGTCTTGAAGTCCTCGTAGCTGATGCCCGGGACGATCGGCTCGCGGAACCATGGGGCGTAGAACTCGAGATTGGGAATGGCCCGAATGGCGTCGGAGATATTGGGCGTACCGCCGTGCCAGGCGCGCACGTCCCGTACCATGATCGCTCCGGCCGGCGCCGGACAGACCGTACTCAGTCGCATCCATTCCGGCTCGTCGACCAGGCTGGGGATCGGCGTGCGGGAATGCTGGGTGCCGGGAATCTGCCGCGTCGGGCCGTTCAGGCGGGTGACGTCCTGGGGGAGGAAGTTCACGCAGACATAGGGACAAGGCAGGTCCCGGATGGTGAGCTGGCCACGCGGGTCGTGAAAGGCGCTGAAGGGTGTTGTCCTGCTGCTCTGCCAATCGCGGACGTCGGAATGCAGCGGCTGGTACTGAACCGCGCCGGGCAGGCAGAAGTCACCACTCGCCGCCCGCAGCGAATAGTCCGCCGAGCCGAAGATGGCGGTCACCAGATCCGTGACTGCGGGGATGTCGAGCAGCATGCGCCACTCGGGACGGTGCAGCTGGCTGCGGGTCAGGCTGGAGCCGCCAAAGGAATAGCGATGGGAGCCTCGGTTGCCGGCGCTTTGGGGGTCCAGCGCGAGGATCTCGGAAATCACCGAGGCACACCCCTGCGCCAGGATTTCGGTCTGCTCGGCGTTCAGCACATTGGCCATGACCACGAAGCCGTCGCGGCGGAAGAGCTCGACTGCGTGGGCGGTGTCACCGGGATCGAGAATATCCAGTCCCCGGATGCCGTTGTGGGCCTCCAGGTGCGCCCTCAGGGCAGCGACCTCGGCTGTGTCGGCCCACGCTTGGGTGACGCCGGATTCCGTTTTGCTCGCCTTCGTCATCGCGACCTCCAGGCTTCAGGCGCGGCGGTGTCAATCGGTGATGGGGTCATGGAGCTGTCTCGCCACGCCCGAGCGCCGCTGCGATCTGGTCGTGGCGAGCGCGGCTTATGTTGTAGGAGACGAAGATCAGCAGGGCGACGACAGCGATCACCGCCGCGACCGGCCCCCAGACCATGACCAGCCGGAACTGCATTTCCGTGGGCAGACCCGCCCCGGCAGCCTGGGCGACTCCCTTGGGAAACCGCACCAGATCGAGCGCCAGGCCGGCGAGCATGACACCGATGCCGGAAGCCGCCTTCTGGCCGAAGCCGAGCCCCGCGAAGTAAAGGCCCTCGCGACGCCGGCCGAACAGCATCTCATGCTCGTCGGCCGCGTCGGCCATCATCGAGGGATAGGCGACCGAGACGAGCCCGATGCCGATACCGGCCATGCCGGAGTTCAGCTGCATCGGCAGCAGCGCCGCATCCCCCAGTGGCAGGTAGAGACCGGCGAGCATGGAGCCCTGCACGATGAGCCAGTTGGCGATCAGCAGGCCGAAACCGAGAATGACGACGTACTTCTTCTCCATGAGTTTCTGGAGGGTCGGCGTCGCCGCGATACCCATGAGCATGCCGAGAAGGTAGGCGTAGCCGATGAACTGGATCAGCTCGCTCTTGATGCGCCAGACGAAGACGAATGCGTGATTGTTGAGGCTGGCGTTCAGGCCCATGGCCGTGAACAGGATGACCGCCGAGAAGAACAGGATGCGGAACGACCGGTTGCGGAAAATCTCGGCGACTTCGCCGGGCAGCCGCTTCCACAGAGTCGAACGCACCGGCTCCGGCTGCGGCAGGCCGGCAGCGTAGCGCCAGATGCCCAGGCAGCAGACGGTCAGGCATGCCAGCAGCAGGCCTGCCACCGACCAGCCGAAACCGGGATATCCTTCGGGCTTCTGCAGGCCGCCGTTGGCGAAGAACACCGAATAGCCAACGGCGGTCACGGCCACGGCCGTCATGATCCCCGCGGTCGCGCGGTACATGACCAGACTGGTTCGCCCACCGTAGTCCGTAGCCATCTCCGCCCCCAACGCCACGTAGGGGACCTGGAACAGGGAAATGGCGCTCCGCGAAGCAACCGACATGACGGCCAGCCATCCGAAAAGCGCCAGCTGATCCAGGCCGGACGGCGGGGAGAACAGCAGGCCCACGGACAAGGCCACCATCGGCGTCGCCAGGATCATGACGGGCAGCCGGCGGCCCAGTCTGGACTTCAGGCTGTCGGACCAT
>JBILYE010000202.1:0-6770 GCA_044377925.1 Caulobacter sp. | reverse complement strand
GTCTGGCGGCTCGCGTCGCGCCAGTTGTCACCGGGATGGGTCAGGGCGGCGACGACGAAGCCCGCATTGGCCAGGGCCTCGGCGGTGTCGTGGTGGCCACTGAATACGCCGCCGTTGCCATGCGAAATGACGACCAGCGGGCGGGGTCCGGCAAAGCGGCTGTCCGGCAGCCAGACCCCGGCCTCGATCCGGCCGCCCGCCGGATCGGCGACGCTGAAGACCTGGTCGGCGGGGCGCGCCGCCGCCGGAGCAACAAATCCGAAGACGGCGGCGACCAGCGGCGCGGCCAGGGCGAGAATGTTTCTTAGCGGGCGCATGGGGCGATCCGATCTGTTGTGAAGGGAGCGCCTGAATTGACGGCCAGCGGAGCCCGCGCCAGCGCCGCTTCGCCAATGGGCGAACGGGTTCGCGGCCCGGCGAATGGTTCCGCAGGGAGCGGGAGCCCGCTATGCTCCCGACCAGGGGGAGCCATGAGGCAGGTTTCGAATTCGGTCAGGGCCTGGGCGATTGAAATGGCGGCCTGCATGGCGGTCGGCGCCCTGCTTGGGCTGTTCGGGCCGTTCGGCAGCTTCCTGAACGACGTGCTGGTCGTCCGGGTCGCCTACTGGGTCATTATCCTGCTGCTCTGCGGCCTGGCCTATGGCGCGGCGATCAGGCTGATCGCGCCTCCGGCCCACCGCCGACGCGTCCCTCTATGGGCCTGGGCGCCGGCCATGCTGCTGGCGGTCAGCCTGCCACTGACCTTCATCACCCGCCTGGTCGCCATGGCGTTCTGGCCGGCGATCGGCGGGCGGGTCACCGTGGTCGACTGGTACGGCCAGACCGTGCTGGTCAGTCTGGCCTACGTCTGCCTCTACGCTATTCTGCCCGAAGTCCGGATCGCGCCGCGAACCGCCAGGCCTCCCGTCGCGACCGACGGCCCGGAGATACTGCGCCATCTGCCGCCACGCCTTGGCAGCGACCTGCTCTGCCTCTCCATGGAGGACCACTATGTCAGGCTGCACACCCAGCAAGGGTCTGTGCTGGTCCTGATGTCCCTGGGCCAGGCCCTGGAGGAACTGGGCGGACTCGACGGCCTGCAGGTCCACCGCTCCTGGTGGGTCGCCCGCCACGCGGTCGAGTCCGTCGTCGAGGAGGGCCGCAACCTTCGCCTGATGCTGAAAGGCGGCATCGAGGCGCCGGTGTCCCGCGCCAATGTCGCCCGTCTGCGAGCGGCGGGCTGGATCGCGTAAGGCCTCAGGCCTCCAGCTCGATGTCCCAGTACAGGTAGTCAAGCCAGCTCTCATGCAGGTGGCCGGGCGGAAACCGGCGGCCCCGCTCCTGCAGCTCATGCATCGATGGCCGGCGCGGCGCCCTTCGCGGATGCATCTGCGCTTCGCGGGGCGTGCGCCCGCCCTTGGCCAGGTTGCAGGGCGCGCAGGCGGTGACGATGTTCTCCCAGGTCGTCCGCCCGCCCCGCGAGCGCGGCAGCACATGGTCGAACGTCAGGTCCATGGTCGAGGTGCAGTACTGGCAGGTGAAGGCGTCGCGCAGGAACAGGTTGAACCGCGTGAAAGCCGGCGGTCGGTCCTGGCTGACGAACTGCTTGAGAGAGACCACGCTCGGCAGCCGCATCTCGAAGCTGGGGCTACGGATCACCTGATCGTAGGTCGACACGACGTCGACACGGTCGAGAAAGACCGCCTTGATCACGTCCTGCCAAGGCCAGACGGACAAGGGGTAATAGCTGAGCGGCCGATAGTCGGCGTTCAGCACAAGGGCGGGCCAGCCAGACGGCGCGTGGGATGAAATCTCCATCACGCCCGCTCCCGCGGTGTGGAACTCGCAATCGGACTGAAGACCCGCCTGCCTTTCCGTCGCTACGGGAATCGCCTGCATCCCCGATGACGATTCGAAGATGGCGCCGATGCGCGACGGCTCCAAGACACAGCGGCAAAAGAAAAGGGCCCCGCGAGGGGCCCCTGAAGTCTGATGCTCGGATAGAGAAAATTCGTCGGCGCCGGCGGCCGGTGAGGGCCGACCGCCAGCTTGATCGTTTTTAAACGCCGATGAACGCGGTCGCGCCGGCCAGGATCAGACCCAGACCCACGAATAGCACGGCGGCCGAACGGTCGAAGAAGCGTTCGAACGAAGACAGCTTGGAAACTTGCATGACACACACCTTTTGAGTTTGGGCTCCGGTGTGACCGGAAGCCCCCGTTTGATCCCCTCGTCTCACCCGGGGAGGGGGGCGAAGGGTTTGTCCGATCTGGACAGTGCTTAGATATAAACCCATCTAAGCGGTGTCAAGATGATCTTTACGGCGTTCGGATGAAAGTTTATACAGGATCAATGAGCACCGCCGCTGTTGCCGATACCCGTCCCTACCATCATGGCGATCTTCGCCACGCCCTGGTCGACGCCGCCATCCGGATTCTGGAGCGCGAGGGGCCCAGCGCCCTCAGCCTGCGAGCCGTGGCGCGTGAGGCCGGCGTCAGCCCGGCCGCCCCCTATCACCACTTCAAGGACAAGGGTGAACTGCTCGAAGCCGTCGCCCAGGTCGGCTGGGATGCGCTGGGCGAGGCGATGACCGCTGCCCAGGGCCAGACCCCCGGCAACTCGACTCTGATCACCGAGATCGGCGTTTCCTACGTCCGCTTCTCACAGGACCACCCAGCCCTCTACCGCGTCATGTACGACTGCTCCCGCGACAAGGACATGCTGCCCGAGGGCATGCAGGACAAGGAGGACAGCGCCTACTGTCTGGTCCGCAACACGTTCCGCCAGGCGGCAGGCCCCGATGTGCCCGACGTCGACATCGAGCTGGCCACCATCGCGGCATGGTGCGCCGCCCACGGGCTCGCCGAAATGAGCGGTTTTGCACAGTTCGCGCCCTTGAAGGAGGCGTTCGGCGGCGATGCCGGCTTCCTGCGCGCCGTCCTCAGCCACCTGGGCATGTTCCAGCCGAAACCGGACGCCCCGGCCTGATCAACTCGGAACGTCCGTTGCACTCCGCCCGTTAGGCAGGCTCACCACAGCCGCCAAAGGGGCCTCATCGCCATGCTGATTTCCGAAGTCATGACCGCCAACCCGCAGGTCGCCAAACCCTCGGACACCGTCGCCGAGATCGCCAGGCGCATGAACGAGATCGACTCGGGCGCTATCCCGGTCGTCGAGGACGGCCAGATCAAGGGCATCATCACCGACCGCGACATCGTCCTGCGCGTTGTCGGCGAACAACGCAGCTTCGACACCAAGGTGTCGGAGGTCATGACCACCGAGGTCCAGACCTGTCGCGAGGACTCGACGATCGCCGACGTCATCTTCCAGATGCAGGACAAGCAGATCCGCCGGATCCTGATCGTCGACGACAAGCAGAACCTGACGGGCATCGTGTCTCTCGGCGACGTCGCCCAGGAAGCCTCCGCCCGCAAGGCCGGCGCCATCCTGGAAGAGATGTCGGACGCCCCCGCGAACAACTGATTGGCATGACAGGCCGATCAACCCGGCGAAAGCCGGAGTTCAGCGCCCAATCGCCTCCTCTCGCTCGCGGGAGGAGGCGTATGTCGTTAAAGAAGGGCCGTGCCGCTCTTCGTCACTCGCTTCGCCCCCTCGCCCACCGGCTATCTGCACCGGGGCCACGCCTATTCCGCCTTGACCGCGTATCAGGCCGCAAGCGCGGCCAACGGCCGCTTCCTCCTGCGCATTGAGGACATCGACGCCACCCGCTGCCGGCCGGAGTATGAAGCCGCGCTCCTCGAGGACCTCGCGTGGCTGGGCCTGACCTGGGAAACCCCCGTCCGCCGCCAGTCCGACCATCTCCGCGACTATGACGCCGCCCTGAGCAGGCTGCGCGAGGCCGGACTCGCCTATCGCTGCTTCAAGACCCGCAAGGAGATCGCCGAGCAGGCTCAATCCGCCCCGCACGGCCTGCCCCTGCCCTATACCGGCGCCCCGCTACCCGCCGCCGAGGAGGCGTCGCGCCTCGCCGAAGGACAGCCCTTCGCCTGGCGCCTCTCGCTGGAGGCCGCCAGTCGCCATCTCGGCGGCTTCCACCTCACCTTCACCGAAGACGGCGAAGCGCGCCCGGCCGACCCAACCGCTGCCGGCGACATCGTGCTCGCGCGAAAGGATGTCGGCGTCGCCTACCACCTTGCTGTGGTCGTCGACGATGCGCTTCAGGGCGTCACCCACGTCATCCGCGGCCAGGATCTCTACGAGGCTACGCCTGTCCAGCGCCTGCTGCAGACCCTGCTCGAACTCCCCGCCCCGACATACCGCCATCATCCGCTGCTGGTCGGACCGGACGGCAAGCGCTACGCCAAGCGCGATCACGCCCAGACCCTTCGGGAGATTCGCGGATCCGGCGTCACCGCCGAGCAGCTGCGCCGGGAGCTAGGAATTTCGTGAGCCGTCCCAAGACAGAGAGCAGGGCTCTCCCGCTCGTCGCCCTGCTGGTCGGCGCCTGCGCGATCGGATTTGCGCCGATCTTCGTCCGCCTGACCGAGACCGGACCGGCCGCCGGCGGCTTCTGGCGCCTGGCGCTGGCCCTGCCTCTGCTGGCGGTCTTCGCATTTCGTCCACAGGCGCGAGAGGGGGTCGAGCCCAACCCGCGCCTTCCAAGCATCCCTCTGATCCTCGCCGGCGTCTTCTTCGCCGCCGATCTCGCCTTCTGGCACTACGGCATCGGCATGACCTCCGTTGCCAACGCCACAGTGCTGGCCAACCTGACCCCGATCGTTGTCACCATCGTCGGCTTCCTGGTCTTCAAGGAGCGGGTCGGGCCGATCTTCCTGGCCGGCATGGCGCTCGGCCTCATCGGCGCCTGGACCATGGCCGAGGGTCGCGGCGCCGTCGCCCCGGGGAGCAACCCACCGCTGGGTGACATCCTCTCGGCCGCCACAGCCCTCTGGTACGCTGCCTACTTCCTGTGCGTGCGCCAGGCCCGGGCCCGCTTCGGGACCATGGCGGTGATGTTCTGGTCCAGCCTGGTCGGCGCCATTGGCCTGGCCGTCATCATGCTGGCGCTCGGCGAAGACATTCTTCCCGCCAGCCTTGCCGGCTGGGGCGCCTGTCTCGGTCTGGCTGTCGTCCACGTCACCGGCCAGGGGGCCATCGCCTGGGCGCTGGGCCGCCTGCCGACCGCCACGGCCAGCGTCGTCGTCCTCGTCCAGCCCGCCGTCGCCGCCCTGCTGGGCTGGCTGATCTTCACCGAAGCGATGACGCCGCTGCAGGGCCTTGGGGCGCTGGCCGCCCTGGCCGGGGTGGCGCTGGCGCAGTGGGCGGCCAACCGGGACCAGAAGAAGGCCGATCAGGCGGAAGCAGGCCTGTCCCAATAGCTGTAGGCAAACACCGTCCGAAACCCGTACCGCTCGTACAGCGCGATCGCCGGCGCGTTCGGCGCCTCGACCTGCAGGTAGGCGCGGCTCGCTCCCGCCTCTCGCGCCCCGGCCAGCAGAGCCGCCACGATATCCTGCGCCAGACCCTGTCGCCGAAACGCCGCAAGCGTCCGCATTCCGAACACGCCTGCCCAGTCGCCCTCGATTGCCGAGCCTCCGATCGCCACCGGCTCCTCTTCTTCATCAATGGAAGCGAACACCCGCGGCCGCGTGATCCGGTGGAAGGCCCCCATGCGTTCGGCCGCGTCCTCGGGATTGTCCTGTGTGCCCAGGAACACCTGCTCGAAAGCCTGACCGACGGTGTCCGCCACCGTCACCCTTCCGGGTCGCGCCACCTCCGGAATGTCGGCCACCATCATCAGCGTCGGCGTCCGCGCCCGATAGCCGCGCGCGGCCAGCTCGGCCTCCAGCGCCGGCAGCGGCCCGGCCGGCTTGAACACCGGCGGCAACCCCCGCGCGCTGTACCAGGCCTCCACCGCCTCCACCGCCTCGCCCAAAGGCAAGGGTGACTCCCCCAAGGGCCAGCAGGCGTTCAACCGTCCCGACCAGCCGGTCGAGGCATTCAGTATCCACGACCCCAGGCTCGACCGCTCCGCCGCCGGCCAGGCCCGGTCGGCGATCCGTTCGAGGTTGTCGATCTCTTCAAGGGTCAAATTGAGTTTCCGGGTTTGCGTCCTTCGACACGCCCTGCGGGCTGCTCAGGATGACTGACGTGTGAGCAATTCCCAGAACCCGGTCATGCTGAGCGGCGGTCGCAGACCGCGTGTCGAAGCACGCACCTACGGCTCGGCCAGCAGCGACCGCACCAGCTCCATGGCCTCCGGCCCGCTCCAGTCGGCCTCGCCCGACAGCCGCGCCCGCTCGACGCCCTTCTTGTCGTAGACCACCGTCGTCGGCATGCCCTGGGCCGGCGGGCTCAGCAGGAAGGGCAGGTTCATCGTTCCGTCGCGGTAGTAGTCGAGCGGCCTATTCTTCGCGATGAAGGCCCGCGCCTGGGCGTCCTTGTCGTCCTTGTCGATGCTGATCGCCACGATGGCCACCGGCTGGCCTGCATAGGTCGCCGCCAGGCGCGAGAAGGTCGGCATCTCGACCAGGCAGGGGGCGCACCAGGTGGCCCAGAAGTTGACGATGGTCACCTTGCCCTTGAAGTCGGCGATGGTGACGTCCTTGCCGTTGGCGTCCTTGAACGCCTGCGTCGGCGCCGGGCTGGGCGTCCTCGTGATCTCAAGCTTCTCGAGCTTGCCGCGCTTCAAGGTTTCGAGCCGTGCGGGCCCATTGGGGACTATGACCGCGCTCAGGATGACATATAGAACCGCCAGCACGCCCACGAGCACCGCCACCGTTATCGCCCACCGGATCACATCGGGCCGCCGACCGGCCTTGGACACTTCG
>JBILYE010000201.1:0-6788 GCA_044377925.1 Caulobacter sp. | reverse complement strand
CGAATGTACCGCACTCGAAATGCGGCGTGCCTGGAAGGGTACCGTGGGTTCGAATCCCACCCTCTCCGCCATCCGGTTCATTCGCTGAGCCGAACCAATAACTTTCTGATATTCTGAAGGTTCTCATCGTCGCCGGGTGCAAAAGGCGACTGCAAACGGCTGTGCGCATGGTGGCGTTGAGGCGGGACCCGAAGACGGCATGCAGCTGGCGCATTCGCGCCGCGCCAAGGCGAGCCCGCCTACGATGCGGACGTCCGGCCCGATACGGGGTCAAGCTGCGGCGCCTCGTAGCTGCCGGCGGCGCAGGCCGACAGCGTCGCCAAGGCTTTCGCGGTGTCTGGATTCTCCGTCCAGAACGGCACGCCGTCTGCGGTCAATTGCAGGTACTGGTCCTGACGCGGGTCGCCGATCGGAGCGCGGCAGAGCAGGGCGGGGGCTCGTCACTATTCAGGAGTCGGCCCTAGGGGGCGCTATGGAGACCGGCGTGGCTTCGCAATCCGCCGACGGATCGAACGAGCCCAAACCAGCCGCCCGCCGCCAGGCCCGTCAGGGCCGCCACGCCGAGCCACATCGGCGGCGGCGGTAATAGGTCGAATGTCGCATTCACGCCCGGCGCGAAGATGACAAGCGCCAGGATCGCCGTGGCGACGGATGCGATCGCCCAGAACGTGAGGTGACCACGGTGCATAAGGGAAGCGCCCGAGGCGCTGTCGGCCAGCGCCAGCGCCAGATTGCCGACCACAAGGGCCGCGAAGGCGCAGGCCCGCGCCTCGGGCCCCGCCAACAGTGGGAGAAGGCCGACATAAAGGGCAAATACCGCCGCCATGAGGACGACGCCCTGACCCAACGCCAGAGCCCCCTGGCCAAGGCCGAACAGGGGCTCGTCTGGTCGCCGCGGGGGCCGCTGCATTGACCGTTTGTCCCCTGGCTCCGCCTCGAAGACGATCGAGCAGACCGGGTCGATCACCAGCTCGAGCAGCACCAGATGCATCGGCAGCAACATCGGAGGCAGGCCGAGTAGCACCGGCAGCAGGGCAAGGCCGGCGATCGGCACGTGGATCGCGGTGATGAAGACCAGCGCCTTGCGCAGGTTTGCGAAGATCCTGCGGCCGAGACGTACTGCCCCCACCAGGGACGCGAAATCGTCATCCAGGAGAACGATGTCCGCCGCCTCCCGGGCGACGTCAGTCCCGCGGCGTCCCATGGCGATGCCGATATCGGCGGCCTCGAGGGCGGGGGCGTCGTTGATCCCGTCGCCGGTCATGGCCACCACCCGGCCGCCCACGCGGAAGGCCTCGACCAGCAGCAGCTTCTGCTCCGGCCGTACGCGCGCGAAGACCCGCACGGTTGCAACACAGTCTTGCCGTTGGCTGACGGTCATCGCCACAAAGTCGGCCCCGGTGACGACGGCCGCCGCATCGATTCCCGCCTGCCGGGCAATGGCCAGGGCGGTGGCCGGATAGTCCCCGGTGACCATGACGACCGCCACGCCCGCAGCCCGGGCTTCCGCCAGCGCGGCCGGTACGCCCTGACGGATCGGGTCGGCGAAGCCGAGGAAACCCCTGAACTCGAACGGAATGGCGTCCGGTGACTCCGGCGGGTCAGCGCCCCGCCACGCCGCCGCCGCCAGAACCCGAAGGCCATCGGTCGCGAGCCGGTCGAGCTGGGCCCGGAGCTGGGCCAGACGATCACCTTCGAGGCCGCAAAGGCGGAAGATGGCTTCCGGGGCTCCCTTGGCGGAGGCGATGGTTTGGCCACCATCGGTCCAGAGTCGGACAACCGCCAGCCGTTCGGCCGATAGCGGCCAACACCGGCCTGGGACGAATTCCGGGCGGGTTGATCTCTGCTCCGCCAGGATCGCGCGATCCATGGGATCGCTGGACGTCTCGTCCGAGGCCAGAGCCCCTGCTTCAAGCAGGTCGGCGCCCGGACCCCCTGCCTCTGTCCACAGCCGGGCGAGCTGCATCCGGTTCTCGGTCAGGGTGCCTGTCTTGTCGACGCAGAGCACGGAGGCTGCGCCAAGCGCCTCGATCGCCGCCGAGCGGCGGACCAGGACCTGCCGCCGGGCAAGACGCCAGGCGCCGAGCGCCATGAACACCGTCAGCACCATCGGGAATTCCTCGGGGATGAGGGCGATGGACAGAGTCAGCCCGCTGAGCGCGCCGTCGACCCAGTCGCCGCGAAACACCCCGTAGGCCAGCGCGGTCAAAAGGCAGACGACCAGGGCGACGACGCCGAGAACCCCGGTCAGACGCCGGGCGGACTTTTGCAGCGGCGTCGCCGCCTCTGTCATCACGGCCAGCGAGGCGCCGATCCGCCCGAACGCCGTCGCCGCACCGGTGGCATGTACCTCGCCGAGGCCATTTCCGCGGGTAACCACTGTGCCGGCGAAAAGGTCGGCCGGCGCGTTCGCCTCCGCCGAAGGCCGGGGCGTCTTGAGGACAGGGGCCGACTCCCCGGTCAGGACAGATTCGTCCACCTCGATGGGCTCGCCGGTTCTGAACCGGACGTCCGCCGGCAGTCGCTCGCCCTCGGACACAAGCAGGATGTCTCCTGTGACCAGGTCGCGGGCCGGAATACGCCGCTGTGTTGCGTCCCTGATAACGGTGGCGAAGGGTTCGGCCAGGTCACGCAGCGCGGCCAGAGCCCGCTCGCTGCGCGCCGCCTGGGCGATGACCAGGGCCACGGTCAGTCCCGCGCCGGCCAGCATGAACAGGCCCTCGCCGAGATCGCCGAGCACCAGGTAGATGCCGGCGGCCGCGAGGAGCAGGAAGAACATCGGCTCCCGGACAGTCTCGATGACCAGCGCGCCGAGCGACCGGCCGGCGGGGTGCGGCAGGACGTTGGGGCCGGACGCGGCGAGACGCGCCTCGGCCTCCGCGCTGGTCAATCCGGTCCGGGTTGATGTGGACACGCGGCGGCTCCTCGTCCCGGCCTGTCCATTGCCGTTACATTGCGCGTTCCGCCTTGATCCCTGTCAACGAACGCCGGAAACGGCGCCCCAGGCTGGGGGAATCCCGCGCGCCGCAGGCCAGAGGAGTCACCGCCATGGCCGTGATGAAGGCCGCCATCTTCGCCGAACCGGGCAGGATCGTTCTGGACGACATCGAGGCCGCTTATGAACTGTTCAGCCATCAGCGCGACGGGGCGCTCAAGGTCTCCGTCACCCCCTGATCAAAAGAACGCGCCCCGAGGAGTGACCTCCTCGGGGCGCTTCGCCGGCCGGTCGGATGGGGGAGAGAGAGGCCGGCGGAACCTCCTCAGGCCTTGCGTCGCTGGGCGACGGCCAGGCCGATCAGGGCGGCGGCGGCGATGGCGGTCGCGATGCCGGCGGCGGCGGCCGGATGCTCGCGGACTTCCTTGCCGGTCTTTTCAGCGAGAGCCTTGGACTGGGCCTTGGCCTCGTCCAGCAGCTCGACGGCCGAATGGGCCAGCTCAGTGGCCGACTTCGACAGGGCGTCGCCGGTGTCCTCGCTGAGGTGCTTGACCATCTTTTTCAGATTGTGAACGACGTCGTCGAAGACATCATCGATGTTGTTGGCGACTTCCTTGGCGATCGACTTGCCCATCTCCGGTATCTCCTTGCGCTTGATGCAGCTTCAGACTGCCGGGCCCAGTCCGGCCACGCCTTGATCTGGGTCAACACCCAGGGCGTCGACCATCCGGCGCAGCAGGGCCTCCCGCGCCTTGTCGTCGGGCGCCTGCTCGAGGGCGGCGTTCAGACCTAGCAGGAAGGCGGCCCTGTCGTTGTGCCAGTCCAGGCGCGCCGCCGCCTCCGATGGCAGCCGCCGCGATCCGGTCTGCTCGCTCTCGGCGCCGGCCCGGGTCAGTCGGAACCGGTCGTCGATGGCGGGAATGACCAGTCGCTCCCCGACAAAGCCAACGGCGGCGAGCCGATCGCGCAGACCGGCGGAGGCCTCGGGCTCGCCATGCACGATGAAGGTTGAGCCACTGATCGGTCCCCGGCCCTGGGCCCAGGCGACCAGGCCGGCCGCGTCGGCGTGGCCCGAGTAGGAGTCGAACATCCGCACGCGCGCCCGGACCCGCACCTCATCGCCCTGGATGCTGACCCGCTCGGCGCCTTCGGACAGGAGACGGCCGAGCGTCCCGACCGCCTGGTAGCCAGTGAGCAGGACGGTGCATTCCCGCTGCCACAGCAGCCGCTTGAGGTGCTTGCGGATGCGGCCGGCGTCGCACATGCCGCTGCCGGCCATGATGATGTGCCAGCCCTTGAGCCGATCGAGGGTGTCGCTCTCGGCCGGCTTGCTGAGATACCGAAGGTGCGGTGAGTGACGCAGGCTTTCGAAAGGGTTGCGCTCTGTGGTGCGGTTCCAGCCCCGGTCCAGGAAGACGTCCGTCGCCCGGATCGCCAACGGGGAGTCGAGGAAGACGTCCCCGGCCGGCGCCTCGCCGCTGTCCATGACCGCCAGGATGTCCATCAGCAGTTCCTGGCTGCGTTGCACCGCGAAGGCCGGGACCAGCAGCGGACCGCCGGCGGCATGGGCTTCGCGCAGTTCCGCCGCCAGAGCGCGCCGACGGCTGGCCGGGTCGGTGGCGATGCGATCACGGTCGCCGTAGGTCGACTCGATGATCAGGTGGTCGAAGCCCGACGGCGCCTCCGGTTCAGCGACGAACTCGCTGCCGCCGGGCCCCAGATCGCCGGAGAACAGAAGTTTCATCGGGCCGTCGTCAGCATCGATGTCCACAGCGACGGAACCGGCCCCCAGGATATGGCCGGCGGGCCACCAGGTCGCCCCGACATCTCCGGCGATGACGGTGGCTTCGCCGAACTTCACCGTCCGGAACTGGGGCATCAGCTGCTTGGCGTCGCGCGCCGTGTAGATGGGTTCGACCAGCGGCCGGCCCCGACGCTGGTTGCGACGATTGAGGTCGCGGACCTCGGCTTCCTGGATGCCGCCGGCGTCGGCCAGCATGACCTCGCAAAGGTCGCGGGTGGCGGCGGTAGCGTAGATCGGCCCGGTGTAGCCGGCCCGCATGAGCTTGGGCAGCAGGCCGGAATGGTCGATGTGCGCGTGGGTTAGCAGCACCGCGTCGATCCGCGAGGCCTCAAACGGGAAGTCGTCGTAGTTCAGCTTCTTCAGGGTCTTGGAGCCCTGGAACATGCCGCAATCGACCAGCACCCGGGCATTGCTCGTCCGAAGTTCCGCGCAAAAGCCGGTGACGCAGCCGGCGGCGCCGTGAAAGCTGAGGGTGGGGGTCATGCGTAGCCCTCGTCTTGCAGCGCCCGCGCCAGGCGTGGCGCCAGGTCGAGCCCGTTGGTGGAATGGGGAATGGAGTCCGACGACAGGACCCGGCCGGCGCCGGCCGCCCGCAGCCTGGCCAGCGTCGCCGTGTCGAACAGAGCGTGGGCGAGCCCGATGTCGATGGCGGCGGCGCCGGCCTCTACCAGCTTGCCAACCGCGGCCTCAAGCGTGCCGCCCGAGCTGCAGACGTCATCGAGCAGAACGATCCTGTGGCCAGCCAGCCGGGCGTCTCGCGGCAGGCTCAATTCAACGGCGTGGTCACCGTGGCGGACCTTGCTGAAGGTCAGGGCCCGGGCGCCGACTGCGCTCGCCGCCTGCGCGACCCAGGGCGCCGACTCCATGTCCGGCCCCACGATGACGCTGTCGGGTCCCGCTCCGAGCGCCTCGGCCAGGGCCGCCGCGATGTCGAGGTTCACGGCCGGCCGGCCCAGGGCGACCGACAGGTCGGGCGTCCGGTGCAGGTGAGCCTGGACGGTGACGACGGCGTCGAAGGCCTGGCCCAGCAGGCCGCAGATGACATCGCGGCTCAGCGGCTGGCCCGGCCGGAAGACCGCGTCCTGGCGCAGGTAGCAGAGGTAGGGCGCGACGAGGACAAGTCGCTCCACTCCGACGCGCCGATAGGCGTCGGCGGCCAGCAGGGTAGGGAAAAGGCGGTCCTGCGGGTGGTGTAGGGACCGATAGAGGATGGCGGTTCGGGCCTCGAAGACCGGCAGGGTCGGCAGGGTCTCGCCATCCGGAAAAACGTGCAGGTCAATCAGGCCGAACGGGGCCCCGAGCGCCTCGGCCAGGCGCCGGGTCCGTTCAACATCGTCGATGAAGCCATGGACGACCGTGGCGCTCATGAGGTCACCGCAAAGCCGCTGTCGGCCATCGCCGCCTCGACGGCGAAGCCGAAGTCCGAGGAGTCCGACCCGTGGATGCGATAGAGCGGCTCGCCGGCCAGAACCTTTTCGCCGGGTCGCTTTAGAAGATCGACCCCGGCGCCGGCATCGTTCGGCGCGCCCGCCAGCCGGGCGACATTGGCGATGCGCAGGCAATCCACGGCCCCGACGATTCCCGTGCGCGCGGCCCGGATCTCGTGGGTCTGGTCCGATAGGCGGGCGGACAGGGGAGAGCACCCTTGCAGGCCGATGATCTCCGCCATCTTCGCTCGGGCGGCGCCGCCGGCCAGCAAGGCGCGGGCCCTTGCCTCCCCCGCCCCGCCGGGCAGGTCCGGATCGGCCTCGAGAACCCGTCCCGCCAGCCGGATGGCCTTTTCCTGGAGGTCAGCCGGCGCATCGGGTCGCCCGTCGAGCACAGACATCACATCGCGCGCCTCCAGCACCGGCCCGACGCCGCGGCCGATCGGCTGACTGCCATCGGTGATCGTCACCTCGATGGCGAGGCCCAGGTGACCGGCGACATACTCGAACAGCTTTCGCAGCTTGAGGGCGCCACGGCTGTCGCGCACCTTGGCGGTCGGACCGACGGGAAGGTCAATCAACAGGCGGCCGACGCCGGCGGCAACCTTCTTGGACAGAATGG
>JBILYE010000200.1:0-6820 GCA_044377925.1 Caulobacter sp. | reverse complement strand
CGGAGGCCAGGAGCGCGGTCGTTGTCGGCATGACCTATGGCCCGGACTCGGACCCGCTTCTGGGTCTGGCCCGGCGCTCCAACGGGCTGATCAGCGCCTATGCGCGGGGCGACGACTATCACGGCCTGATCAAGGGGCGGCTGAAGAACCTCGGCGGATGGATCAAGGCCAAATTCGGCGGCGAGGTGAAGGTCTTCGTCGACACCGCGCCTCTGATGGAAAAGCCGCTGGCCGAACGGGCGGGGCTCGGCTGGCAGGGCAAGCACACCAACCTGGTCTCCCGGGAGCTGGGCAGCTGGCTGTTTCTGGGCTCGGTCCTGACCAGCATCGACCTGCCGCTCGACACGCCGGGAGACGACGCCTGCGGGACCTGCCGCGCCTGTCTCGACATCTGCCCGACGAACGCCTTCCCGGCCCCCTACCAGCTCGATGCCCGCCGCTGCATCTCCTACCTGACCATCGAGCATGAAGGGCCGATCGATCCGGCCCTGCGTCCCGCGCTCGGCAACCGCATCTACGGCTGCGACGACTGTCTGGCCGTCTGTCCGTGGAACAAGTTCGCGGCCCGGGCCCGGGAGATGGGGCTGAAGGCGCGGCCCGAGCTGGAGGAGCCGTCCCTGGCCGTGCTGGCGCGGCTGGATGACGCCGGCTTCCGCGCGCTGTTCCGCAAGAGCGCGGTCACCCGCATCGGTCGCGACCGGCTGGTCAGGAATGTGCTCTACGCCGCCGGCAACAGCGGCGATCCGGCCCTGGTCCCGGACGTCGAGGCCCTGTTGGCCGATGCCAATCCCGTCGTGCGCGGGGCGGCGGTCTGGGCGCTGAAGCGGCTGGCGCCGGAGCGGGCGGAGATCCTGCGGGCCTCTGCCGCCGAGACCGATCCGGCCGTCGTCGCCGAGTGGGATCAGGTCCGCTGAAGCCGATGAATATGTCTAGACATATTGAATTTGGGGCTCTTTGAGCCGGGCCGGCGACAACCGCAGACCGCGGCGCCCGATGTAGCGCCACCCGACCACACCGCGACCCACATTCGCAGGCAGTCGACCTACGGTCCGGGCTACGCCACAGGCTACATTCCGGGTGGCCCGGCCCACGCGCCGGGCACGGTTCCGTCAATCTTTTCAACCCGGCAGAACCGCTTCAGCCCCTTGCCGCCCGGAAGCGCGGTATAATGGTAGCCCGCTTCGACAGGCGCGGCCGGCCGGCTAGTAGGCCCCTTCAGGCGTCTCGGCGTACTGGCCGCCCTTGCGGTAGCGATAGAGGTAGGACGGCACGATCGCCTCGATGGGCTTGCCAGTGATCCCGAAGGCTTCGAGACCGGGGCCCGAGGCGACATTGTCAGTGCGCAGCAGTTCGACCTGGTCGGAGGTGATCGGCGGCGCGATGACCATCCCGGCCACATCGCCGGCCATGCCCAGCAGGCCGGCGATCGGGAAGGGCAGCGGAACGAGGATGCGTTTGCGGCCCGTTTCGGTGCAGACAAAGGCCAGCAGCGCCTTGAAGTCATGGACCGCCGGGCCGCCCAGCTCATAGGTCTGGCCGGCGAAGGCGTCGCTGGACGCCGCCTGGGCGATGGCCGCAGCCAGGTCGCCGACGTAGATCGGCTGGAATTTCGTATGCCCGCCGCCGATCAGCGGCAGGGCCGGGCTGATCGAGGCCATCTGGCCGAAGCGGTTGAAGAAGTCGTCTTCCGGTCCGAAGACGATGGACGGCCGCACGATGGTGGCCCCGGGGAACACCTCGCGGACGGCCGCTTCACCCTCGGCCTTGGAGCGGGCGTACTTCGAGGCGCCGTCCGCGTCGGCGCCGATGGCCGAGATCTGCACAAGGCGCCTGGCCCCGGCGTCCCGGGCGGCCTCGGCGATGTTGCGGGCCCCCATGCTCTGGATGGCCAGGAAGCGCTGGCGCCCGGTCTCGCGCAGGATGCCGACCAGATTGATCACCGCCTCGGCGCCCTCGACGGCGCGGGCGATGGACGCCTTGTCACGGATATTGGCCTGGACCACCTCGATCTGGCCGACGTCACCCAGCATGCGCAGGCGATATCCCCGCCCAGGCTGCCGCGCCGCGGCCCGCACCCGCAGGCCCTGCTTGGCCAGGGCACGAACCACCTGCCGGCCGATGAAACCGGTGCCGCCGAAAACAGTGACCAGACCTTGCATGGCGTCGCCTACCTCTTGAACTGGCGCGGGCTTAGACGACCCGGACGATATTCGCAATCACGGCCATTGACCGCGCCGAAACCCTGCCGTAATGAGCGCGCCTTCGCGGCCATCCCACAAGGATGCCTAGCGAGCCCAGGTGGCGGAATTGGTAGACGCGCTGGCTTCAGGTGCCAGTGACTTAACGGTCGTGGAGGTTCGAGTCCTCTCCTGGGCACCACCCCTTCTCTCTTAGTCTCGCAGGCGGCAGCCAGTATGGTATGACGCGGCTTGTGACGTTTTGAGCCTCTTGGGGCGGCGGAACCACATACGCTTCCGCCTGACGGGTTCACGAGAGAGAAAACTTGGCCAACCACCTCCATATCGGCGACCTGCCGGCCGGCATTTTCGCCGGCGTTACCGCCGTCGCCGTTGATTCCGAGACCCTCGGCCTGCGCTTCCGGCGCGATCCTCTCTGCCTGGTGCAGATTTCCGCCGGTGACGGCGACGCCCATATGGTCCAGCTCAACCGCGAGACCTACGACGCGCCCAACCTCAAGGCCCTGCTGACCGATCCGGCGGTGACCAAGATTTTCCACTTCGGCCGCTTCGACATCGCCATGTTCGAACTGCACCTGGGCGTCATCACCACCCCGGTGTGGTGCACCAAGATCGCCTCCAAGCTGGCCCGCACCTACACCGACCGCCACGGCCTCAAGGATGTGGTCAAGGAAACGGTCGGGGTCGATCTCTCCAAGGCCCAGCAGTCCAGCGACTGGGGCGCGGCGACGCTCAGCCCCGAGCAACTGGCCTATGCCGCCTCGGATGTCCTCTATCTGCACGCCGCCAAGGCCAAGCTGGAGATGATGCTGGCCCGCGAGGGCCGCACCGCCCTGGCCCAGGCCTGCTTCGACTTCCTGCCGGCCCGCTCGACCCTCGACCTGGCCGGCTGGGAAGAGGTCGACATCTTCGCCCACAGCTGAACAGTCCCTATCTAGGAAGCGAATGACCGCCCCCGCCGCCACCATCCCCCACAGCCGCATGGACGCCTGGCAACGCCGGTCGGCCTTGATCCGCGTGCTGCGCTGGTTGCTGCCGGCCCTGATGGGCGCGCTGGTCATCGCCCTGGCCGGCTTCTTCACCCTCAGTTCGATCCAGGCCCCGCAGAAACTGCCCAAGGTCACCCAGACCGAGATCAAGCTGCTCGGGGCCCGCTTCATGGGCCGCATGGCCGATGGCCGCAGCTTCCTGATCGGGGCCGGCTCGGCGATGCGCAGCGACACCCTGATGCAGGAGGTGGTGCTGACCGACCCGGTGCTGACCCTGGGCGGCGAGACCGGGGCCCCGCAGCGGATGACCGCAAAGCGCGGCGTCTATGACGAGAAGACCCGAATCCTGCGGCTGTCCGGCGATGTCCGCATCGACAACGGCAAGGGTCAACGTATCGCCACGAACGACAGCATAATCGATACCCGGACGGGCAAGATCAGCGGTCAGAAGGGCATTTCCGGCGATGGCCCGCTTGGCCAGGTTCAGGCAAACTCCTATGACGTGGACCGGGATACCGGTCGGGTCACTATGAAGGGCCGGGTCCGGGCCCGAATCGAGAAATAAGGCAGACGATGCGCAAGGTTCATGTGATGGCGGCGAGCGCCCTGGCGGCGGGCGCCCTGGCGATGGCCGGAGGGGCGTCTGCCCAGATCGCGCCGCGCTCCGACGCCCCGCTCCATATCGGCGCCGATGACATGGAGGCCTTCACCCAGGAGTGCCGCCAGGTCTGGAAGGGCGATGTCGAGGCCATGCAGGCCAAGACCCGCCTGCGCGCCCAGGTCGTCAATGTCTACGCCAGCAAGAAGGGCGACGGCTGCGGCGACACCGAGCGCCTGGTCGCCGAGGGCGACGTCTTCTACGTCCAGCCGGACCGCCGCGTCCATGCCCAGAACGCGGTCTACACCCTGAGCAACGACACCATCGTCCTGACCGGGCGCGTTGTCGTGGTCCAGGGCGAGAACGTCGTCACCGCCGAGAAGGTGATCATCAACCTGACCACCGGTCAGTCGCAGATGTTCGCCGGCGCCAAGGGCCGCGGCAGCAAGAACCGCATCCGGGCCGTCATCTTCCCGGCCGGCAAGTCGCAATAGCGCATGACAGACCTGACCCAGGACAATCCGGGCGAGGGGGTCGGCCTCGTCGTCGAAAATCTCGGCAAGCGGTTTGGCGATCGTCAGGTCGTCAAGAATGTCTCCGTGCGCCTGGCGCGCGGAGAGGTCGCCGGCCTGCTGGGCCCCAACGGCGCCGGCAAGACGACCTGCTTCTACATGATCACCGGCCTGATCCCGGTGGACAACGGCCGCATCCTGCTCGACGGGGCCGACATCACCGCCCTGCCGATGTACCAGCGGGCCCGTCTGGGCGTCGGCTACCTGCCGCAGGAAGCCTCGATCTTCCGCGGCCTGACGGTCGAGCAGAACGTCATGGCCGTCGTCGAGATGCGACTGCCTGATCGCGACCAGGCTATCAAGACCACCACCAGCCTGCTGGAAGAGCTGCGCATCGAGCACCTCCGCGCCGCTCCGGCCATCAGCCTGTCGGGCGGTGAGCGCCGGCGCGTGGAAATTGCCCGCGCCCTGGCCAGCGAGCCGGCCTTCATGCTGCTCGACGAGCCCTTCGCCGGCATCGACCCCCTGGCCATCGCCGACATCCGCGAGGTGATCGGCTACCTCAAGGGTCGCGGCATCGGCATCCTGATCACCGACCACAACGTCCGCGAGACGCTCGACATCATCGACCGCGCCTCGATCATCCACGCCGGCGAGGTGCTGTTCGAAGGCTCCCCGCAGGAGATCATCGACGATCCGGAAGTGCGGCGGGTGTATCTGGGCGAGCGGTTCGGCCAGCCGGTGAACGTCTAGCCTTCCAGCTCTTTCAACAGCGCCGGATCCCTTCGCGCCCGCAGCGCCAGGTCATCGGCGTCGTCGCGGCCTTCCATGTCCAGCATATCGCGCAGACGCGGAATGCGCTGCGTCGCCTCCTTGAGGTCGGCGTCATCGACCGAATTGGCCTTCAGCGCCGTCGCCACCACATGCTTGCAGGTCAGCCTGGAGTCCTCGAAGTCGGGGCAACTACACACCGCATCACGGCCGTCCGCCTTCTTCATCTCGACCACATAGGCGATGCCGCGCTCGCCCATCACATGGGCCAGCACCCCGCCGGGACCGTAGTCGACCAGCTCCACCCAGCCGTGGCCGAAGTAGTTCTCGCCGCGCATCACCCGGGCTTCGGGGACGCCGTCGGTCAGGGCGGGGATATCGAACAGCTGGCTCATGCCGCGATTCTAGCCGATTCGTTCACGCTTCGTCCTCGACCCGGTGCATGTCGTCGTCCGACAGGCCGAAATGATGACCGATCTCATGCACCAGCACATGGGTAATCAGCTCGCCCAGCGTCACATCCCCGCGCTCGGCCCACTCATCCAGCAAGGGCCGCCGGTAGAGGAAGATGCGCGCCGGCATCGGGGCGGTGTCGAACACCGAGCGCTCGGTCAGGTCGAGGCCATAGTAGAGGCCGGTCAGTTCGAACACGTCCTCGATACCCAGCGCCGCCAGCGTCTCGTCGTCGGCATAGTCGTCTATCCGGACGATCGCCTCCTTGGCCAGGCCCCGGAAAGGCTCCGGCAGGCCGTCGAAGGCCGCCTGGGCCAGCACGGCGAAATCGTCCAGAGAGGGGGCGGCGGCATGGGTCCAGTCGGTCATTTGGCTGATATGGCCCCTGTGCCTGTCAGGCGGAAGTGTTTGCGGTTCCGGCGCCCGGACTGGCACAAGAAGAGAGCTTGCGCCCATTCGCCAGCGGCCTCTTCGCGCGAAGCAGGCTACAGGCGTAGAGTTATTGGTGATTCGAGGGGCTATTTCGCTTTGGGTGGATCCGACCTGATCCTGGCCGCAGCGACCGGTTCGGTCAGTCTGGCGATCTGCGCGACCCTTTGGGCGGTGGCCCAGCGCAGGGCCGGTGACGCACGCGCCAAGATCCTTGAAGACCAGATCGACCAGCTGACCGCCGGCGCCTCCGCCGCCCGCGCCTCGGCCGAAGCCTTCGACTGCGCCCTTGTGGTCGTCGACGACGGCGTCGCCCGGCTGGCTTCCGGTGAAGAGGCCCTGGCCGCCTGCGCCGCCGCCTTCGACCTCGAGGACGAGGATCCGCAGGCCCTGGTCGAGGCGATGATCGGCGCCGACCCTGACCACGCTCGCCGCCTCCGCGCCCTGACCGAGAAGGGCGAAGCCTGCGCCTTCGAGGCCCGGGGACCGTTCGGCGCAGTCTCGGTCGAGGGCCGCGCCGCCGGGGCCCAGGCCTGGCTGCGGCTGACGGCGCTTGCCGCCGGCGAGGCCGCCCTGCCGACCGCCGCCCGCCTGGCCTCCTTCCTCGACGGCCAGGGCGACCCGGCCTGGATCGCCGCTGCTGACGGCTCGGTGCAGTGGGCCAACAAGCTTTGGCTGGAAGCGGTCGGGGCCGAAAGCCTGGCGGATGCCGTGGCCCGCAAGCTGACCCTCGATCCGGAGGCCGACGCCCTGGCCCGTGAAGCGGCCGAGAGCGGCGAACGCCGGGAGACGGTCAAGCGCATCACGCTTGGCGGGCGCCGCCGGGCCCTGAAGGTTCGCGCCGCCCCGCTGGAAGGCGGCGATGTCGCC
>JBILYE010000018.1:0-25564 GCA_044377925.1 Caulobacter sp. | reverse complement strand
TCAACACCTTCCTTGGCGAGGAGCGGATGGCGACCAAGGCGATCCGCCAGTCTGATGACCAGGGTCGACACACCACCAGCTATCGCCACCTGGTCCTGTTGCCAGGCGGCGGCCTGATCATCGACACGCCCGGCATGCGCGAAGTCGGCCTCATCGACGCAGAAGAGGGCCTGAGCGCCGTGTTCGACGACGTCGAGGCGCTGGTCGCCGCCTGCCGGTTCAGCGACTGCGGACACACGGGTGAACCGGGCTGTGCGGTCCAGGCGGCGCTGAAGAGCTGCGAGCTGGCCCCGGACCGCTGGGCCCACTTCCTCAAGCTTGGTCTCGAGCTGGCGGCAGTCGAGGCCAAGGCCGAGCGTGCGCAGAAGGACAGCGACCGACGGGTCCAGAAGACCTACCGGGCGGCCAGGAAAGCCGGCCGCGACGCCGACTGATCGACAGGTTTTTTCAGAATGTCGGCCGGTTTCCGCAGGGAACAGGCTAGGGAGGGGGTTTCCGACCTACGAGAGACGACCCATGCCCGCCTTCACCATCGTCACCACCAGTGCGACCCAAGGCAGCGATGCCGCCGAGGTCAGCACCCTGACCGATGAGTTCGGCGACCTGAGCGAAGCTCTCGGCTACTCGCGCCGCATGGCCGAAGAGATGGTCGGCTATGCGCATCAGCTGTCGCTGGACTTCGACTTCAGCAACGTCGGCCTCTACGAGGGCGACCTGCTCGACGAGGACCTCGACCCCGCTCACCCCGCCTTCATCGGCGTCTGGGTGCTGGACGACGAGGGCGCAGCCTTCGTCCCGGCCGACGAATTCCACGCGGACGCCGACGCCGCCGAGGCCGACCCGGCCTGACGAATCTCGATGATGGCCCGGTCAGCCTGGCATCCTTGGCGGTCGACCGGGGTCAGGACTGAACGAGAAGCTCGCGATAGACACCCAGCGTCCGCCGCATGACGATCTCGACGTCGAACAGTCGCAGGGCCTTCTCTCGCGCCGCGGCGCCCAGCCGGCGGCGCAGCTCCGGATCATCGTCCAGCCGGCCGATGGCCTCCACCAGCCCCGCATGCTCCCGCACCGTGACCAGCAGGCCGTCCTCCTCGTGGGTGACCACCTCGCGGCAGCCGGGCACATCGGTCGTGACCAGTGGCAGGGCGCAGCCGGCGGCCTCGATCAGGGTCTTGGGCAGGCCCTCGCGGTAGCTGGGCAGGACGACGACGTCGACGTCGCCCAGCAGGGCCGGCATGTCATCGACATGGCCCAGGTGCTCGACCAGCCCCTCGGCCGTCCAGCCGGCCAGGTCCTCGGCCCTGCAGGCGGCCGGGTTGCCAGGGTCCGGTTCGCCGGCCAGCAGGAAGCGGATGTTGCGGCCCTCGGCTTTCAGGATCCGCGCCGCCTCGACGAACTCGGCCAGGCCCTTGTCCCACAGCATGCGGGCGGCCAGCAGGACCTTGAGCGGCTCGTCCTCGCCGCGAACGCGGGTGCTGACCTGGAAGCGGGTCAGGTCGACGCCGCTGCCGGGAATGGTGTGAACCTTGGCGGGATGGACCAGCCGACGACCGACGAAGGCCTCGCGGTCGTCCGGATTCTGGACGATCAGCCGGGCCCGCCGGCCCCCGAAGGCCAGCCAGGCCAGGCTGCGGACCACCGGGCGCAGCAGCCGCGCCTTCAGGCTGTCGCTGATGAACACAAAGCCCAGCCCCGCGACGGCGCTGACCCGGCCCTGTACCCCCGCCATCCGGCCGGCGATGCCGGCGTAGATGGCCGGCTTGATGGTGAAGCCGTGGATGATGGCCACCTGCTCGGCCCGCAGCAGCCCGGCGATATGCAGCAGCAGCTTCGCCTCGGCCAGCGGATTGAGGCTGCGCCGCTCCATCGGCAGGGGGCGCCAGTCGAAGCCCATGGCCTTGAGCTTCTCGCCGTACTCGCCGGGCGGCGAGATCAGGATCAGGCGGGTCCCCTCCTCGCGCAGCCGATGCAGCAGCGGCAGGCGGAAATTGTAGAGGTACCAGTCTGTGTTGCCGAACAGGGCGACGGCGACGCCTTTCAACGCGGTGTCGGTCACGCGGCGATGCTCGCGACGACGGTGTCCCGCTGGGCCTGGGCCCAGGCCTGGGCGGTCAGCACCGACCACAGCCGCAGGTCATGGTCGCGGCGGCCGCTGATGTGCTCGTCCCAGGCGGCGCGCACGGGCCCCGGATTGAACAGGCCCTCGCGGTTCAGGGCCTCGACACTGATCAGGCTCTCGGCCCAGTCGCGCAGTTCGGTCCGCATCCAGCGGCCGACCGGCACGGCGAAACCCTGCTTGGGCCGCTCGATCAGCGCGCGCGGCACATGGCGATCCAGAACCCGGCGCAGGATGTGCTTGCCCCGGCCGCCCGTGATTTTCATCTCCATCGGCAGCCGCCAGGCGAAGTCCAGAACCTTGCGGTCCAGGAACGGGGCGCGGGCCTCCAGGCTGACGCCCATGGCGGCTCGGTCGACTTTGGTCAGGACGTCGTCGGGCAGATAGTTGCGGGTGTCCACCGCCATGGCCCGGCGGGCGAATCCGTCAATCCGGGCCGGCGGCTGCCGGTCGGCGGGAAGGTGCAGCCCGCGCGCGCCGCTCCTGGCGACAGCCTCGGGGTGGGCCCACTGGCTGAGCAGGCCCATGTGGTAGTCATCGGCGCTGGCCGCGCCCAGCACGCCGGCGAACTTGTGGGCCTTCTCGCCGGCCCGGCCGCCGGTCAACTCGGCCGGCAGGACCGAACCCAGGGCGCCGGTCAGCCTGTTCCAGCCGTCAGGCGACAGGCTGCGAAGGCCCGCCGCACCGGCCGCCCGCAGGGGGCGGGGCAGGCCGCCGACACGGTCCCAGAGCCGGGCCCCGTGGAAGTAGCGGTTGTAGCCCCCGAAAATCTCGTCGCCCGCATCCCCGCTCAGCGCCACGGTCACCTCGCGCCGGGCCAGCTGGCTGACCAGATAGGTCGGAATCTGGGAGGCGTCGGCGAAGGGCTCGTCATAGAGAGCCGGCAATTTCGGCACCACGGCCAGGCAGTCGGCGGCGGTGACGTAGTGTTCGGTATGGTCCGTGCCCAGGTGGGCGGCCACTGCCTTGGCATGTTCGGCCTCGTTGAAGCCGGGCTCGTCGAAGCCGATGGTGTAGGTCTTCACCTTGCCGCCCCGGGCGACCATCTGGCTGACGATGGCCGAGGAATCGACCCCGCCCGACAACAGGGCGCCGAGCGGCACATCGGCGATCATCCGCGTGCCGACGGTTTCGTTCAGCAGGGCGTCGAGCGCCTCGACCGCCTCTTCCTCGCCCCCCGTCCAGGGCCGGTCGATCGCCGACAGGATGGCCTGGTCGGGATCCCAGTAGCGGACAGGCGCGGGCAATTCGCCCAGCGCGCTTTCGGGCCCGAAGCTGATCCGTCCGCCCGGCGGCAGCTTGAGGATGCCCTGCCAGATCGACCAGGGATGCGGCACATAGGCGTAGCGCAGGAAACTCGACAGCGCCTCCGGATCCATCGTCGTCGGAAAGCCGGGCAGGGTGCGCAGCGCCTTCAGCTCGGATCCGAAGGCCAGAGCCCCGCCGACCCAGCCGTAATAGAGCGGCTTTTCCCCGAACCGGTCGCGGATCAGGTGCAGGCGGCGTTCCTGACGGTCCCACAGGGCGATGGCGAACTGCCCCTCGATGCGCTCCAGCGCCCCGTCGACGCCCCAGTGCTCGACGGCCTCGACCAGCACCTCGGTGTCCGAATGGCCGCGCCACTCAGGCGCCCCGCCGCTGGCTTCCAGCTCGGCGCGGACATCGAGATAGTTGAAGATCTCGCCGTTGTAGTTGATCACCCAGCGGCCGCTGGCGCTGGTCATCGGCTGCAGGCCGGCGGGGGAAAGGTCGATGATCGCCAGGCGCCGTTGCCCGAAGCCGATCCCGGCCTCCGCGTCGGTCCACACCCCTTCGCTGTCGGGACCCCGGTGATAAAGGGCGTCCAGCATGCGGGTCAGGGCGGCCTCGCTGACGAGACCCGGGTCGCGCGCCGCGTAGAGACCGGCGATGCCGCACATGACGCTTACCCCTTGTGCCCGGCCAGCGCCGCGGCGCCGGCCAACAGATCCTCATGATATAGCCGCTGCCCGCGCCAATGGTCGACCGCCGCGGCGCCGATCCTGTCGAAAAGCGATGCATCGCCCAGGATACGCTCGATATCGGCGGCGGCCTGGTCCCGGGCCTCGTAGACCACGCCGGTCTCCAGGGGGCGGACATAGCTGGCCATTTCACCGACCGGGGTGACGATCGGGACGAGACCCAGCTGCATGGCCTCGATCAAGGACATGGCTGCTCCTTCCTGCTCGCTGAGCTGGACGAATAAGTCGCTGTCGGCGGCGAGCGCCGCGATTTCGTCCAGCGATTTCGCGCCGGCGAAGGTGACCTGGCCGTCCAGGCCCAGGGCCTGAACCTGGGACCTCAGGTTCATCTCGCTGCCGTCGTCGGGGCCGATGATCAGGAAGGTCGCGTCCGGTCGATCCCGGGCCACGGTCGCGAACAGATCGATGGCGCGATCAATGCGCTTGAGCGGCGTCAGCCGGCCCCAGAAGATAAAGCGCGGCCGCGGCGCGGCGCGGGCCGGCGCTTCCAGCCGGCTGGCCATGAAGGAGATGACCCGGGTCGCCTTGCCGGCCGGCATCAGGTCGCCCAGGCCCTCCAGGCTGCGCTGGCAGTCGGCCCAGACCTCATGCGCCAGTCGCGCCTGAAGCCAGGTCGCCAGCCGGTCGGGCATGTGCACCCGGCGGTCCGAGTGGAGAAACAGCACCCGGCGCGTCCGCGGCGCCAGGAGGGCGGTGGCCAGCATGGCCAGCACTGACTTCCACAGGGAGAAGACCGCCACGGGCCGGTCGAGCGCCAGCAGCGCGGCCCGGATCGCCGCGACCGGGTCGAAAGGGCCGGCGCCGTCCAGGCTGAAACGGTTGGGCCTGGCCGGGCCCAGGACCCGGCCGGTCAGGACCGCGACGGTGACCCTGTCCGGCGCCGCCTGCGCCGCCTGGCGGGCGGCGATCTCGGCGCCGCCGACGCCGTCATGCGGCAGAACATGCAGCAGCCCGCTCATGGGTTTGATCGATCAGGCCCTGAAGCCGACCGCGCACCAGAAGGGCGGGCCTTCCAGGAAGCGGATGTCGGTCAGGCCGGCGGCCCGCATCATGGCGTCGATCTGCACCCGCGTGAACCGCTGCTCCAGTCGGGTGCCGAAGCGGTCGAGGGCGTCGGTCCGCATGCTGTAGAAGCTCAAGTGCCGGTAATCTGACAGCGGCAGGTTATCGACCTTGGCGCCCATCTTCTCCAGCAGCCCGGCCAGCCGGGCCAGCGGCCAGTAGACGGCTCCCGCGATCAGCTGGCAGACGGCGAACTTCAGCGGACGGGGCAGGGCGCTGACCACCTTGCGGACCAGGTCCGAGGCCTGCCAGATGGCCCGGAACAGCCACGGCTTCCCGTCCAGCGCATAGTAGAGATAGAGCAGCATCGGCGCGCCGGGCTTCAGCTTGGCGACGCAGCTCTTGATGCCGGCGGCGGTGTCGGGCACGTGGTGCAGCACGCCGAGCGAGTAGCCGAAATCCATCGAGCCATCGGCCAGCGGGATGGCGCTCACCCCCGCGTGGTGGAAGACGGCGTTCGACTGGTCCTTCAGCTTTTCCTTGGCCACCGCCAGCGCGGCCTCGGCCGGATCGACGCAATGCAGGGTTCCCACCCGCCGCGCCGCCAGTCGCGCCCAGCGGCCGCTGCCACACCCCAGATCGAAACCGACAGGATCTTTCGGCAGCCTGTCCCAGGGGAAGACGGCGAAGTAACGGTCGAACAGGGCCTGGGTCTCGGCCTCGCCCATGCCGGCCTGATCGAATCGCGCCCATTCGGCGCCGAAATCGCTCACCACCGCAGGGTCGATGTTCTCCCCGTCCAGGGCCATGCCGTGTCCTCACGAGGTTGTTGACGCTACGGCTCTCCCTTGCCGCAACCTGTCGCCGGGCACAACCTTCGACCGGTCCGGCTGCGCCCCCAATCGCCCACCCCTTGTGGGGGTGCGTCGAAGTTTTGATCGGTGTCACATCCATGTCCGAGAGTTCTGCGTATCTTGCCACGCAAGAGGCCATGATTGCCCCGCAATGGGGCGGCCAGGCCTTTTCAGGGTTAAGCAATTCTTGACGCGTAAGTCGTCATTTCCGGCGACGGACATCGGCACGCGCGTCGTGTAACGTTTTGGTTGGGTAGTGTTTTTCGGCAAGCGGAACACTTTCGACCGCAGTGCGCTTAGAACAGTGGCAGATTCGCCGCGCGGGGTTCGAAAAACATGGGTTCTCGGTCGTTGACCGGTTGCCGTGTCCGAGAGCCTGAGGTATTGGGTTAATCGTCCTGTGACGCAACGTCGCACAGGGCAAGCGCTTTGAGGGGTATGCAATGATCCGGAAAGTTATCGTCGCCGCTTCGGTTGGCCTGCTGTTGACTGGCCAGGTGGCCATGGCGGCTGATGGCGCGCGCCTTGGCGGCGTGCAGGGCACCGTGCTGGTGAACCAGAACGGCCGGTACGTGCCGGTGACTTCCTCGACCGTGCTGAAGGCCGGCGACCGGGTCATGGCGATGGATGGCTCGGCCACCGTCACCTACGGTTCGGGCTGCAGCGTCGCCGTCTCGGCCCGCTCCATGGCCACCATCGGCGACAGCGCGACCTGCGCCGGCGGCTCCAGCAACATCGTCCGCGCCGCCTACCAGGACGACCAGGAAGGTTACGGCGCGCCTGAGGGTGAAGCCGGCGCCGGCTGGGACTTCTGGACCTGGGCGACCTTCGGCGTCATCACCGTCGGCGTCACCGCGGTCGCCATCAACGACGGCAACGACCCGTCTTCCCCGTAGGATTTCGGGCTCCGCCCGGTCGATCTTAGAGATTTGTAGTCAAGAGCCGCGAGGGGCCGTTTAAAAACGCCATGACCTCGCGGCTCTTTTCTTTTGCCTGCGCCGGCTTTCTCGTCCTGGCTCTCCTCATCGGTGGGGCAACACGCGAAGAGGTGATCGCTCCCGACATCGTCGGCCTGCTGGCCCTGCCGTTGCTCGGCTGGTCCGTCTGGCGTTTGCGCGACCGTTCGCCTGAACTGTCTGAGCGATTCGCCTTCGCCATCCTGGCCGGCTGTTTTCTGGTCGGGCTGGTCCAGCTGATTCCCCTGCCGCCCGGCCTGTGGACCGCCCTGCCCGGGCGCGGCACCATCATCAACGACCTGGCCGCCGCCGGCCTGACGCCCGGCTGGGCGCCCATCAGCCTGAAACCCCAGGCCACCCTCTCGGCCCTGCTCTGCCTGATTCCCGCCGCCGCCCTGTTCCTCGCCCTTCGCACCCTGGACCAGACGGGCCGACGGTGGCTTGTGCTGGTGATCCTCGCTGTCGCGGTGCTGAGCGCCGTGGTCGGCGGGCTGCAGGTGGTCGGCGGATCGGACAGCCCCTTGCGCTTCTATGCGGTGACCAATCCCGAGCCGGCCGTCGGCTTCTTCTCCAACCGCAACCATCTGGCCTCGCTGTTTGTCTGCGTCATACCCTTCGCCACTCTTGAGGCCCTGGAGGCGGCCAGCCGGCGGCCCGTCGGTCGCGTGCGCATCGCCATCATGCTGGCGCTCATCCTGCTGGCCGGGGCCGGCGTTCTGTTGACCCAGTCGCGGGCCGGAGCCCTGCTGCTCGGACTGTCCCTGCTTGGCGGCGTCGCCATGGGTTGGCGCGCCGGGCTGGCCAGGGGGCGAGGCCGCCTGGTCCTGGCCGGCGGCGTCCTCCTGCTCGGACTCGCCGCCGTCAGCGCGCCGCTGGTCTTCGGCAGCGTCTTCGACCGCCTAGGCGGCGGCTTCGACACCGAAATCCGTATTCCGGCGGCCCAGATCGCGGCCGGGGCCGCCCTGACCTACGCCCCCTTCGGCTCGGGCCTGGGCAGCTTCGTGCCCATCTACATGATGCACGAGACCCAGACCTCGATGCAGAACACCTACGTCAATCACGCCCACAACGACTGGCTCGAACTGCTGGTCGAGACCGGCCTGCTCGGCGCGGCGGTGATGATCGCCTTCCTGCTCTGGTTCGCCCGCCTGGCCCTGCGCGCCTGGCGCCGCCACAACACCACCGGCGGGCCGGGCGTCCGGGCCGCCAGCGTCGTTATCCTGCTCTTGCTCGGCCACAGCCTGGTCGACTATCCCCTGCGCTCACCGGCGATGATGTGTGTCTTCGCCCTGGCCTGCGGCCTGATGTTGGCGCCCCGCGCCGCGCCGGCTGCAACGCCCCAGCCTTAAGTTCCGGAGTTTTCGAATGCTGTCCTTGAGCAACGCCCGCATCGCGGTCATCGGCCTGGGCTACGTCGGCCTGCCGCTGGCAGTGGCGTTCGGCAAGCAGTTCGACACCCTCGGCCTCGACCTATCGGCCCCGCGGATCGCCGCGCTGCAGACCGGCGTCGATCACACCCTTGAGGTCACGCCTGAAGAACTGGCCGCCTCCAACCACATCACCTACAGCGCCAACCCCGCGGATCTCGCCGGCCGCAACATCTTCATCGTCACCGTCCCGACCCCCATCGACGAAGCCAAGCGCCCTGACCTCACCGCCATCCGCAAGGCCAGCGAGAGCATCGGCGCCCACCTGACTCCCGGCGCCATCGTCGTCTACGAATCGACCGTCTATCCCGGCTGCACCGAGGAGATCTGCGTCCCGATCCTCGAAAAGGTCTCGGGCCTGACCTTCAACAAGGACTTCTTCTGCGGCTACAGCCCCGAGCGCGCCAATCCGGGCGACAAGCTGCACCGCCTCGACACCATCACCAAAGTCACCGCCGGCTCGACTCCGGAGGCGGCGGACCTGATCGACAGCCTCTATGCCAGCGTCGTCAGCGCCGGCACTCACAAGGCCAGCTCGATCAAGGTGGCCGAGGCCGCCAAGGTGATCGAGAACACCCAGCGCGACCTGAACATCGCCCTGATCAACGAGATCGCCATGATCTTCGGCAAGATGGGCATCGACACCCTGGAGGTGCTGCAGGCGGCCGGCACCAAGTGGAACTTCCTGCCCTTCCGGCCGGGCCTGGTCGGCGGCCACTGCATCGGCGTCGACCCCTACTACCTGACCCACAAGGCCCAGGAGATCGGCCACCATCCGGAGGTCATCCTCGCGGGCCGGCGGATCAACGACGGCATGGCGGCCTACGTCGCCAGCCAGATCCTGAAACTCATCCTCGGCCGCGGCATCAACCCGATCGGCGCCAGGGTCCTGATCCTCGGCCTCGCCTTCAAGGAAGACTGCCCGGACCTGCGCAACACCAAGGTCGAGGACCTGATCCGCGAACTCAAATCCTACGGCCTCGACATCGACGTCCACGACCCCTGGGTCGATCCGGCCGAGGCGGTGCATGAGTACGGCCTGACCCTGACCCCCGAACCCGGGGCCGGCGACTATGCCGCCGTCGTCCTGGCCGTGGCCCACAAGCAGTTCCTGGAACTCGGCGCCGAGGGCGTGCGGGCCTTCGGCAGGCCCGGCGCGCCGCTCTACGACATCAAATCGGCCCTGCCGCGCGACAAGGTCGACGGACGCCTTTAAGGGTGTCCCGGATAACGGTGGCAGGGAACGCGCGATAATGAAGGTCATGGTCACGGGCAGCGCCGGTTTCATCGGCTCGGCCGTCTCGCTGAAACTGCTCGCGCGCGGCGACGAGGTCATCGGCGTCGACGTCATGAACGACTACTATGACCCGACCCTGAAGCGCGCCCGCCTCGCCCGCACCCTCGATAACGACCGCTATACCCACGTCCAGATCGACCTCGCCGACCGCGAGGCGATGGAAGCGGCCTTCGCCAAACACCAGCCCCAGCGGGTCATCAACCTCGCCGCCCAGGCCGGTGTGCGCTACGCCGCGACCAACCCACACGTCTATGTGCAGTCGAACGTCACCGGCTTCCTGCACATCCTCGAGGGCTGCCGCCACAACGGCGTCGAACACCTGGTCTTCGCCTCGACCAGCAGCGTCTACGGCGCCAACACCAACATGCCCTTCACGGTGCACAACAGCGCCGAACACCCGCTGACCCTCTATGCGGCGACCAAGAAGGCCAACGAGCAGATGGCGCACTCTTACGCGCACCTCTACGGCTTCCCCTGCACGGGCCTGCGTTTCTTCACCGTCTACGGCCCCTGGGGCCGCCCGGACATGGCGCTGTTCATGTTCACCAAGAAGATCCTCGCCGGTGAACCGATCCAGGTCTTCAACCACGGCAAGCACAAGCGCAGCTTCACCTACATCGACGACATCGTCGAAGGCGTCGTCCGGGTGCTCGACCAGCCGCCGGCCGCTGATCCCGCCTGGGACAGCAACAATCCCGACCCGGCGACCAGCAACGCCCCCTACCGCCTGTTCAACATCGGGGCGGAGCAGCAGGTCGAGCTCCTGCGCTACATCGAGGTGCTCGAAGAGTGCCTGGGTCGCAAGGCGATCATGGAAATGCTGCCGCTGCAGCCCGGCGACGTGCCTGATACCGAGGCCGACGTCACCGACCTTGCCCGTGTCGTCGGCTACAAGCCGAAAGTGACGGTCGAGGAGGGGGTTCGCAACTTCGTCGACTGGTACCGCGGCTACAACGGCGTTCTTTAAGGGGCAGATGCATGGCCGAGGCCGCAGGCAAGACCATCTCCGACAAGGACATGCGCCGGATGAACTGGGGCGGCCTGAAGCCGCTCGTCCGCGATGCGCTCGCCCTGCCCGTAGTCAATCCGGCCCTGATCGCCCTGGCCCGCGCCACGGGGGGAAGCTGGAAGCATCGCCTGCCGGTCGCCGTCCGCTCGGCCAGCTACCGCACGCTCGATGGCCAGGAGGTTCGCCTCCTCGATCCGACCATCGACCAGATCGCCCGCGAACTTTTCTGGCATGACGGTCACCCCGGCCGCCGGGGCGACACTCTGGCCATGCGGGCCCTGGAGCTGATCAGCGCCGAGGCGTCGGTCTTCCTCGATATCGGCAGCTACACCGGCCTCTTCGCCCTGACCGCCGCCCGGGTGAATCCCGCCCTGCGCAGCCACGCCTTCGAGATCGTCCCGGATAACCACCTGCTGATCCAGCGCAACATCGTCGAGAACGACCTCATCGGCCGGGTCCAGGCCCACCTCTGCGGACTCGGCGGCGAGACAGGGTCGATGACCATGCCGCGCAGCAACAACCTCTCCAGCCTGGCCTCGTCCCTGTCGCTGGGTTCGACCTTCGAGGGCGGCATCTCGATTCCGGTCGAAACCCTCGACCAGCGCTTCGCCGCCGAAACCGGCCCGATGGCCATGAAGATCGACGTCGAGGGCTTCGAGGGCGAGGTGTTGCGCGGCGGCGCCGCGACCCTGGCGCGGCTGAAGCCCGACATCATCTGCGAGGTTCTGCGCGGCCACGGCGAGGCGGTTCAGGCGGCCCTGGCCCCCCTCGGCTACCGGTTCTGGCGCTTCACCGATGACGGCATGGTCGCCGCCGACACCGTTGAGGGCGTCAAGCGGGACCGCGACTGGTTTCTCTCGGCCCGGCCGGACGCCGACGCCATGGTTGCCCGTATCGAGGCTGACTGATGCGGCTTCCGTCGGTCAGGCGGGAGCGGTAGATAGTGTTTGTTTTCAAAGGGCGCGCGATGGGCGCCTTTCTGAGGGGCGTATCGTCTAGATGATCCTCTACTGGACCATGTTCCTGCTGCCGGTCATGGCCAGCATGTCGCCCTACCGTCTCGACCGCCTGTCGCGGGGGGTGGTGATGGTGCTGCTCGGCCTCGCGCTGACCGTGATCATCGGCCTGCGCGACCACGTCGGTCACGACTGGTCCAACTACATGAAGATGTTCGAGCGGGCCGACGCGTCGGACTTCAACTATGTCCTGACCTCGGTGGAGCCCGGCTACGCCTTCCTGAACTGGGCCAGTTCGCGCCTCGGCTTCGGCATCTACGGTGTCAACGCCGTCTGCGCCGCCGTCGTCGTCTTCGGCCTGTTCAAGTTCCTGGACCGCCAGCCCAACTTCTGGCGCGGCCTGGCCATCGCCACGCCCGTCCTGATCATCGCCATCTCCATGGGCGCCACGCGTCAGGCCGTCGCCATCGGCTTTCTGATGCTGGCCTTCAACGCCTTCCAGGACCGCAAGGTCATCCGCTACCTGTTGCTGGTCAGCGTCGGCGTTCTCTTCCACCGCTCGATGGCGGTCATGTACCTGCCGGCCTGGTTCATCAACGGGCGCCTGAGCATCTGGCCGTTGATCATCGGCGGCCTGGTCTTCTTCGCCGCCTCGCTGCTGCTGCGCGACGCCGCCACCTACTACCAGACCAGCTATGTCGGCACCGACATCCAGGCCTCGGGGGCTCTGCCGCGCGCCGCCCTGAACGTCCTGGCCGCCGGTGTCTTCTTCTTCTACCGCAACAAGTGGATGGAGCGGTACGACGACGGACCGATGTACACCATCATGGCCGGCGTCATCCTGCTGATGGCTCCGGCCGTCTTCTTCGCCGCCGCGGCCACCGACCGCTTGAGCATGTACCTGCTGCCTATCCAGATCGGCATCTTCGCCCGGCTTCCCAACCTGGTGCCGTTCAAGTTCCGGGTCCCGGTGATGGTCGCCATCTACTTCGCCTTCGCCTTGCTGATGGCCGTCTGGCTGTTCTTCTCCCCCTTCGCCCAGATCTCCTGGGTGCCTTACGAGAACCTGCTGTGGACCGGCGGGACCGCGGGCCAGTGAGCCTGCGGCCCGTTGTCCTGATCAACGACACCCGGGCCGACCTGCACCACGGTTGCTGGCGGGTGATGCGCACGCTGGAGGACCAGCTGTCCCGCGTCGGTTTCGAGATCATCGCCCGCGCCCCGGCCCATACCGACTGGCGCAGGAACCCGGCCATGGCGGATGCGATTGCCGGGGCTGCCCTGGTCGTCGTCAATGGCGAGGGCACAATCCACCACGACCGCCCGGCCGGCGAGGCCCTGCTGGCCGCCGGCGCGGCGGCGAAGGCGGCAGGCGTCCCCTCCGCCCTGATCAACGCCAGCTGGGACGCCAATGGCCCGGCCTATGCCCGCGCCCTGGCCGATTTCACCCTGGTCAGCGCCCGCGAGACCCGTTCGGCAGCCCAGATCCAGGCGGTCGGCATCGCCGCCCGCGTCGTCCCCGACCTGTCCTTCTTCGAAGAGGTGGCGCCCCCCGCCGCCCGCGCCGGCGTCGGGTTCACCGACAGCGTTCTGCGCCAAGTCGCCCTTGACCTGGAGGCCGCGCGCCGGCGCCTCGGCGGCGTCGCCATGCCCATCCATTTCAATCTTCCCGGCCTGAAGGGCGATCTGCGGAACCTCCGCGACGGGGTCGCCAAACGTGACCTCACCGACCCGGCCTTTCTTGTCCGTTCGATCGCCGCCCGCCTCGCCTGGCGCGCCGCCGAGACCCGGGACGAGGCCGACTACATGGCGAAACTCGCGGCTCTGAACCTGCTGGTCACCGGCCGCTTCCACGCCGCCACCTTCGCCCTGGCCGCCCGCACCCCGGTGCTGGCCGTGGAGTCCAACACCCACAAGATCGGCGCCACCTTCGACGACGCAGGCCTCGCCCCCTGGCGGCGCATCGCTCCAGGCGATCTTGACGCCGACCTGCTGGCTCGCGCCGCCCGTTGGGAGCCCGCCGAAGAGGCCGCGCTTGCCGACTTCCTCAGCGACGGCCGTCGTCGGACCACTGCCCTGTTCGACGATCTGGCGAAGCTGGCGGCATGATCGCCCCGCCTCCGGACGACCTCTGGGCCCTGGAGCTGGCCAAGGCGCGCCAGGCGGCCGGACCCGATGCGCCTTCTGGCGGCGGCTTCTGGCCCGCCGCTGTCCTCGGCCTCGCGGCCTGGGTCCGCACGATCCTGACCACGCCTGCCGGTGATCCCCTGCCCGACGCCCCGCTCGTCGCCGCCCTGCATGGCGAGATCGCCAACCGCACGCGCCACCTGATCGCCGCCCTCGCAGCCGAGGCCCCGGACACGCCGATCCTTCTGCTCGGCCGGCCCCAGCTGGACCGCGCCGCCCTGCGCCAGGGCCTGACCGACGCCGGACTGACCGGCCCTCTCATTCGCCCCTTCGACCTGGCCAGCGCCCTTGGCGCCCTGCCTGCCATCCTTCGCCGCCTGGGCGAGGGCGCCCGGTTCGTCGCCGCCGCCGACTGGCGTCCTGCGCCCCGCGACCTGGCCGCCATCTGCTTTCGCGTCATGCTCGGCGAGACCCACGCCCGCTGGGCTGCGTCCCACGTTCCGGCCGGTCCGCGCACCGTCGTCTTCGGCCACACCGGCGTCGCCGACAGTCACCTGCTCGAACGCGCCCTTCAGCGCTGCGGCGCCCGCACCGTCCACTGGGTGCATGGGGTCAGCCTGGGTCTCAACTTCGTCGCCGGCTCCGACCTCGGCCTGTTCCAGTGCGGCTCCGACGCCCGCTGGCACGAGAGCCTTGGCGGCTACGGATCAACGGCCAGCCTGCCGGCCACCGCCCCGACGCCGGCCACCGGCGGCGATGGCTGGCTGGTGCTCTCCAACCTCGTCCACCCGATGAACGCCGACTACCGCCGCCACGGCCTGGCCGGCGAGGTGGCCCTGCTCGAGGCCGTCGCGGCGGCGGCCGGACCGGCCCGCAGGGTCTGGAAGCCCCACCCGATCCTGGAAAGGCTCGACAACGAAACCCGCCAGACCATCACCGCCCGGGCCGCCGCCCTGGGCTTCGAGCGCTGGGCCGACGACGCCCCCCTGGACACCGCCCGTGCGTTCGCCGTCGTTGTCTCCACGCCCTCAACGGTCGTGCTCGACGTGCTGAAGCTGGGCGTTTTGCCGATCCTCTACGGCGGCGGCGGACTGGACCCGGACAGCGCGATCGCCCAACTGCCCCTCAGGGCCGACGACGCGGCCGGTCTTGGGGCCGCGGCCGAACGGCTCAAGACCGCCGACTTCGCGGCCGCCTGGACCGCCATTGGACCCGGGCGAGCGCCGACCCTGGCCGACATCCTCTCCCTCGTCAGGCCCTAGCCCGCGCCATCCAGCCAGGCGACGATCACTTCCGCCGCCTCGACCGGCGACAGGCCGGTGGTGTCGACGACGATCTCGGCGTGCTCCGGCTCCTCATAGGGGCTGTCCACCCCCGTGAAGTTCTTCAGCTGTCCGGCCCGCGCCTTGGCGTAGAGCCCCTTCACGTCCCGTTTCTCGGCCTCGGCCAGCGGGGTGGAGACGAAGACCTCGATGAACTCGCCCTCACCCATCAGCTCCCGCGCCAGCCGGCGCTCGGCCCGGAACGGAGAGATGAAGGCCGTCAGCACGATCAGCCCGGCATCGACCATCAGCTTGGCCACCTCGGCGACCCGGCGAATGTTCTCGACCCGGTCCTCCTCGGTGAATCCCAGATCGCGGTTCAGCCCATGGCGGACGTTGTCGCCGTCCAGCAGGTAGGTATGGCGCCCGGCCGCATGCAGCCGCTTCTCGACCAGGTTGGCGATGGTCGACTTGCCGGCGCCGGACAGACCGGTGAACCAGACCACCCGGCCCTTCTGGCCCTTCTGGGCGGCGCGGGCCGCCTTGTCGACGTCAGTGGCCTGCCAGTGGATGTTGTCCGACCGGCGGAGCGCGAAGTGCAGCATGCCCGCGCCCACCGTCCGGTTGCTGATCCGGTCGATCAGGATGAACCCGCCCAGATCGCGGTTCTCGGCATAGGGGGTGAACGGGATCGGCTTGCCGAGCGACAGGTTGCAGACCCCGATCTCGTTGAGGTCCAGCCGCTTGGCCGCCGTGTGCTCCAGGGTGTTGACGTTGACCCGGTACTTGGGCTCGGTGATCGTCGCCTGGACGGTCTGGGCCCCGATCTTCAACAGGTAGGGCCGGCCGGGCAGCATCGGCTCGTCGTCCATCCACACCAGGGTGGCCTCGAACTGGTCGGCGACGGCCACGGGATCATCGGCGGCGGCGATGACGTCGCCTCTGGAGATGTCGATCTCGTCTTCCAGCGTCAGGGTCACCGACTGGCCTGCGACGGCCTTGTCCAGATCGCCCGGCAGCACGACGATGCGGGACACCTTGCTCTCACGCCCCGACGGCAGCACCCGGATGCGGTCGCCCGGCTTGACGGTCCCGGCCGCGATCTGGCCGGAGAAGCCGCGGAAATCGAGGTTGGGCCGGTTCACCCACTGCACCGGCATGCGGAACGATTGCCCCTGCAGGTCGGCCTCGACCGGCGCCTCTTCCAGCCAGCGCATCAGCGGCGGGCCGTCGTACCAGGGGGCTTTTGCGGAGTGTTCGGTGATGTTGTCGCCGTCCAGGGCGCTCATCGGAATGGCGGTAAAGCCGGTCAGGCCGATCTGCGCGGCGAAGGCCCGGTACTCGGCCAGAATCTCGTCGAACCGGGCCTGGCTCCAGTCGACCAGGTCCATCTTGTTGATGGCCAGGACGATGTTCTTGATGCCGAGAAGCGAGACCAGATAGCTGTGCCGCCGCGTCTGGGTCAGCACGCCGCGCCGGGCGTCGATCAGGATCACGGCCGCGTCGGCGGTCGAGGCGCCGGTGACCATGTTGCGGGTGTACTGCTCGTGCCCAGGGGTGTCGGCGACGATGAACTTGCGGCTCTCGGTCGAGAAGAAGCGGTAGGCGACATCGATGGTGATGCCCTGTTCCCGCTCCGCCGCCAGGCCATCGACCAGCAATGCGAAATCGATCTTGCCGCCCTGCGTGCCGACCTTCTTCGAATCCGCTTCGAGCGCCGCCAGCTGGTCCTCGAAGATCATCTTCGAATCGTAGAGCAGCCGCCCGATCAGGGTGGACTTGCCGTCATCGACGCTGCCGCAGGTGATGAACCGCAGCAGGCTCTTGTGGTGGTGCGCCTCGAGATAGGCGTCGATATCGGTCTCGATGAGCTCGGAGATATGGGCCATCAGAAATACCCCTCCTGCTTCTTCTTCTCCATCGACGCCGCCTGGTCATGGTCGATCATCCGGCCCTGACGCTCCGAGGTCGTGGTCAGCAGCATTTCCTGGATGATCTGCGGCAGGGTCGTCGCCGTGCTCTCGACGGCCCCGGTCAGCGGGTAGCAGCCGAGCGTCCTGAACCGCACCGATTTCATCATCGGCGTCTCGCCCTCGCGCAGCGGCATGCGGTCGTCATCGACCATGATCAACGTGCCGTCGCGTTCCACCACCGGCCGCACCGCCGAATAGTAGAGAGGCACGATCGGGATGTTCTCCAGGTGGATGTATTGCCAGATGTCCAGCTCGGTCCAGTTGGAGATGGGGAACACCCGGATGCTCTCGCCCGGCTGTTTCCGCGCATTGTAGAGCTTCCACAGCTCCGGCCGCTGGTTCTTGGGGTCCCAGCGGTGGCCGGCCGAGCGGAAGCTGAACACCCGCTCCTTGGCCCGGCTCTTTTCCTCGTCGCGGCGGGCCCCGCCGAAGGCCGCGTCGAAGCCGTACTTGTCCAGCGCCTGCTTGAGGCCCTCGGTCTTCCACAGGTCGGTGTGGGTGGCGCTGCCGTGGTCGAAGGGGTTGATGCCGGCCGCCTCGGCCTCCGGATTCTTGTGGACCAGCAGATCGAAGCCCAGCTCCTTGGCCATGCGCTCGCGCATCTCGTACATGGCCTGGAACTTCCAGGTGGTGTCGACGTGCAGCAGCGGGAAGGGCGGCTTGGAGGGATAGAAGGCCTTGGCGGCCAGGTGCAGCATCACCGCGCTGTCCTTGCCGATCGAGTAGAGCATCACCGGCCGCTCGGTCTCGGACACGACCTCGCGCATGATGTGGATGCTCTCGGCCTCCAGCCGCTGCAGATGGGTCAGGCGTGCGGAGGTGAGCAGGCTGTTCACGGCTGCACCCGCGACAAGGGGAAGTGATGACGCCAGAAGGCCCACGAAACTGATCCTGTCGAAGACCCGACCCCGAACGGCCGGGGGGCCCCTTCGCCTGCGGACTTAAGGACCGGGGGCATGAGGCGCAAACGAGCGATCATGATGACGCTTTCAGACAAGCTTCATCCAGGGCCTGGATGGCCCCGACGATGTGATAGAGCGAGGAGGCGGGGGATGGCTCGTCACGGAAGGATCCGTCGACTTCCATGTTCTCGAACCAAAGGCCCGGGCGAGGCGTGGCGAGATAACGCAAGAGGCTGTGCGCGCCCTGCGCGGCGATCGGCCAGGCCAGCGCCGGATCGATGGCGGCCCACAGGGCCCCGGCCCGGGTGCGCTCGGTCTGAGGCCAGAGGCGGGCGGTGAGGTCTGTGGGGTCCATTCCCTGGCCCAGAGCCGCCACGGCGACGCCGCGCTGCGGCTCGACTCCGTTGTGTTCAGCGCTGGCGATCAGCCCCCGCGCCGCCTGACGAGAGGCGTCGTTGTCGGCCAGGACCGCATGGCGCAGCAGCAGGAAGCCCCACTCGAACTGGTGGCCCGGCTCGACCTGCGCCTCCGGCAAGGGCTTCCAGTCCAGGTCGAACAGCTCCGGCAAGGCGCCGGACGGCTGGATCATCCGCTCCCGCGCCAGCCGGGCGATGCGGTTGGAGAGGTCCGCCCAGCCGCCGTCATCGCCGGCCTCACGCCAGGCCAGCGCCGCCTCGAACAGGTGCATCAGCGGGTTGGCCCGCAGGGGCGCGCCCCGCGTCTCGTCGTCATGCACCCCGCCGTCCGGTCGCCCGATCGCCTGCGCCTGCGCCGCCCGCGTCCGCTGGGCGAGAGACTCCAGCCCATGCCCCGGCCCCAGCGCCTGCCGCGCCGCTGACAGGGCCAGCAGGCCGAACGCCTGCTCATAGGGCTGGGCGCTGTCGTCGACCGGGGCGCCGGCCTCGTCGATGGAAAACCGGAACAGGCCGTCGGGCCGGGTCAGCGGCCCCGTCAGGCTGGCCAGGCCATGGGCCACCGCCTCGCGCCACGGTCCACTCCAGCCCATCCGCCCGGCCTGGGCGAAGACATAGGTCTGCCGGGCCACCACCCGCGTGCGCCGGGGCAGGGCGACCGGCTCGCCGGCCAAGGTCAGTTTCTCGAAGAAGCCGCCGCGCGCATGGTCCGTCCCGACATTCCACCAGAGGGGCAAGGCGTCCTCGAACAGCCAGGCCTTCAGCTGGTCGCGCAGGTCGAGGATGTCGGACGGGGCTGGCACGCCCCGTCTTAGGACGCGGCGGCCAAGGGCTCAACAGCCCGCCGTTGATGCAGATCAATCCCCGCCACCGGCCGAGGCGTCATGGTTGCTCCAACGGCGTCGGACGGATCGGACCGTAGAGAGCGCCAGACAGGACAGGAACCATGGCCCTCATTCCCGACACCATCGCCCGCACCATCATCGATCCCTTCGCCTATGCGGATGGGGACCGCGTCGATGAGGCCTTCACCTGGCTGCGGGCCAAGGCGCCGTTGGCCCAGGCCCAGCCGGAGGGCTTCGATCCTTTCTGGGTGGTCACCCGCCATGCCGACATCCAGGCCGTCGAGCGCCAGAACGATCTTTTCCACAATGGCGACCGCTCCACCGTCCTGACCACGATCGAGGGCGACCGCCAGGTGCGGGCCATGATGGGAGGTTCGCCGCACCTGGTCCGCGCCCTGGTGCAGATGGACAACCCCGACCACCGCGCCTACCGCCACCTGACCCAGGGCGCCTTCGTGCCGCAGAGCCTGCGCAAGCTGGAGGGCCGCATCCGCGAGATCGCCCGCGGTTTCGTCGAGCGGATGTGCGCCATGGACGGCCAGTGCGACTTCGCCCGCGACGTCGCCTTCCTCTATCCGCTGCATGTGATCATGGAGCTGATCGGCGTGCCGGAGACCGACGAGGGCCGCATGCTGAAGCTGACCCAGGAACTGTTCGGCAGCGCCGACCCGGACCTCAACCGCACCGGCTCGGCGGTGACCGACGCGACAGAAGGCGTCGAGACCATCCAGTCGGTGGTCATGGACTTCATGACCTATTTCAACGCCATGACGCAGGACCGCCGCGAGAACCCGCGCGACGACCTGGCCAGCCTGATCGCCAACGGCACCATCGACGGCCAGCCGCTCGGCCATCTGGAGGCCATGGGCTACTACATCATCGCCGCCACCGCCGGCCATGACACCACCTCCTCAACCACCGCCGGCGCCCTCTGGGCCCTGGCCGAGCGGCCGGAGCTCTGGCAACGGCTGCAGAACGATCCCTCGCTGGTCGGCGGGCTGATCGAGGAATCGATCCGCTGGGTCACCCCGGTGAAACACTTCATGCGCACCGCCACGGAAGACACCGAACTGGCCGGCCAGAAGATCGCCAAGGGCGACTGGATGATGCTGTCCTACCCGTCCGGCAACCGGGACGAGGCGGTGTTCGACGCCCCCTTCGAGTTCCGCATCGACCGCAGCCCCAACCGCCACGTCGCCTTCGGCTACGGCGCCCATGTGTGCCTGGGCCAGCATCTGGCGCGGATGGAGATGCGCATCCTCTGGGAGGAGCTGCTGCAGCGGGTGGCCAGCATCGAGCTGGACGGGACGCCCAAACGCATGGCCGCCGCCTTCGTCTGCGGGCCCAAGTCCGTGCCGATCCGCTTCAAGCTGCACTAGCCATGAACGGTTTCTCGACCTGGCAATGCCGCACCTGCGGCTACCTCTACGACGAGGAGATGGGCGATCCGTCCGAGGGCCTGGCGCCGGGCACGCGCTGGGCCGACATCCCGGACGACTGGATCTGCCCCCTCTGCGGCACGCCGAAATCCGACTTCGACATGGTGCAGCTGTGACCGACGAGGCCGCCTTTGTCGCGCAGGTCAGGGCCTTTCTGGACGAGGCCCTGACCCCCGACCTGCGCGAGGCCGGCCGCAACACCCTTGGCGTCCATTCCGACATCGCCGCCTGCCGCCTCTGGCACAGCCGGCTGTACGCGCGCGGCTGGGCGGCCCCCGCCTGGCCAAAGGCCTGGGGCGGCGCCGGCTGGACCGCCCGCCAGCGCTTCCTGTTCGACCGCGAACTTGTGGCCAACGACGCGCCGGTGCTGTTCGCCGGCGGCATCCGCAGCCTTGGCCCTCTGCTGATCGAGATGGGCACACCTGACCAGCAGGCCCGCTATATCCAGCCCATCCTGCGCGGCGACGACCTCTGGGCCCAGGGCTTTTCGGAGCCCGGCGCCGGCTCGGACCTGGCCGCCATCTCGACCCGCGCCGTGCCGGTCCCCGGCGGCTACCGCGTCACCGGCTCGAAGATCTGGACCACCGGCGCCCACCATTCCAACCGCATGTTCGCCATCGTCCGCACCGGCGACTTCGAGCGCCGTCAGCAGGGACTGACCTTCCTGCTGCTCGACATGGACAGCCCGGGTCTGACGGTGCGTCCCATCCTCGACCTGACCGGCGAGCGGGAATTCAACGAGGTCTTCTTCGACGGCGTCTTTGTGCCGGAGGAAAATCGCGTCGGCCCCGAGAACGACGGCTGGACGGTGGCCAAGCGGCTGATGACCCTGGCCCGCTCCAACAACACCCCCTCGGCGCTTGTGGCTCGCAGCCTGCGGCGGGCCACCGACGCCATCACCGCCGGCGGCGAGTCGATCGAGCCGTCCCTCCTCCGCCGCCTGACCGGCCTTCAGATCGAGCTCGACGCCTTCGCCCAGCTGGAACTGGCCGCCCTGCCCACCGGCCGGGCCGAAGCCGGGGCGGCGGCCACGCCCTCGATGCTCAAGCTGATCGGCAGCGAACTGCACCAGCGGGTGTGCGAACTGGCCATGGAGGCGGCCGGCCCCCAGGCCGGGGCCAGTCTGGCCGCCATCGGAATCAATGGCGAGGACCTCGACCTCGGCGCCCGCGCCATGGCCCGCCACCTCTGCCTGCGCGCCGCCAGCATCTATTCGGGCACCAGCGAGACCCAGCGCAACCTCATCGCCCGGCAGCTCATCGGATAGGGCTTGGCGCGCGGGCCGGGGCGCCCCATCTCAGTCGCCTCAGTTGGGAGGAACCCAGAACATGTCCCTGTCACTCTACGACGTCTCGATCCCCGTCTACCTCAACGGCCTGCGCAACCTTGTCGCCATTCTCGAAAAGTCGACTACCCATGCAGGCCCCAATATCGCCAGCTGGCTGGACTCGCGTCTCGCCCCTGACATGCATCCCCTGACCCGCCAGATCCAGATGGTCAGTGATTCGGCCAAGGGCGGCGCCGCCCGTCTGGCGAACATCGAACCGCCCTCGATGCCGGACACCGAGACCACCATCGACGAACTGCGCGACCGGCTGGCGAAGACCATCGCCTTCGTCCAGTCGATCAAGCCCGAGCAGGTCAACGGCCGCGAGGACGCGACCATCGAGCTGAAGTTCCCGAACGGGGCCATGACCTTCACGGGCCGCGACTTCCTGTTCAACTTCTCGCTTCCGAACTTCTACTTCCACGCGGTCACGGCCTACGGCCTGCTGCGCAAGGAAGGCGCCCCGCTCGGCAAGATGGACTTCCTGGCGGGCGGCCGTCAGGCGGCCTAGAACCCTGCCGCGCGATCACGGTGGAGGCGGGCGGCGAAGCATCCTACATAGCCGCCATGTCCGCCCCCTTCGCCGTGATCTTCGACCGCGACGGTGTCCTCAACGAGGACTACGGCTATGCCTATGAGCCGGAAAAGCTGGTCTGGATTCCCGGGGCCAGGGCCGCGATCAAGCGGGTCAACGCCGCCGGCGGGCTGGTGCTGATCGCCACCAACCAGTCCGGGATCGGTCGCGGCTACTACAGCGAAGACCAGATGCACGGCTTCCACGCCGAGATGATGCGCCAGCTGGCCGAATCCGGCGCCCGCATCGACGCCATCTACTTCTGTCCCTTCCATGAGGACGCCATCGAGGATCGCTACCGCCAGGCCGACCATCCCGACCGCAAGCCCAACCCCGGCATGGTGCTGCGGGCCCTGAAGGATTTCGGCATCGATCCGAAGCGCGCCCTGATGATCGGTGACAAGCCGGCCGACGTGAAGGCGGCCAATGCCGCCGGCGTCGATGGCTATCTCTACGGGGAAGGCGACCTCGAAGACTTTCTGCTCGACGCCGCCTCGCGCACGGGTCTGCCGCTGTAACGCTTCTGTATGCTTCCTTCATGCCTCCTGACGCGTTAGTCAGGGGACAATCATGCCGCTGCGTAAGCGGCGCTCCCGGGAAGCATCCATGACTGACCTGCCCGCCGCCTCGCACTCGGCGCTCGACCTGATCGGAATGACGCCGATGGTCGAGGTGACCAAGATCGACACCGGCCTCTGCCGCCTGTTCCTCAAGCTGGAAAACCAGAACCCCGGCGGTTCGATCAAGGACCGCATCGCCCGCGCCATGATCGAGGCGGCCGAGAAGGACGGGACCCTGAAGCCCGGCGGCGTCATCATCGAGGCCACGGCCGGAAACACGGGCCTTGGCCTGGCGCAGGTCGCCACCCTCAAGGGCTACAAGCTGATCCTGATCGTGCCGGACAAGATGGCGCGGGAGAAGATCCTCCACCTGCGGGCCATGGGCGTCGATGTGCGGATCACCCGCTCGGACGTCGGCAAGGGCCACCCCGAATACTACCAGGACATGGCCCAGACCATTGCCCAGGGCCTGCCCGGATCGCTGTACGTCAACCAGTTCGAGAACCCGGCCAACCCCCTGGCCCACTTCGAAACCACCGGCCCCGAAATCCTCACCCAGATGGAGGGCGACCTCGATGCCGTAATCGTCGGCGTCGGCTCGGGCGGCACCCTCACCGGCCTCGGCCGCTACTTCCAGAAGCACAGCCCGAAGACGAAGATGATCCTCGCCGACCCGGTCGGCTCCATCCTCTACGACTACGTCAACACCGGAACCTACGGCGAGGCCGGCAGCTGGATCGTCGAGGGCATCGGTGAGGACTTCATCCCGATCAACGCCCAGATGGATCTGGTCTCCAAGGCCTTCGCCATCAGCGACCGCGAAAGCGTCGAGACGGCCCGCGAACTGCTGCAGAAGGAAGGCATCCTGGCGGGCAGCTCGTCGGGCACCCTGCTGGCCGCGGCCCTGCGCTACTGCCGCGAGCAGACCGAGCCCAAGCGGGTGGTCAGCATCGTCTGCGACACCGGCGCCAAGTATCTGACCAAGATGTTCAACGACCTCTGGGTCAGCGCCCACGGCTTCGAGGACCGCCAGGCCCGGGGCGACATCTCCGACCTGATCGCCAAGCGCTACAGCGACGGTGGCGTCATCACCATCGGTCCTGACGACACCCTGCTGACGGCCTACAACCGCATGCGGTCGGCCGACATCAGCCAGCTGCCGGTCGTCGATCATGGCAAGCTGGTCGGCATCCTCGACGAGAGCGACGTCCTCAGCGCCGTGGCCAAGGCGCATGACGCTGAAGGCTTCGCCACCAAGGTCGGCGGGGCGATGACCCGCAACGTCAAGACCCTGGAATCGCACCAGCCGATGTCGGCGCTGACCGCCGTCTTCGAACGCGACGAGGTGGCGGTGGTCATGGACGGCGACGAGCTGCTCGGCCTGATCACCCGCGTCGACCTCATCAACCACCTGCGCCGCACGGCCTAAGCCGCCGACGCCCTGCGTACTTCGACACGCGCCCTTGGGGGCGCTACTCAGCATGACGACCTTGGGTGCAACACACGCTCTTCGTCATCCTGAGTAGCTTCGCGAAGCGAAGCGTGTCGATGGACGCACCCTGCCTCTGCAATCGGAACCAAGCCCATGACCACCGACGGCAAGAACCGCCTGGCCTTCGCCACCCGCACCATCCACGCCGGCCAGAGCCCGGACCCGACCACCGGGGCGGTGATGCCGCCGATCTACGCCACCAGCACCTACGCCCAGGAAAGCCCCGGCGTGCACAAGGGCTATGAATACGCCCGCAGCCAGAACCCGACCCGCTTCGCCTTCGAGCGCTGCATCGCCGACCTTGAGAGCGGGACCCAGGCCTTCGCCTTCGCCTCCGGCCTGGCCTGCGGCGCGACGGTCATGGAGTGCCTGGACACCGGCTCCCACGTCATCGCCACCGACGACCTCTACGGCGGCAGCTACCGTCTGTTCGAGCGGGTCAAGAAACGCTCGGCCGGCCTGTCGTTCAGCTTTGTCGACATGAGCGATCTTGCCGCCATCGAGGCCGCCATCCGGCCCGAGACGAAGATGCTGTGGGTAGAGACCCCGACCAACCCGACCCTGCGGCTGGTCGATCTGGAAGCGGTGGCGAACCTGGCGAAGAAGCATGGCCTGCTGACCGTCGCCGACAACACCTTCGCCAGCCCCTATGTCCAGCGCCCGCTGGAGCTGGGCTTCGACCTCGTCACCCATTCGACGACCAAATACCTCAACGGCCATTCCGACATGGTCGGCGGCGTCGCCATCGTCGGCGACAACGAGGAACTGGGCGCCCAGATGAAGTTCCTGCAGAACGCCGTCGGCGCCATCTCCGGCCCGTTCGACAGCTTCCTGGCCCTGCGCGGCCTGAAGACCCTGGCCCTGCGCATGCAGCGCCACTGCGAGAGCGGCCTGAAGATCGCACGCTGGCTGGAGACCCATCCGGCCGTCGAGAAGGTCATCTACCCGGGCCTGGAATCCCACCCGCAGCACGCGCTGGCGAAGAAACAGATGACCGGCGGCTTCGGCGGCATCATCTCGGTGGAGATCA
>JBILYE010000199.1:0-6825 GCA_044377925.1 Caulobacter sp. | reverse complement strand
CGGACGCCCCCGATGGAGGGGCCGTTGGCGGCGGCCAGGTCGCTCAGCGCCTGGGCGCGGATGTTGGCCAGGTGCTGGTCGACGGCGACCCGTTGCCGGGCGCGGACTTTCCAGGCCTCCATCGCCGTGGCGGCGACCGGCGGCAGGGCCCGCAGGGTGGACAGGGCTCCGACAAGGTCGCCTTCGGCGGCCTGTTGTTCGGCCCGGGCCAGGACCGCGTCGGGCGAGTTGCCGGTCGTCTCGTCGATCCGGCGGATGCTGACGATGCCGGACAGGGCATGCAGAACGCGGTCGACGATGCCGGCCCCTTCGCCGGGCTCGCGGGCGGCGGTCGAGGCGCGGGCGGCGATGTCGGCATACTCGGCGGCCAGGGCGGCCCGGCTGGGTACGCCCGTCTCGGCCATCGGGCGCAGGGCGCGGGCGTCGGGCGACAGGGGCAGGATGCGCTCGAGGGCGGCCAGTTCGGCCTCGAAGGGCCGCGAGGTCTGGGCCGCCTCGGCCAGGCCGGCGGCGGCCAGGGCGGCGCCGGCGGCGACCAGGGTGCGTTGCTGGCCGGCCTCGATATTGGCCAGCCGAAGCTCCAGGTCCGCATAGTCGGACGCCGCCGCCGGCGGCGCGCCCGCCAGGGACGGCGCGCCGGCCAGGGGCAGGGACGGGGCGCTGGCCGGTCGCTCAGGCGCGGGCGGCGCGGCGACGATGGGTTGCGGCTGGGCCGCCTCCCGGGGCGCGAGCCAGTCGGCGATCTGCTTTCCGGAGAAGCCCAGCGCGACGCAGATCACGCACAGGGCGATGATGGCGACGATGCCGATGCCGCGTCCCCTGGGCCTGGCGAAGGCGGCCGGATCGCGGGGCGGGGTGATGTCGTCGGTGTCTTGCGCGGTCATCGGTGAGTCGAATCGTTCCGGCCAGCCTTGGCGGCTTTCAAAGCAGATTAAGCAGGGAAGTCTCGTTGGGAAACGGGGCGACGGCGATCTTCGAGTTTTCTATGGCCCGGAGGGGCGCGGCGACGGCGTCGGAGAGGGCCAGCAGGCGCGGCGGCGGGGCGGGACGGTCGGCCAGGATCCCGGCCAACAGGGTGGCCGCCCGGGGTGAATGGACCAGGACGGCGCCGATCTCGCCCAGCCGGTCCAGGGCGGCGGCCGGCCGCACAGGCAGGGTGTCGTAGAGGGCGACCGCGCGGGCCACCAGGCCCCGGGTCGCCAGGTCGCCGGTCAGGTCGCCGGCCGGATGCAGGGCCCCGGCATGCAGGATGGGGCCGGGATCGGCGCCGGCGATGAGCTCGGCCAGGGCGGCGACGTCGCCGTCGGCCGACCGCACGGTCTCGAACCCGGCGGCGCGGGCCGCCTCGGCGGTGGCCTCGCCGACCGTGAAGGCGGGCAGGCGGGCGCCGGTCAGGGTCGCGAAGGCGCGAACGCCCTGGGCGCTGGTGAAGGCGACGGCGGCGATGCCGCTCAGGTCGAGCGTCGCGGGCAGGGCGCGCGCTTCCAGCAACGGCGCGACCAGGGGCGTCCATCCCATGGCCTTCACCCGGCGGGCGGTGGCCGACGCGCCCGGTTCGGCGCGGGTGATCCAGACGAGGGGCGCGGGCTCAGGCACCCCGGCAGGCTGGCCGCTCCGCATCCGCCGATCAACCCCCGATTCCACCGCCCTTATCGAAGCGGCCTACGATTATACCGCGCGCTCGAGGGGGAAGGGGCGGGTTGGGTCTCAAGGGCCTGAAAACACGGGCGGTTGCGTGCCCGGCGTGTTGGCCGGGGGCCCGGGATTGTAGGCCGGGGCGTAGGTCGGGGTGTAGCCCGACTGCCTGCGAAAGTAGGTCGTAATGTTGGGCGTTGAGGCTACATCCTGCCGTTCAGGGCGCCGCAGCGGTCGAGGCGGGGTTGGAGGGCGGAAAACGGATATGTCTAGACATATTCATCGACCGGATGACCCGGCGGGTTGATGTGTCTGGACCTGCTTCTGAGGCCCTCCCTGCGACAGCCTTGGCAAAGGGCTGTGGATCGCCGCTAAAGTGAGACCAACCTGCGCATCGACCCGCAAGCGCCAGAGGAGAGACCGGATGATGAAGCTCTATTCCGGAGACCTGAGCCCCTATTCGGCGCGCGTGCGCATGCAGATCTACGCCAAGGGCATCACCGATATCGTGCTCGAGCGGCCGGCGACCTTCGGCATGCCGGCGTTCCGGAAGGACAACCCGATCGGCCGTATCCCGGTCCTCGATATCGACGGCGACCTGATGCCGGAGTCGGAAGTGATCGCGGAATATCTGGAAGAGATCTATCCGCAGCCGCGGATGCTGGGCGCCACGCCGCGGGAGACCGCCCACATCCGCACCCTGGCGCGGGTCGGCGACATCTACCTGATGAACAACATGTTTATGCTGGCGGGTCAGTCCTACGCCCAGACCCGCAACGAGGGCGTGGTCGATCTGCTCGCCGGCCAGGTGCTGCGCAACATCAAGGCCCTGGACCGGATCATCGGCACGGACGGCTTCGCCTGCTGCGGGCGCCTGACAATGGCCGACTGCGCCCTGGTCCCGGCGCTGTTCCTCATCGAGAACACCCTGCCGGCCGCCGGCCGGGAGAACCCCATTCCGGATCACGCAAACGTCGCCGCCTACTGGGCGGCGATCCAGACGAACGCGCACGCCGCCAGGACGCTGGCCGAGCTTCACCGCGGGCTGGAGGAGCGGCGCGAGCTGATCCGCAGCGGCGCATTCGCCAAGATGATGGCGGCGGCGAAGGCCGCCATGGACGCGGCGGAGGCTTAAGCGCGCCTGTGGTGGTCGGCTGTAAGGGGTACGGCAAGGAAGAAACCTTCCCCTTGTCGCCCGGACCGCAGCTGGATGATTTACTGAACGTCCGGCCTTCCGAACCCGGTGAGCCGTTCAAGCTGTAGCGGCGTCGATCCAAGCGATGAAAACGTTATCGAGGGCCGAGGCCGAAGCAGGCAGTCTGGTGGACGGTCCGTCATCCTGTTGATCGACGCGAACGGAGCCCGGCCCGGACCCGATGGGCCGTAGCCTCGCGGGCTGGTTTGCAAAGTTTATAATCGCCACATGTTCATCGGCTGTACGGCCGGCGGATGGATGGAGCGTCCGCCCGTTTCGATCCTCTGCGGACAGGCCTCCGCGCCTGCGCTAGCCTCCCGCCATGCAGACCCTCGTCATCACCGTGCCCGCCGACCGCATCACCGACTGGGACAGCTTCCACGCGGTCTTCGCCGACTGCCTGGGTTTCCCCGGCTACTACGGCGCCAACATGGACGCCTGGATCGATTGCCTGACCTATGCGGACGATGCCGAGGCCGGAATGGTCAGCCGGCCGGTCCCCGGGGGAACGCTCCTGACCCTCCGCATCGACGAGGCCGCCGCCTTCGCCAGGCGCTGCCCGGCGCAGTACACGGCCCTCGTGGAAGGCGCGGCGTTCGTGAACCACCGCCGGGTGGAGATGGGGCAGCCGCCGGTTCTGGCGCTGCTCATGGTTGGGGGGTTCTGAGGGGCGCGGGAGTATGCTTGCGGATGAAGATAGTCTTGGGGGCGCAGCCTAGGTTCGGGCTTCAAGGCAGACGGCAGACCGCACCAGCCAGACCGACATCAATAGTGGGCGCCTGGAGTTCGATAGTGACTGTCCGCTTCTGGGCAGCCTGGCAAGGACTGCTTTCAACCGATTGTGTTGAAAAAGGCTGGTGCGTCCCGAAGTCGGGGTCGGTCTTACCTCGCCCGAACTGAACTGCGGAATAGCTCCCCCCGCTAGATGAGCGGCGAGCAAGAACGTTGCTCATTTTCGCGCCCGATGAACGCCGCGGCGACTTTTTCAACAAAATCCACCCAAAACGGACGCTTGTCAGTTAGCCACCGGCCCCAATTGCGGTTTGGGGAATCAATAAACACTCCTGCCCACCAGCCCCGGCGCAAAGGTCAGATATCGCGAACCTTTTCGTCACCACTCCTTTCTTTTCATATTCTGGATAATCCGTGCGGCCGCGTCGTGGCCGCTCAACAAGGCACCGTGCACGGTGCCTGGATAGAGTTGGCTCTGCGCTTCCCCGGCAAAGTGCAGCCGTTTCGCCTCGCTCGTGGCGATCTCTTCGCGGTCTGACCCGCCCGACCCGGTCGCGTAGAAAGAATAGGAACCACCTGAAAATGGATCTGAGCGCCAGCGTGTGATCTGCGCCTCCACAGGATCGGGAATGTCGTTGCCGAACATCTGCTTCGCCGTTCCCATAATGCTGGCCACTATGTCTTGATCAGTCATTTGTTCGACCCGCTCGGCGTGGTCCGCTGCGCTGAATACAAGCAGGACAGGCGCATCATTGACGTTTGCGAGGCTTACCCACTCGGACCATTCACCTTTCCGCCAGGACAAAAATTCGTGCCAATCATATTCCCGGGGCCAGAACGTGCGATCAAAGCGTAGCCAATGCTTGTTCAGCAAACCCATGCCAAGTTTTTCGATTGCCCGCTGTTTTGCTCGGGGAAGCGGTGGATCAAAGGCGATCCCGCCCGCCTTCAGGACGCCAAGTGGAACGGTGATGAGAACATGATCGGCATCGAGCGTCGTTTCATCAGAAAACCCAAGCGTGACCCCGCCTGACCTCAAGCTGACCGACTTCACGATGTGGTTCAGCCGAACATCGAGTTCCCTGGCAAGGTGGGTCACAATCTGGCTGTACCCACCCGGGAACAACGCATCCTCACCGCCAAATTCCTCGTCTTCGTACAGCGACCATGCCGACAGCTGCTCGGCCCCTCCCGAATACTCCTGTTCATAGGTCGAGCTGACGTGGAAATCGAGCTGCGCCCGCCGGACCGGATCGAGCGAGCCGCGAGGCGCAACGGCATCAAGCGCGGCTTGCACCGACGTGTCAGCCTCCTGATTCCCCGCCCATGCCATGGCGCGCGCAAAAATGTTTTCCGCAGCTTCCGTGCCGCGCCCCCTCAGGCCGAGCGCCAGCGCGGCCGGGTCAATGTGGAGCAGCGTCCTGTCATAGCTGGTGCCAACCAGGGTCGCTCCCGCCTGTTGGGCGAGCGACGTTACTGGATTGCCATTGGTCCCGTGGATCCAGGACGCGCCAAGATCCATAGGCAGGCCTGGCCAAAGCCTGCTGGTGTGGATGCGGCCACCTATCCGGTTGCGCGCTTCAACAACAACTACTTGCAAGCCTGAATTGCGGAGCGCGACCGCCGCACCAAGTCCAGCGATACCTGCGCCGACGACTGCTACGCGCTTTTGGTTTGGCGAACAGTCGGCTGCACCAGGAAGCAGGCCGGTCATCAGCAGCGCTGAAAGCAGATTTCGTCGAGGGATCACCGCGTTTGCCTAACGGAGATCGATCATGCCTCCAAGCAGAAGATCGGTGAAACTTCCGGTCCCAGCCCCCTTCGTTTTGGGAACGTCCGCTTTTCGGTCCGATGCCTATGGCTGATCCCGACCCAAAGGGGGCACTATCGCCCCCTGAGAGGTCGTCAAACGCCATCATCGGCCCGCCTTGACCGCCACAAAGGCCAAGCCAAGGAAACACCGCCAGCCAGAATCCAAACATCGCCGAATAGGTGATGAAGGTGTGCTGGCTCATGTAGTGCGTGAAACAGCATTACGAGGCCGTGCGTGAAACTCGAGATCGCTACAAACCAAAGGAAACTGCCGTGTCGAATGGGGTTTTTGACGGCACGCGCCGCACAAACACCCAGCGCGAAATATACGCTCACGATCATCTGATCGTAGATTGCATTGTACGGTGGCCAGCGCCAGCCACCCAGCAGGTCGAAATAGACCGCGGCAGGGATGCCAATGAGGCCGGAAAACGCCCACAGAATAACTGCAGGGCGTAGCGCGCGATTGGCCTGATCGTCTGTCGTCACCTGATTGACCGTAAACCCTTCGATGGTCCGATAATCGCACGATACATGTATCGCAGTTCATGGCCAATCGTGGACGCGAAGGAGCCGGTACTACGGTCCGGTTTCCACCCGTAGCCGTCATTACAAGCGTCCGATTCCGGTCGGCGCCCTCGCCGCCATCTTCACCGTCTCCTTGGGCTTCGGGGGCTCTACTCGCTCAAGGCCATCCTCGCTTCCAAGCGCGTCTGTGACGAACCCGACCACCACACGTCGCCGTGCCTTGAAGGCCCGCATTTCAGGCAGCGGAGCCCTGCAAAATGGGTCCCGGCGTTCGCCGGGAGGAGCGGGTGGGAGGGGGCTGAGGGGTGGGGGTGCCTTACTCGTGCAGCACGATGGCGTCGCCGCCCTCCAGCCGCACCGCGTCGCCCAGTTCGCGCCCCAGCGCCCGGGCCGCCGCCTCGGCGCCGTCCTCCGGCAGCATGACGCCGCCTTCCTTGCGGAAGCGGGCGGAGCCGTCGGGGGTCAGGGCTTCGACGATCAGGGTGAGGTGGCGGTCGTTCAGCAGGGCGTGGGCGCCGATGGCGGTGCGGCAGCTGCCCTCGAGGGCGGCCAGGGCGCCGCGTTCGGCGGCGACGGTGAGAACGGTGGCGGGGTCACGGACGGCGGCGAGCCAGTCGGCGCCGATGTCGGCCTCGCGGGTCTGGATGGCCAGGGCGCCCTGGCCGGGGGCCGGCGGGTTGATGACCGGGTCCAGGAAGCTTTTCACGACACTGCCGAGGCCCAGGCGGTTGAGGCCGGAGGCGGCCAGCAGGATGGCGTCGGCCTCGCCATTGGCCAGCTTGGCCAGGCGGGTGTCGACGTTGCCGCGCAACATGATGATCTGAAGGTCCGGCCGGGCGGCCAGGCACTGGGCGGCGCGGCGCAGGGAGGCGGTGCCGAGGCGGGCGCCCTGGGGCAGGTCTTCCAGTGTCTCCCACTGCTCG
>JBILYE010000198.1:0-6839 GCA_044377925.1 Caulobacter sp. | reverse complement strand
CGCCGGGCCGGCTATGCCCCCGCCGCCGCCCGCTGGAGCGGCTACAAGCTGCTGCGCGATCCGCGCGTCCAGACCCTGCTGGCCGTGCCGGACCCGCCCTCAGGCCAGCTCGAGCACGCAGAGCGCGCCGCCATGGACGAGCTGCGCCGCCTGGCCTTCGCCAATGTCCTCGACTTCGCCGTCGTCCGCCCGGACGGCGCGCTGGAGGTCGATCTCTCCCGCCTGCAACGATGCCGCGCCAGCGCCATCCGCGAACTCACCCACATCGAACGCACCGACCCGTCAGGCGCCACCACCCGGATCACCCGCCTGAAACTGGTCGACAAGTCCCTGGCCCTGGCCCGCTACCTGCGCCAGTGCGATCTGCAGATGCTGGGCCGCGAGGAGGGGTACGACATCGGCGTGCAGGACCTGCTCGACCGGCCCGAGGCGGAGATCGTGCAGCGGGCGAGGGCCCAGAAGGCGGCGAAGCGGGCGTAGGGGGCGGCCCCCACGCCGGATCGCCGGCCCGGCCCGGCGGGCCTTGCCGCCGCGGCGCGCAACGGCTTGATCCGCGCCGCGTTTGATCCAGATCGCTCTCCTGGCCGCCGATCACGACGGAGCAGGAAGACCGACATGAAGCTGGTGGTGACCGCGATCGCCCTTTCCCTTTTCACCGGACTGTTCTCGGGCGCCGCCGCCCGCGAGCGCGTCGAGGAGCCGGCCTTCACCGTGCTGGGCTCGCCGGCGGGGCTTGAGGTCCGCCAGTACGGACAGCGGATCGCCGCCGAGACGACCGTCACCGGCCGCGACGAGAAGGCGCGCAACGACGGGTTCGGCCGGCTGGCCGGCTACATCTTCGGCGGCAACACCACCCGCACCTCGATCGCCATGACCGCCCCCGTCGCCCAGGCCTCGGAGCAGCGCGCCAAAGCCTCGGAGAAGATCGCCATGACCGCGCCGGTCGGCCAGACGCCGGACGGCGCGGGCGCCTGGCGCATCCAGTTCATCATGCCGAGCCAGTACACCCTCGACACCCTGCCGGTCCCCAAGGACCCGTCCGTGCGGCTGGTGGCGCTGGCGCCGGAAACCTACGCCGTCCTGCGCTTTTCCGGCAGCACGGGCGACAAGGCGGTGAGTGAGCGAAAGGCCGAACTGCTGCGGCGGCTGGACGGCAGCGGCTGGCGCGCTGAAGGCGAGCCCGTGGCCTGGTTCTATGACCCGCCGTGGCGGCTGCCGTCGCAGCGGCGGAACGAGGTGGCGGTGCAGGTGGTGCGGGCGCGGTAGGGTTGGTTTGGACGGGGGCGCCCGCTCGGAACGATGGACGTCCTGGCCCGGCTGGAGGCCGAAGCCGGGCGGGATCGAAAACCGCGCAAGCGTGGGCCCCAGGCTGGAACTCGTGCACTGGCGCCGCAATCGGTCCTAGTGGCGGTGGCTGAGCCGATGCCAGTTGAGACTGTGAGCCGTGGCCAGCGCGAGACCGCCGGCCACCGTCATCGCCAGTTCGGCGTCCTCGCTTCTGGCGAGCCAAACGCCGCTCGCCAGAAGACCAATTCCTATCAGGGCAAGGCCCAGCACGGCGGGGGCGTTCCAGCCGCCCGACCGGACCAGCGAGGCGATCGAGATCGGCACAGCCGCGCCGAGAAAGGCCAGGTGCACCCACTCGGTCTCCGCCCAGCTTCCCAGAACTGGCAGGAAAGCCACCGCTAAGGGGAGGGCGAGACAGTGCGCCAGACAGAGGCCGGACAGCCCGACAGCTGAAGCGTCCAGAAGCCGGACGAAGGCGGAGGCGTTGGCCATGAACTCACTCACAGGGTTGCGGAACCCGATATATGTTATAGTATAACATAACATCAAGGTTTGTGGCGAGGTTTTCGTGGCTCAGCTTCCGGTTACCGTGCTGTCCGGCTTTCTCGGGGCCGGGAAGACGACCCTGCTCAACCATGTTCTGCGCAACCGCGAGGGGCGGCGCGTGGCGGTGATCGTCAACGACATGAGCGAGGTGAACATCGACGCGGCGCTGGTCCGGCAGGGCGGCGGCGACCTGTCGCGGACCGAGGAGCGGCTGGTCGAGATGTCGAACGGCTGCATCTGCTGCACCCTGCGCGAGGACCTGCTGGCCGAGGTGCGCCGGCTGGCCGGCGAGGGGCGGTTTGACTATCTGCTGATCGAGAGCACGGGCATCTCCGAGCCGATGCCGGTGGCCGCGACCTTCGACTTCATCGCCGAGGATGGCGAGAGCCTGAGGGACGTTTCGCGGCTGGACACCATGGTGACCGTGGTCGACGCCTTCAACTTCCACCGCGACTACGGCAGTTCCGACTTTCTGGCCGATCGCGGCGAGAGCCTGGGCGAGGAGGACGGGCGGACGGTCGTCGACCTGCTGGTCGACCAGATCGAGTTCGCCGACGTGCTGGTGCTCAGCAAGACCGACCTGGTGACGGCGGCGGAGCTGGGGGTGGTTGAGGCCATCTGCAGACAGCTCAACCCCCTGGCCCGGATCGTCCACGCCATCCGGGGCGAGGTTCCGCTGGGCCAGATCCTCGACACCGGCCTGTTCGACATGGAACGGGCCCAGAGCGCGCCCGGCTGGCGCCAGGCGCTGGAGTTCGGCAAGACGCCGGAGACGGAAGAGTATGGCGTCTCCAGCTTCGTCTACCGCGCCCGTCGCCCCTTTCATCCGACCCGGCTGAAGCAGGTTCTGGACAGCGAGTGGCCGGGGGTCTGGCGGTCCAAGGGCTTCTTCTGGCTGGCCAGCCGCATGAACCTTGTCGGCTCCTGGAGCCAGGCAGGGGCCGCCTCCACCCATGAGTGGGGCGGCTACTGGTGGGCGGCCTTCCCGCCCGAGCGCCGCCCCCAGGACCCGGAAAGCCGCGCCTTCCTGTCCAAGGTCTGGGCGGCGCCGCACGGCGACCGCCGGCAGGAGATCGTGCTGATCGGCAAGGACATGGACCAGGCCGCCCTGACCGCCCTGCTGAACACGGCGCTGCTGACGCCGGAAGAGTACCGCCGGGGCCCAAAGGCCTGGGCCAGGCTGGCCGATCCGTTTCCCAAATGGGGCACGGGGGCTCAGGCGGCGTGACGGACGACCTGTCCCCCGGTCTGGCGTCCCTGCAGGCAGCGTTGCAGCGGTGCGCGGCCGAAGGCCTCAACCTACCGCCTCGCTACGTTGTCATACTTGCGGTGCTGATCCTGGATGGCCTGCCGATGACCGCGCGCCGCATCTGCGGCCTTGTCGGTGAGGCCACGGAGACGGCGATTTCGCCCGGCGCAGTCGGACGGATTCTTCGCCGGCTCTGGCAAGCGGGTCTGATCGTGCGCCTGGATCGGCGACATGGGTACATCGCCCGGCCGTCTCGGCCCCCCGCGGTTGGCGCCTTGCTTTGCGAAGCCTGCACGGAGAGCGAGGGCCCGTGCGGCGAGGCAGGCGTGTTCAAGGCGACGGCGGGAGCTGCCTGAGATGTTGCGCCTCGAAGACCTCGTCGTCGGTCGGGGTGGGGGGCCGATCGCCCGTATTGAACGGCTCGCAGCCGCGCCGGGCGAAACGGTGCTGGTCGTCGGCCCCTCCGGCGCCGGCAAGACCACCGTCCTCCTGGCGCTGGCGGGCCTGGCGTCGATGCACAGCGGACAGGCCTGGCTTGGCGACATCGACCTGACGGGGTTGGACCGCCGGGGCAGGGACCGTCTGAGGGCGCGCGCCATGGGCTTTGTCTTTCAGGACCTGCATCTTGTTGCCGGCCTTTCGGCTCTGGACAATGTGCTGCTGGCGCCGTTTGCCGCAGGGCTCGCGCCAGACGCAGGACGCGCCCGGGCGCTGCTGGACTCCGCCGGGCTTGCGGAACTCGCTCATCGCCCCGCCGAGCAGTTGAGCCGTGGACAGGCGCAGCGTGTAGCCGTCGCCCGGGCGATGCTGCTGCGCCCCCGGTTGATCCTGGCGGACGAACCGACCGCCAGTCTGGATGACCAGACCTGCGAGACGACCCTTTCGATTCTCCTCCAGGCGGCGCGGGAGACCGGAGCGGCTCTGGTCATCGCCACGCATGACGGTCGTCTTCGCCATCGCGGGCTGGCGGTCGTGGAAACGGAGCCCGTTTCTTGACCACCTGGAAGCTCCTATTCGCCTTCATTCGCCGGCGCCCACTGTCCTGGGGCCTTCACGCCGTGACCCTGGCGATCGGGCTGACCGTGGTCCTGGCCCTGATCCAGGCGGAGCGAGCGGCGCAGGCTCGCCTGACGCGTGATCTGGCCGGCGTCGACCTGGTGGTCGGAGCCAAGGGCAGCCCGCTTCAGCTGGTGTTGTCGGCGGTGCTGCAGTTGGACGCGCCGACCGGCAACATTCCGCTCGCCGAGGCCGAAAGGATCGCTCGCAGCCCCTTGGTCAAGCTGTCTGCCCCGGTATCGATGGGCGACAGCTATGCCGGCGCACGGATCGTCGGCACGACGCCGGACTATTTCCGGTTCTATGGCGGCAGGCTGGCCGACGGAAGACTGTGGACAAGGTCGATGGAAGCCGTGGTCGGCTCAGAGACCGCCCACCGTCTGGATCTGCGTATCGGCAAGACCTTCATCGGATCGCACGGCCTGATGGGCAGCGGCCAGAGGCATGACCATGCCCCGTACAAGGTGGTCGGTGTCCTTGCGCCGACAGGTTCGGTGATTGACCGCTTGATCCTTGTGGATATGGCCAGCGTCTGGGCGGTCCATGGCGACCGCGAGCCCGCCGTGGAGGACCACGACCACCATCATGACGAAGACCAGGCGACGTCCATCGCCGAGCGGCAGGTGACCGCGCTGCTCGTCCGGTATCGTTCGACCATGGGCGCCGTGACTCTTCCTGCCCAGGTGAGGGCGACCCCCGACCTCCAGGCCGCCGCGCCTCCGGTGGAGATGGCCAGGCTGTTCTCGTTGCTGGGGCCGGGCGTCCAACTCCTCCGCGCCCTCGGCGGCCTGCTGCTGGCCTTGGCGGCGGCAGGCTTTCTTGTGGGGTTGATCGGGGCCCTCGCGCGGCGCAGGCGGGACATCGCTCTCTTGAGGGCGCTCGGCCTGTCGCCAGGCCGGGTCTTCCTGCTCCTTACCGCCGAGGCGCTGCTTCTGGGGCTGGTCGGCGGCGGTCTTGGTATCGCCGGAGCGCGCCTTCTGTTGTCTCTCGGCGCTGGAGCGACGGCCTCGTCGATAGGCCTTGCCCTGCCGCCGATCGGAGCGCTCGAGCTGCTGGCCCTTCTCGCCGCTGTCGGGCTCGCCCTGGCGGCCGCGTTCGTACCGTCCTGGATCGCCAGCCGGTCCGACCCGGCGCGGGACCTTTCGGGAGTCACCGCATGAACCGTTTTGCCTCCATCGTCGTGCTCCTGTCGCTGGGCGCCTGCGGCCCGGCGCCCAGAGCGCCGGAGCCTGGACCGCAGGAATCAGTCGCCGTCCAGCCGCCCCCTCTGGCCTTCGATCAGATCCCGCTGAGCCGGGCGGACGAAATCGGGACCGCCGAGCCTGATCCCATGGCCCAGGAGATGGCCCTCGAGCGCCAGGCGCAGCTTGGGTTGCCGATGGTTCGCGGCGGACACTGGGACACCCTGCGCACAACGAGGATATCGATCGACGAGCGATCTCAGCTTTATCGGGCGGCGCACACGGACGCGGTCAGGCGGCTCGCCGGAACGCGCATCAAACTGCGGGGATACATGTTGCCGCTGGCGGCAGACGAGCGGACCCGACATTTCCTGATCTCGCCCTACACGCCGGTCTGCTTCTTCCATCCGCCCGCACAGCCCAACGAAGTGGTCGAGGTCCGCCTTCGCCGGGCGATCACCGCCGGCTACCATCTGGTTGAGGTGACCGGCGTCCTGCGCCTGGCCAACGACGGCGAGAAAGGTCTGTTCTTCGTTTTGGAAGACGCCAAGGGCCGGATCGTCGAGCGGGTCGGGTAATCGCCCAAAAAGACCCCCTCTTTTTTCCTTCGCCGCCCGCTGGGCGCCGATCTCAAGGACAGCCGATGTCTGACCTCCCGAAATTCGACTTCCACCTCCGTGCGAATGTAGACCGCTACCTCAGCAACGGGCCGCCCGCCTTTACACCAGGGCATGCGGGTTTTCTGCAGATGGCGGGCGTCCTGTTGGCCGAGCGGATGCCTGACGATGGACAGGTGCTGGTCGTCGGGGCCGGCGGCGGCCTTGAGACGCGGTATCTGGCGACAGCCTCGAAAACCTGGCGGTTTGTCGGGGTGGACCCCTCCGCCGCCATGCTTGAGCTTGCGCGGGAAACAGCGGGGCCGGCGGCGGGGGATCGTCTGCAGTTGATCCAGGGTGTGGTCGCCGACGCCCCGGCGGGTCCGTTCGACGCGGCAACCTGTATCCTCGTTATGGGGCTGGTCCCGGATGACGGCGCCAAGCTCGATCTGCTGCGCGAGGTCCGCCGCCGCCTCAAGCCTGGCGCACCGTTCGTCCTGGCCGACCAGTGCATCGACCTTGCGGCGCCTGATCGCGCGTTGCGCCTGGACCGCTACGCCGCCTATGCCCGCGCCTCCGGGGTCGATCCGGCGACGGTGGCCGGCGCGCGGGCCATGATGGACACGAGCACCACCATCGTCGCCCCGGCGCGCAACGAAGCCCTCCTCCGCGAGGCCGGCTTTGAGGCGATCGAACTGTTCTACCTCGCAATGGCCTGGCGCGGCTGGCTGGGTTACGCCTGACAGCTCCGGGCCACATGCAGGCCCTTGCGACGACCTTGATGTGGTCGCCCTACCCCCCCGTCGTTGGCGCCGAGAAGTCGAACTGCGGGTCGCGTTCCCGCTTCGGCGTCGCCCCGAAGCTGTACGTCAGCCCCACGAACCACGCCCGGCCGCCGAACTCGCGGTCGGTGCGGTCGGTGAA
>JBILYE010000197.1:0-6862 GCA_044377925.1 Caulobacter sp. | reverse complement strand
CGGCCCCAGCCCTTCACATAGTCGGCCTTGTTCTTCTTCATCAGGAACTCGACGCCCTTGGTCAGGGCTTCGACGCTCTCGGCCTTCTGGGCCATCATCTGGGGCAGGTTGAGCGTCGGGGTGACCTCGATGCCCAGTTTGGCGAAGTCCTTGTTCGCCAGTTCGTAGAGTTCGGAAGCGTGCAGCAGGGCCTTGGACGGCATGCAGCCGACGTTCAGGCAGGTGCCGCCCAGCTTGCCGCGACCTTCGACGATGGCGACTTTCAGGCCCAGCTGTCCGGCGCGGATCGCCGCGTTGTAGCCGCCGGGTCCGCCCCCGATGATGACGACGTCGTACTGGGCCATCAGCCGCAAATCCTTCGTGTGAGTGTGCGCTGCATATGGCCCATCGCGACCGGTTTTTCGAGGCTTAACCCGCTGATCAGCGGAACAAACCGACCATATTGCACCCCAGAACGAAGCCGCTGGACCCAAGGTACATCAGGAAAGCGTTGGTGGAGGCGCGCCGACCGCGCCGGCTGGCCTCGTCCTTCGGCGGCAGGTTCGTGCGCGCCCAGGCGAAATAGGCCCCCTGCAGGGCGCAGCAGGCCATGAAGGCGGGCGGCGCCAGGGGGCTGAGCAGGATCAGGAACATGCCCGACATCAGGGTCAGGGCCCCGACGCCGAAGATGGTCCAGCCGCGCAGGGTCTCGATACGGTCGGTCGCCTCCAGGGTCAGCTTTTCCAGCGCCCGGTCCATGAAGGCGTTCATCCGCCAGGCGTTCAGCGCCACCGCTCCGGCGAAGACGTACCAGCCGCCCAGCAGGCGCGCGACGAAGGCCAGTAGCTCGAGTTGGTCCTGGGTAGTCATGGCGGGTTGATAACGAGGTTCCAGAGCAGCAGCCAGACCAGGCCGGCGATTACGAAGACACTGGTCGCCAGCAGGAAGCCCATTGCCCAGGCCGCCGGCTGCGGCCAGAGGCGCTTGCGGAGTCCGACCATGAGCCAGCCGGCTTCAAAGCCTGCCATCGTCCCGACCACCAGCGCCAGGACGCTGGCCGGGACCGAACCGGTCGCGGGTGGCTCTGCATCCGGGTCGGGCGGGCATTCGGCCGCGACGGCCAGGATCGCGCGGCCGTCGGCCAGGTCCTCCGTCGGCAGCATGACGCGGTAGCCGCCCAGCGCCGACTGGGCGACCCAGTCGACGCCGCCGTAGTGCTCGTCGAAGACCAGGGCGTTGAGCCCTGCCGAGCGCAGCGCCGAGGCGGCGACCTGGGCGTCGGATTGCGTATGGAAGCGAGCCAGAACCGAAAGCGTCATGCGAACAGGGGCGCCTTGCTCACGGGCTACTGCTTGAGCAGGTCACGGCGCGGCCGGCTGTAGGGGCCGAAGAGCACGGCGGTCAGGAACAGAAAGACGATTTCCCCGACCATCAGCTGCCAGACCCCGTCGCGTTCGGCCGGGCTGAAGCCGCCCTGCTCCAGCACCTTGCGGCCCCAGAGCAGCCAGGCGCCGCCCTCGACCACCAGGGCCGCCATCGACCAGCCGACGGCGTCGAGGATGGCCAGATGCGTCACCCACACGGCCCGCAGACGCAGGGCCAGCGCCAGCAGGGTCAGCCACAGGGGCGCCCAAAGCCAGCCGGCCATCATCGCCTCAAGCGGCGCGGCGAAGCCGGGCAGGAAGGCGACCAGCGCCTTGATCATGCTGCGAGGGGCCTGCGGCTGCAGAAACTCGGCCAGCTGTGGCAGGGCGTAGGCGATGGCGAAGACAAGGAACACCGGCGCCAGCCAGACGAAAGGCGGTCCATGCACGGCGCGCCGGGCCTTGACCGCCTTCGCGGCAGGCGCGACGGGCTCGGCTTTGGCTTTGCGCCGGTTTGGCGGCTTGGCGACGGCCCGCGCCCGCATGGCCTTGAACGCCGAGACCAGGTTGCGCCACCAGACGGCGGGGCCCGACGGCTCCGGCCCGCCGATGATCGGATCGTTGTGATGGTCGCCCATGCCGCCCCCGGCCCTTCCGCTGGGACAGCATGCACCAGCGTTGCTGGAAGGTCACCCTTTCAGGTCAGGAGGACGCGGGGCGCCCATTGACAGGTTCACCAGTAATCCGGGCGGCGCGTTCATAATGCCAACTGTCGACATATAACATACGAACTTGACCGCCTTAGTCGTTGGAAGTACTCTGGAGTAAACCGGAAAACATACGGAAAAAATCGCGGGACGCGCTCACCGGGCGGGTTTAGAAAAAGCCCTGCATTGTTGGGGTCCCTGCGTGGAATTTAGAAACTTTTTGCTTTCGGCTATCGGTAGAGCCGACCTGGAAACACTCGCGCCTCAGCTCAGCGAGGTGTCGTTACAACGTGGCGAGGTGGTTTTCCCCAAGGGCGGGGTGGTCACGCATGTCTACTTCCCCAGTTCCGCCGTCCTGTCCGTCGTCACTGTCATGCGCGATGGCCGGTTCATTGAAAGCAACACCATTGGCCGTGAGGGCGGCGCCGGCCTTCTCGACGCGGCGGGCGGCGCACCGTCGTATCATCGCGTCTTCGCCCAGATCGCGGGCAGCGCTTTCCGACTGCCGGCCGAAGATTTCCGTCGGCAGCTCGAGGCCAGCCCGGCCTTCGCCCAGCTGCTGTTTCGCCATGCCCTGGCCGACGCGGCCCAGACCCAGCAGTTCGTCGCCTGCAATGTGCTGCACAACGCCGAGCAGCGGCTGGCTCGCTGGCTGCTGATGACGGCCGACCGCACCGGCACCCGGGCTTTTTCCCTGACCCAGGAATACATGGCCGTGATGACCGGTGTTCAGCGCACCACGATCAGCGCCATGGCCTCGGACTTCAAGGAGCGCGGCCTTATCCGCTACAGCCGCGGGGCCCTTGAAATCCTGGACGTCGCCGGGCTGAAGACGGTGGCCTGCGAATGCGCCAGCGTCGCTCATGAGCTGTTTCTGGGCCGCCGGGAGACGGACTGAGTTTCAGGCGCGTTCCGACAGGCGGGAACCGTTTGCCGGATCAAACGCGCGCCCACGAGAGCTTGGAGCGGCCGATTTGATTCCATCAAATCGGATCCCGCTCCAAGGTCGCGTCAACGATAATGGCCTGCCGTCGCGCGTCAGACCGCCTGGCGTCGCTGCTGGCGGTCGAAGAGCCAGAGCAGGACCAGAGGACCCAGCAGAAGGGCGCCCTCAACCAGCAGCAGGCTGGCCAGCGGCCCCTGGCCCTCGCGACTGGAGCCCAGAACGACCCAGGCCCCGGCTTCGAGCAGGAAGGCCGCCACAGCCAGGGTTAGCGCGCCGATCACCGATGTCTTGGCGGCGTTCATGGCCATGACCCGCAGGGCCAGGGCGCCGCCCCACACCCAGTCGGGCTCGAAGCTCCAGGCCTGGGCGGCAGGGGCGAGCAGCTCGCCGAACGGCAGGCTGCCCGCGAAGCTGAAGAGCAGGTCGGCCAGGCCGATGAAGTCGCCGACATGAGGCGCGGCATGGAACACGGCCAGAAGGCCGATCAACGGCGGGACCAGGCCGTTGAGAATGCCGGGGCGGCGGGCCGCCTGGAAGGCCGGCGACCGCTTGATCGGTCGACGCGCCTTCTTCTCAGGGCCGATCTCGATGGTCGGCGCGCTGAACGTGACGCCCGGCGTCATCGCCGACTGGCCGATATCGAGATCCTTCCCGCCCTGTGACCAGGGCCAGACAAAGCCGCCCGGCTCAACGATGGGCCGGCGATGATCCGTGATCTTGGGTGGCCCCGACATGCCTGTGAGCATGCCGGGTGATCGATCAGACGTCCAGCAGCAGGCGCTGCGGGTCCTCGATGGCTTCCTTGACCTTGACCAGGAAGGTCACGGCGCCCTGGCCGTCGACGACGCGGTGGTCGTACGACAGGGCGAGGTACATCATCGGGCGGATGACGATCTGGCCGTTCACGACCATCGGCCGCTCCTGGATCTTGTGCATGCCCAGGATGCCCGACTGCGGGGCGTTGAGGATCGGCGTCGACATCAGCGAGCCGTAGACCCCGCCATTGGAGATGGTGAAGGTGCCGCCCTGCATGTCGTCGATCGACAGCTGACCGTCACGGGCCTTCTTGCCGAGGGCGCCGATGGCCTTCTCGATTCCGGCGAGGGACATGGCGTCGGCGTCACGGACGACCGGAACCACCAGGCCCTTCTCGGTGCCGACGGCGACGCCGATGTCGTAGTGGTTCTTGTAGATCAGGTCCTGGCCGTCGATCTCAGCGTTGACGTCCGGGATGGCTTTCAGGGCCGCGACGCAGGCGCGGACGAAGAAGCTCATGAAGCCCAGCTTCACGCCGTGGGTCTTCTCGAAGGTGTCCTTGTACTGATTGCGCAGGGCCATGACCGCGCTCATGTCCACCTCGTTGAAGGTGGTCAGCATGGCGGCGTTGTTCTGCGCCTCCTTCAGCCGGCGGGCGATGGTCTGGCGCAGGCGGGTCATCTTCACCCGCTCCTCGCGCTCGTGGATGGCGCGGGCCGGGGCCGGAGCGGCGGGCGCGGCCGGGGCGACGGCGCGGGCGTCGAGGGCTGCCAGGGCGTCGCCCTTGGTGATGCGGCCGTCCTTGCCGGTGCCGGCGACGGACCTGGCGTCCAGGCCGGTTTCCGAGACGATGCGCTGCACGCTGGGGGCCAGCGGCTTGTCGTCGGCGACCGGGGCGGCCGGAGCAGGCGCGGCCTTGGGCGCTTCAAACTTGGGTGCGGACGCGGTTTCCGCCTTGGGGGCTTCGGCTTTCGGCGCAGCGGCAGCGCCGCCGGCGGTCACGACGCCGAGCAGGGCGCCGGGGACGACCGTGTCGCCGTCATTGGCGGCGATGCTTTCCAGCACGCCGTCGGCGGGGCTGGCGACCTCGAGGCTGACCTTGTCGGTTTCCAGCTCAACGATGATCTCGTCCTTCTTCACAGCCTCGCCCGGCTTCTTCTTCCAGCTGGCGACCGTCGCTTCGCTGACGGATTCACCGAGGGCGGGGGTCATGATGTCGGCCATAGATCTTTGCTCGTCTGTCTGTTCGGTCTGTCGCCGGGGGGAGCCGGCATCGGTCTGGTTAGGCGAAAGCGCCCTTAGGCGAAGGCATCGTTGAGGAACGCTTCAAGTTCCTTCATGTGCCGGCTCATCATGCCGGCGGCGGTGGAGGCGCTGGCCGGGCGGCCGACGTAGCGGGCCCGCTTGGCCTTGATCTTCATGCGCTCGAGGGTGAGTTCGAGCCAGGGATCGACGAAGGTCCAGCCGCCCATGTTCTTGGGCTCTTCCTGAACCCACATAAGCTCGGCGTTCGGGAAGCGCTGAAGCAGCTGCATCACCGACTTCATAGGCCAGGGATAGAACTGTTCGATGCGCATGATGTAGACATCATCACGCCCGGACTTGGCCCGAGCCTCGACAAGGTCGAAGTAGACCTTGCCCGAGCAGGCGATGACGCGGGTGATCTTGGCGTCGGGCTTGAGGGTGACGTCGCCGACGTCGCAGCCGGCCTCGGCCCCGTCGATCATCACCCGGTGGAAGCTGCCGTCCGGTCCGAGGTCCGCCAGGTTCGACACTGCCTTCTTGTGGCGCAGCAGGCTCTTGGGAGCCATGACCACCAGGGGCTTGCGGAACTCCCGGTGCATCTGGCGACGCAGGGCGTGGAAGTAGTTGGCCGGGGTCGAGCAGTTGACGATCTGCATGTTGTCCTCGGCGCAGGACTGCAGGAACCGCTCCAGGCGGGCCGAGCTGTGCTCGGGGCCCTGGCCCTCGTAGCCGTGGGGCAGCAGCATGACGAGGCCGCTCATCCGCAGCCACTTGCGTTCGCCCGAGCTGATGAACTGGTCGATGACCACCTGGGCGCCGTTCACGAAGTCGCCGAACTGGGCTTCCCAGAGGGTCAGGGTGTTGGGGTCGGCCAGGCTGAAGCCGTACTCGAAGCCGAGCACCGCCTCTTCCGACAGCAGGCTGTCGATGACCTCGTAGTGGGCCTGGCCGGGACGCAGGTTGTTCAGCGGGGTGTAGTGTTCTTCCGTGGTCTGATCGATCAGGTCGGAGTGGCGCTGGGTGAAGGTGCCGCGGACGCTGTCCTGGCCGGACAGGCGAACCGGATAGCCTTCGTCGAGCAGGGTTGCGAATGCCAGGTGCTCGGCCAGGGCCCAGTCGATGCCCTCGCCGGCGTCGATGGCGGCGCGGCGGTTCTCGACCATGCGCTTTACGGTCTTGTGGACATCGACGCTGTCCGGGAAGGACGTAATCTTGCGGCCAAGGTCGCTCAGCTTCTGCAGCGAGACGCCGGTCTTGCCCTTGCGCTCTTCGTCGCCGGGCAGGGTCAGGCCCGCCCACTTGCCGTCCAGCCAGTCGGCCTTGTCGGCCTTGTAGGTCTTGCCGCCCTCGAACTCGGCGTCGAGGAAGTCGTCGAATTCCTTGATCCAGGCATCGACGTCGCCCTGCGTCGCGACGCCTTCGGCGATCAGGCGGGTCGAGTAGAGCTCGCGGGTCGAGGGGTGGCCCTTGATGCGCGCGTACATCAGCGGCTGGGTCATCGTCGGGTCGTCGCCCTCGTTGTGACCAAAGCGGCGGTAGCAGAACATGTCGATGACCACGTCCTTGCCGAACTGCTGGCGGTACTCGGTGGCCACCTTGGCGGCGTAGACGACCGCTTCGGGGTCATCGCCGTTGACGTGCAGGATGGGCGCCTCGACCATCAGGGCCACATCCGACGGATAGGGGCTGGTGCGGCTGTAGTGCGGCGCCGTCGTGAAGCCGATCTGGTTGTTGACGATGAAGTGGATCGTGCCGCCGGTGCGGTAGCCCTTCAGGCCCGACAAAGCGAAGCATTCGGCCACCACGCCCTGGCCGGCGAAGGCGGCGTCGCCGTGCAGCAGCAGCGGCAGGACGTGCGTGCGGCC
>JBILYE010000196.1:0-6935 GCA_044377925.1 Caulobacter sp. | reverse complement strand
TCGGCTTGATCTGGTCTTCGTAGTAGGCGACCGCGTAGCCGGCCAGGGTGTCGAGCAGCGGGTGGCTCTCCGCCGTCGCGCCCGGGATGTAGCGCGACAGGAAGCCCCACAGCACCGCCTTGTCCTGGGCGTCGGCGGCCGAGACCAGGTTCAGGAGCAGGCTGAAGCTGACCGGCGAGCCTTCCTGCGGCGGGCGACCGCCGTGGATGTGCCAGACCGGGTTGTTGATCTGCTGCGCCGGCTCCTGCCGCTGGTAGGCGTCGAGCTGCTGCAGGTATTCGTCGGCCGCCTTGGGCACCACGTCGCGGTGCAGGCGCTTGGCCGACTTGGGGCTCTGGAAGATGTAGTAGGCCAGGCTCTCGGGCGTGCCGAAGGCCAGCCACTCGTCCATGGTCAGGCCGTTGCCCTTGGTCTTGGAGATCTTCTGGCCCTGCTCATCGAGGAAGAGCTCGTAGTTGAACCCCTCGGGCGGCACGCCGCCCAGGGCCTTGCATATCTGGTTGGAGGCCTTGACCGAGTCGATCAGGTCCTTGCCGCTCATCTCGTAGTCGATGCCGAGCGCGGTCCAGCGCAGGGCCCAGTCGGGCTTCCACTGCATCTTCACATGGCCGCCGGTGACCGGCACCTCGGTCCGCTCGCCGTCCTCGTCCTCGAAGACGATCGTGCCCTTGTCGAGGTTGCGCTCGAGGGTCGGGACCTGCAGCACCTTGCCGGTCTTGGGGCTGATCGGCAGGAAGGGCGAGTAGGTGGCGCGGCGCTCCTCACCGAGGGTCGGCAGCATGACCTTCTGGATGGCGTCGAAGCGTTCGAGCGCGACCAGCAGGGTCTTGTCGAAGACGCCGCCCTTGTAGCAGTCGGTCGAGCTGACGAATTCGTAGTCGAAGCCGAACTGGTCGAGGAAGGTCTGCAGACGGGCGTTGTTATGCGCCCCGAAGCTCTCGTGCGTGCCGAAGGGGTCGCGGACCACGGTCAGGGGCTTGCCCATGTCCTCGGCCAGCATCGCCTGGTTGGGCAGGTTGGGGGCGACCTTGCGCAGGCCGTCCATGTCGTCGCTGAAGCTGATCAGGCGGGTCGGGATGGCGTCGTCGGTCAGCGAGCGGAAGGCGGCGCGGACCATGGTGGTGCGCGCCACCTCTTGGAAGGTGCCCAGGTGCGGCAGGCCGGACGGGCCATAGCCGGTCTCGAGGATCACAGGTTTGGCCAGGGCCGGGAGGGTCGCCACGGCCTCGGCCGTCTTGCCCGAATTGATCAGGGTGACGGCGAGATCGCGCTCGGCGTCGGTCAGGCGGAGGCGCAGGGTGCGGGCCAGCAGGTTGCGAGCCTGCTCGAACGGCCAAGCCTTGGCGTCGCGGGCGAGATGGGAGAGACCTTCAAACATGCCGCGGCGATTAGGCCCCGCAGCGGTTTGGGTCAATCTCAGAGGGCGGCGAACAGGGCCCTCGCCTCGTCCCAGCTGGTCACCACCCGCACGGCTCCGGCGCCAAGCAGGCCCTCATCGGCGCGATGATCGAGGTGCCCGCCGCCGGTGAAGCCCCAGACGGTCATGCCGGCGGCGCGGGCGGCGGTGACGCCGTTGACGCTGTCCTCGATGGCCAGGGACCGGGCCGGATCGACGCCCAGCCGGTCGGCGGCATGCAGGAAGATGTCCGGGTGCGGCTTGCCGTGGGCGACCCGGTCGGCCGAGTAGATGTGCGGATCGAAAAGGCTGTCGAGGCCGACCTTGGCCAACTTGCGGAACAGGGCCTCCTCGTCGGAACTGCTGGCCACGGCGCGGGGCAGGACGACGGCCTCGACGGCGGCGTGGGCGCCGAGCACGCACTCAAGGCTCTCGTCACAGACGATGCGCGAGCGGGTGCGGACCGTGCGCAGGAAGTCTTCCGGAAGGGGCTGGCCGAGATGTGCGCGATGCTCGGCGTCGAGGGCGGCGACGTAGGTCTTCTCGTGCATGCCCATGAAGCGGCTGCGGTAGTCGTGGGGGTCGTAGGCCAGGCCGTAGCCGCCGAGGACCTCCATCTCGATGGCGTGGTAGATGACCTCGGAGTCGATCAGGACCCCGTCGGCGTCGAAGATGACGGCGTCGAACATAGCGAGGGTTTAGCGGGGTTGGGCAGGACCGCAAAGCCACAGCCGGTTGCGGACTGTTACTCCTTCACCGCCGCCAGGCATTCCCTGCGCAGGGCCTTGAGCGCCTTGACCATGTCATTCTTCATGACGTCACGCGTCAGGCTGGCCGGAATGGCCGGGTAGGGCGAGGAGGCGCGGTTGATGTAGGCCACCCGGGTGCCGCCGCTGGGCAGGGGGGTGAGCCGCCATTCGCCTTCGCAGACCTTCACGTCGCCACCGTCGCATTTGAACCTGATGCGCTTGACCGGTTCGTAGGAGGAGCGGAACACCGAGCGGACCTTCGGCACCAACGGCGGGGCGACGACCATCTCGCGCAGGTCCCAGCTGCCGTCCGCGGCCCGGTCGAGCACCTTGCAGCTGTGGACATTGGGGGCCATGCGCCGGGCCCGCCGGCAATCGAGAATGACATTCCAGACCACCGCCGGCGGCGCTTCGATGTCGATACGGCCGCGAACGACTCCGGCCGTGCCGCCGGGATCGGCGGAAACCTCCGCGAACACCCCTGTGGCCGCGGCCACCATGAACAGCACAGACCACATGGTTGATTACGCTAGCCCCTTTTGACGCCGTGAGAAGGGGCGGCGTCACCTGCGAAAGGGGGGATCAGTCGATCCGGTTCCTCACCAGATCGTCGACAACGGACGGGTCGGCCAGGGTGCTGGTGTCGCCGAGGTTGGAGATGTCGCCCTCGGCCACCTTGCGCAGGATGCGGCGCATGATCTTGCCCGAGCGGGTCTTGGGCAGGCCGGGCGCCCACTGGATGGCGTCGGGGGCGGCGAACGGACCGATCTCCTTGCGCACCCAAAGCACCAGAGCCTTGCGCAGGTCTTCGGTCGGGGCGGCGTCGGCGTTGAGGGTGACGTAGGCGTAGATGCCCTGGCCCTTCACGTCGTGCGGACGTCCGACGACGGCGGCCTCGGCGACGTCGTTGTGGGCGACCAGGGCGCTTTCCACCTCGGCGGTGCCCAGCCGGTGGCCGGAAACATTGATCACGTCATCGACCCGGCCGGTGATCCAGTAGTAGCCGTCCTCGTCGCGGCGGCAGCCGTCGCCGGTGAAGTACTTGCCGGGATAGGTCGAGAAATAGGTGTCGAAGAAGCGCTGGTGGTCGCCATAGACGGTGCGCATCTGGCCGGGCCAGCTGTCGGTGATGCAGAGGTTGCCGCTGACCGCGCCCTTGAGGATGGCGCCCTCGGCGTCGACGAGCTGCAGTTTGACGCCAGGCAGGGGCTTGCTGGCCGAGCCGGGCTTGAGGGCTGTGGCGCCGGGCAGGGGGCTGACCAGGCAGGCGCCGGTCTCGGTCTGCCACCAGGTGTCGACGATCGGGCAGCGGCCCTCGCCGACCACCCGGTGATACCAGAGCCAGGCCTCGGGATTGATCGGCTCGCCGACGCTGCCGAGCAGGCGCAGGCTCTTGCGGCTCGTTTTCTTCACCGGCTCCTCGCCCTCGCGCATGAGGGCCCGCAGCGCCGTGGGGGCGGTGTAGAAGATCTCGACCTGGTGCTTGTCGATCACCTCCCAGAAGCGGGATACGGTCGGATAGTTGGGCACGCCTTCGAAGATCAGCGACGTGGCCGCGTTGGCGAGCGGGCCGTAGACGATGTAGCTGTGGCCGGTGACCCAGCCCACATCGGCCGTGCACCAGAAGATCTCGCCCGGCCGGTAGTCGAACACCAGCTCATGGGTCCAGCTGGCCCAGGCGAGATAGCCGCCGGTGGTGTGAAGCACGCCCTTGGGTTTGCCCGTGGAACCCGAGGTGTAGAGGATGAACAGCGGGTCCTCGGCGTTCATCGGTTCGGGCGGGCAATCGGTCGAAGCGGCGTCGCGCAGCGGCTCCCAGGCGACGTCGCGGCCGTTGTGGGTCAGCCACTTGGCGCCGGTTCGGCGGATGACCAGCACCTTTTCGACCTTCGGACAGCTGGTCAGGGCCAGATCGACGTTCATCTTCAGCGGAATGGTCTTGCCGCCGCGCAGCCCCTCGTCGGCGGTGATGACGAAGCGGCTGTCACAGTCCTGGATGCGGCCGGCGATGCTGTCGGGCGAAAAGCCGCCGAAGATGACCGAATGGACGGCGCCGATGCGGGCGCAGGCCAGCATGGCGTAGGCCGCCTCCGGAATCATCGGCATATAGATGGTCACCCGGTCGCCCTTGCGGACCCCCAGGTCCTTGAGGACGTTTGCCATGCGACAGACGTCCTCATGGGCCTCGCGATAGGTGATCTTCTTGCTGTCCGCCGGGTCGTCGCCTTCCCAGATGAAGGCGACCTGATCGGCCCGCTCGGCCAGGTGACGGTCGAGACAGTTGACGCTGACGTTCAGCACGCCGTCCTCGAACCAGCGGATGCGGAAGTCGTCCTTGTTGAAGGAGACGTCCTTGATCTTGGTCGGCGGCGTCATCCAGTCGAGGCGGCCGGCGACACTGGCCCAGAAGGCGTCCGGATTATGCTCCACCGCTTCCCAGGCGGCCTGATAGCCGGCGGCGTCCATGTGCGCCCGGGCGGCCCATTCGGCCGGAACCGGGAAAACCTGCTGATCGCTCATGGCGCGTTCCTCCTTGTTGGTGCGGAGTATGCGGACGGGGCCTTGGCGCGCAAGGCGGTGACGTTGCGTTCACCAAAGGTGACGCCTCCGTCATTTTTTGTTGACGGTCGGCGGCTAAGTTGACAGTGTTCACATTGCACAGGCCCGGCACAGGGTCCGCACCCCTTTGGCCGGAGGATCAAGCCGATGACCGACAAGAACATTACCAAGGACGCCATGTACGATGCGGTGCGTCCGGACGACTTCGAGTCGATGCTCGAACTCGATCGCTACAACAACCGCTCGACCGCCTTCGACAAGATCATCAGCGCCACCCACGACCACTTCTGGGATCCGCTGGACAAGGCCTACATCGACTTCGACGTTCCCTTCGACATGGAGAACGAGCCGCTGGTTCCGGAAGAGTTCGTCGTCGCCCTGTCGACCGACTACGTCTCCAACCACCTGTCGGACCCCAAGACCCGCACCCGCTTCATCAACGACAGCACCCTGCGGATCTTCTCCTCCATCCTGCACGGTGAACAGGGCGCGCTGAACCTGTCGGCCAGCCTCTGCCACGTGCTGAAGGACCAGGGCGCGCAGGAATACGCCGCCAACCAGACCCGCGAAGAAGCCCGCCACGTCACGGCCTTCGCCAAGTACATCAAGGCCCGCTGGGGCCGTCCGGTCGAATGCGGCCCGACGCTGAAGGCCCTGCTGGTCGAGATCATCGACGCGCCGGAGGTCTACAAGAAGATCATCGGCATGCAGATGCTGGTCGAAGGCCTGGCCATGGGCGCCTTTGCGTCGCTGTTCAACGCCATCAACGATCCGGTCGGCAAGAAGCTGCTGCAGCTGGTGATGACCGACGAGGCCTTCCACCACAAGTTCGGGAAGATCTGGGCCGACCGCACCGTGCCGCACCTGTCCCCCGAAGAGCATGCCATCATCGAGGACTGGGCCGCCCACTGCTTCCAGGCGGTGCTGTTCAACCTGGTGGGTCCGACCCAGCAGCGCGACCTCTATGAGGCCTACGGCCTGGACCCCGAGAAGGTCATCGCCGAGTTCGCCCAGATCATGACCGACGACGCCCGTCGCGAGAACATGAAGGAGCAGACCAACATCTTCCGCGTGCTGGTCAAGACCCTGCTCAACGCCGGCATCATCACCGAGCGCACCAAGGCCTTCTACGGCATGTACGTCGACCTCGACGAACTGAAGGCCGAGGGTGACCGGATGGTCGGCGACGACATCGCCGAGGAGGGCATCCGCTACCTCCAGGAGATCAACTTCAAGGACAAGGCCAAGGTCATCAGCATCGCCGCTGAGTAGGACCGCCGCCTCAGGCCGGAATCGGACTGCGAGCGCCCCGGGGAAACCCGGGGCGTTTTCTTTTTGGATCAAGACGCTAGATTACGCCGCATGAAGACTGTTTCCGTCCTTGCCGGCGCTCTGGTGCTGGCCGCTATGCCCGCGGCGCCGTTCGTTGCCTGGGGAGCCGCGCCGCAGCCGGCCCGCCCGATCTCGGCCGCCTTCTACTCCGGCACCTGGTACGAGGTCGCCCGGACGCCCAACAGCAACCAGAAGGACTGCCAGGCGCCGACCAGCCAGTTCGCCAGCGCGACCGGCGGCAAGTACCTGATGATCCAGACCTGCCGGAAGGGTTCGCCGGCCGGGGCAGCCAAGGTATTCAAGGCCGAGGGCGAGATCGTGCCGGGCAGCGGCAACGCCAAGTTCAAGGCCAGGTTCTTCGGCGTGGTCAACCAGGAGTACTGGATCCTCGATGCCAACGCTGACGGTGGCTGGGCGATCATGGCCACCCCGGGCGGCAACTATGTGTGGCTGATGTCTCGCAAGGCGGTGATGGCCCCGGGCGCCAAGGCGGCGGCGCTGAACCGGATCAAGGCGCTGGGCTACAACCCGGCCAGGCTGGAAATGCCGCAGCATCCGTCGGCGTAAAGCGAGTCTTGACCCGGAACACAACCGGAACATAGATTGCGGCCATGGAGGCCGTTCTTACCCTCGTCACGCTCACCCGGCCCGAGACCACCTCGGCGGTCACCCGCGGCGCCGCGCGGCTTGTGGGGTCGATGGGCTATGCGCCGCTGGCCGAGGTCGGGCTTCCCAACGGGCGACGGGCGGACCTGATGGCGCTGGGGCCGAAGGGCGAGATTGTCATCGTCGAGGTCAAGTCGAGCGCCGAAGACTACCTCTGCGATCGCAAATGGGGGGAGTACCTGCCCTATTGCGACGCCTTCTATTTCGCGGTCGGGCCCGAGTTCCCGAAGTCG
>JBILYE010000017.1:0-26064 GCA_044377925.1 Caulobacter sp. | reverse complement strand
TGCAAGGCGGCCATCGCCTCATTGACCAGTTCAGCCCCCGCCGACGCCATCGAAAGTTCCTGAACGCCTACCCGCATGACGCAAGGGTTATCTGGCCGACACAGGGGGTGCGACAGCTAAGATGACAGAATCGTAATCCTGCGACAGCGTGACGCGGAACGCCGTTCTATCTGATGAACACGCTCAGCGAACTGCCCGTTTTTCAGGCCCGTTCGTAGGCAGTTTCCTCGGCCTGCAGGGGGTGATCGATGCGGCCGATCATCTCCTTGGGACAGACCTGCCAGAACTGCCCGCGCGTCCGCTCCCAGTCGCGGAGCAGCCCTTCGGCGAAGGCGGATCCGGTCTCATGGGCGTGTTCGCGGACCAGCTTCTTCAGCACCTCTTCCCAATGGGGCGAGGCCAGGCGCTGGACGACGACGCTGTCAGGATTGACGCAGCCGCGGAAGCGATCGGCCAGGTCGAGCACGAAGGCCATGCCGCCGGTCATCCCCGCCGCGAAGTTCTCGCCGACGGGACCCAGGATCACCGCCGTGCCGCCGGTCATGTACTCCAGGCCGTTGGTCCCGACGCCCTCGACCACCGCCGTGGCGCCGCTGTTGCGCACCGCGAACCGCTCACCGGCCTGGCCCGCCGCGAACAGCTTGCCGCTGGTGGCGCCGTAGAGGACGGTGTTGCCGAGGATGACGTTGGTCTCCGGCGCCACCAGGGTGCGGCTCGGCTTGATGACGATGGTGGCGCCCGAAAGGCCCTTGCCGACGTAGTCGTTGGCCTCGCCGGTCAGCACGATGCGCAGGCCCCGCACCGCGAAGGCGCCGAGGCTCTGGCCGGCCGAGCCCTTCAGCTCGACGGTCAGGTGACCGGCCGGCAGGGCGCTCATCCCGAACTTGCGCACGATATGGCTGGAGATGCGTGCGCCGATGGCCCGGGCGGTGTTCCGAACAGTGTAGGTCAGCTGCATCTTCTCGCCACGCTGCAGCAGCGGGGCGGCGTCGCGGACGATCTGGGCGTCGAGGGTGTCCGGCACCGGGTTGCGGCCCTGGACCGTCGAGTACGGCGGGTTTGATCCGGGATCGGCGCGGACCAGCAGCGGGTTGAGGTCGAGGTCGTCGAGGTGTTCGCCGCCCCGGCTGACCTGGGCCAGCAGGTCGGTGCGGCCGACCACTTCCAGCAGGGACCGGAAGCCGAGCTCGGCGAGAATCTCCCGCACCTCCTCGGCGATGAAGGTGAAGAGGTTGATGACCTTTTCCGGTGTGCCGGTGAACCTGGCGCGCAGGGCCTCGTCCTGGGTGCAGACCCCGACCGGGCAGGTGTTGGAGTGGCACTGGCGGACCATGATGCAGCCCATGGCCACCAGCGAGGCCGTGCCGATGCCGAACTCCTCGGCCCCCAGCATGGCGGCCATGACGATGTCGCGGCCGGTGCGCAGGCCGCCGTCGGTGCGCAGGGTCACGTGGTGGCGCAGGTTGTTGAGGGTCAGCACCTGGTTGGCTTCGGAAAGCCCCAGCTCCCACGGCGAGCCCGCATACTTGATCGAGGTCTGGGGCGAGGCGCCCGTGCCGCCGACGTTGCCGGCGATCAGGATGACGTCCGCCTTCGCCTTGGCCACACCGGCCGCGATGGCGCCGATGCCGGTCATCGAGACCAGCTTCACCGTCACCCGGGCGTCGGGGTTGATCTGCTTCAGGTCATAGATGAGCTGCGCCAGATCCTCGATCGAATAGATGTCGTGGTGCGGCGGCGGGCTGATCAGCATGACGCCGGGCGTCGCGTGGCGCAGCTTGGCGATCAGCTCGGTGACCTTGAAGCCGGGCAGCTGGCCGCCCTCGCCGGGCTTGGCGCCCTGGGCGACCTTGATCTCGATCTCGCGGCATTCGTTCAGGTATTCGGCGGTGACGCCGAACCGTCCCGAAGCGATCTGCTTGACGGCGCTATTGGGGTTGTCGCCGTTGGGCAGCGGGCGGTATCGGGCCCGGTCCTCGCCGCCCTCGCCGCTGACCGACTTGGCCCCGATGCGGTTCATGGCGATGTTCAGGGCGCCGTGGGCCTCGGGGCTCAGGGCGCCCAGGCTCATGCCGGGCGTCAGGAAGCGTTTGCGGATCTCGTTGACGCTCTCGACCTCGTCCAGCTCGACGGCGTTGCGGCCCTTGCGGAAGTCGAGGAGGTGGCGCGGCTGGCTGGCCTTCTGGCGATGCAGCCCGGCGCTCCAGCGCTTGTAGGCCTCGTAGTCGCCGCTGTCGCAGGCGGCCTGCAGGGTATGGATCAGCCGGGCTTCGAAGGCGTGGGCCTCGCCCGAGCGGCGGGCCTTGTAGAAGCCGCCGACCGGCAGGGCGATGGCGGCCGGCTCCCAGGCGCGGCGGTGGATCTCGACCGTCTTGGCCTCGATGCCGGCGAGACCGATGCCGCTGATGCGGCTGGGCATGCCGGGGAAGAATTCGGCCGCCAGCGAGCGCGACAGGCCCATGGCCTCGAAATTGTAGCCGCCGCGGTAGCTGGAGATCACCGCGATGCCCATCTTGGAGATGATCTTCAGCAGGCCCTGTTCGATGGCCGTCTTGAAGTTCACGCAGACGTCGCGAAGCGAGAGATCGCCGGCCAGGCCCCGCTCCAGACGATCCTGGAAGCTCTCCTGGGCCAGCCAAGCGTTGACCGCCGTCGCCCCCACCCCGACCAGAACGGCGAAGTAGTGGGTGTCCATGCATTCGGCCGAGCGGACGATGATCGAGACGTAGGAGCGCAGGCCCTTGGCGACCAGGTGGGCGTGGACCCCGGCCGTCGCGAGGATCATCGGCAGGCCGACGCGGGTCGGACCGCTCTCGGTGTCGGTGAGGACGATGGTCGAGCAGCCGCGCAGGGCGGCGTCTTCGGCTTCCGCCTTGACGCGGTCGAGGTTGGCGCGAAGAGCGTCGCCGGCCCGCGCCTCGGGGGCCGGCAGCGGCATGGTGCAGTCGATGACGCTGAGGTTCTTGCCGGCGATATAGTCGAGGATGCGCTCGTACATCCCCGTCGTCAGAACGGGGCTTTCCAGCACATAGACGTCGGTCTGGGCCTCGTCCTGGGCGAGAATGTTGCCGAGGTTCTTGAACCGGGTCTTCAGGCTCATGACGCCGGTTTCCCGCAAGGGATCGATCGGCGGGTTGGTCACCTGGCTGAAGTTCTGGCGGAAGAAATGGCTGAGCGGACGGTACTTGTCCGACAGCACGGCCAGCGGGGCGTCGTCGCCCATCGAGCCGATCGCTTCCTTGGCGTCCTCGACCATCGGGGCCAGGACCATCTCCAGGTCCTCGAGGCTGTAGCCGGCGGCCGTCTGGCGACGGGTCAGTTCCTCGCGGCCGCATTTGCGCGGCTCGGGGCCGGGGCCGATCTCCTTTTCGAGATCGACCATGTTGCCCAGCCAGTCCTTGTAGGGATGGCGCATGGCCAGTTCGTCGACGATCTCCTCCTCGCCGAACATGCGGCCCTCGACGAGGTCGATGGCGATCATCCGGCCAGGATGAATAGTAAGCTTGCGGCTGATACGCTCATCCGGAACCCCACACATTCCAGCCTCTGACCCGACAATCAGCAGACCATCGTCGGTCAGGGCGGCGCGCAATGGGCGGAGGCCGTTACGGTCCTTGCCGGCCACGACCCAGCGGCCGTCGGTGGCGCAGAGGGCGGCGGGTCCGTCCCACGGCTCCATGACCGCGTTGCAGTAGGAATAGAGCGCCTTGTGCTCGGGCTTCATCGCCTCGTCGGACTTGGCGTTCCACGCCTCGGGCACGAGGAGGGCCTTGGCCATCGGGGCGTCGCGGCCGGCGCGGACCAGGACCTCGAAGGTGTTGTCGAGGGCGGCGCTGTCGCTGCCACCGGGCTGCACCACCGGCTTGATGTCGTCGCCGAAGTCTCCGAAGGCCTGGGCGGCCATGCGGATCTCGTGGCTCTTCATCCAGTTGATGTTGCCCTTGATGGTGTTGATCTCACCATTGTGGGCCAGCATGCGGAACGGCTGGGCCAGCCGCCATTGCGGGAAGGTGTTGGTCGAGTAGCGCTGGTGGAAGATGGCCACCGCCGCCTCGAACCGCTCGTCGCGCAGGTCGGGGTAGAAGGCGTCGATGCTCTCGGCCAGGAACATGCCCTTGTAGATCAGCGACCGGGCCGACAGCGAGCAGAGGTAGAAGTCCTGGATGGCCGCCTGGGCGACCCGCTTCTCGATCCGCTTGCGGGCCAGGAACAGGGCCCGCTCCAGCGCCTCCCCGTCCATGCCGGGCGGCGGGGAGAGCATGATCTGTTCGATCTCGGGCCGGGTGGCGTTGGCCTTCTCGCCGATCACCGAGGTGTCGACCGGCACCTGGCGCCAGCCGTAGATGTAGAAGCCGAAGCGCAGGGCCTCGCTCTCGACGATGGTCCGGGCCGCTTCCTGGGCGCCGAGATCGGTGCGCGGCAGGAAGACCTGGCCGACGGCGATCGGGCCGGGACGCAGGGTCTGGCCGGCGCCCTCCACCTGTTCCTGGAAGAAGGGCTGCGGCACGCTGAGCAGGATGCCGGCCCCGTCGCCGGTCTTGCCGTCGGCGTCGACGGCGCCCCGGTGCCAGACGGCCTTGAGGGCCTTGATGGCCAGGTCGACGATCTCGCGGCGCGGCTTGCCGTCGATGGCGCAGACCAGGCCGACACCGCAGGAGTCGCGCTCCATCGAGGGGTCGTAGGCGTGGCCGTCGATCAGCAGCTGGCGGTTGCGATAGTAGAGGTCGAGGACGTCGGACATGGGCTCTACTCCGCAGCGACCAGCGCCGGCGTCGCCGACAGCTGCTTGTGGATGGCGGCGGCGGCGTCGAAGCCGTCGCGGATGGCCCAGACGACGAGGCTGGCGCCGCGGGCGATGTCACCGGCGGCATAGACGCCGGGCAGGTTGGTTTCCTTGGAGCGGCGGTGAATCTTCACCGTCCCGGCCCGGCTGACTTCCAGATCGGGCGAGCCCAGCGTGGTCGGCAGGTCTTCCGGGTCGAAGCCCAGCGCCTTGATGACCAGGTCGGCCTTGATCTCGAAGTCGCCGTTCTCGATCGGCTCAGGCGACTGGCGGCCCGAGGCGTCGGCGGGGCCGAGGCGCATGCGGGCGGCGCGCACGCCCTCCGCCTGGCCGGCGTCTCCGGTGACGGCGCGCGGTCCGGCCAGCCATTCGAAGACCACGCCCTCTTCCTCGGCGTTGGTCACTTCGCGCAGGGAGCCCGGCATGTTCTCACGGTCGCGGCGGTACAGGCAGGTGACGCTCTCTGCGCCCTGGCGGATGGCGGTGCGGACGCAGTCCATGGCCGTGTCGCCGCCGCCGACGACGACGACGTTCTTGCCTTCCGCGTCCAGTTCACCGCTGTCGAAGGCCGGCACGGCGTCGCCGTAGCCCTTGCGGTTGGAGGCGGTCAGGTAGTCGAGGGCGGCGACGACGCCGGCCGAGCCGGCGCCGGGCACGGGCAGGTCCTTGGCGGCGTAGACGCCGGTGGCCAGCAGGACGGCGTCGTGATCGCGGCGCAGGTCCTCAAGGGTGGCGTCCTTGCCGACCTCGAAGTTCAGCCTGAAGACGATGCCGCCATCGGCGAGCCGATCGGTCCGGCGCTGGACGACGTCCTTCTCCAGCTTGAAGCCGGGGATGCCGTAGACCAGCAGGCCGCCCGGACGGTCGTAACGGTCATAGACGGTGACGCTGTAGCCCTGCTCGCGCAGACGCTCTGCGGCCGCCAGGCCGGCGGGGCCGGCGCCGACGATGCCGACCGACTGGCCGCGATCAGGCCCCGCGACCAGCGGCGGCACCCAGCCCTCTTCCCAGGCCTTGTCGGACAGATAGCGTTCGACCGCGCCGATGGTCACCGTGCCATGGCCTGACTGCTCGATGACGCAGTTGCCTTCACACAGCCGGTCCTGCGGGCAGATGCGGCCGCAGATCTCGGGCATGGCGTTAGTCGCCTGCGACAGCTCATAGGCTTCCTGCAGCCGGCCGGCGGCGGTCATCCGCAGCCAGTCGGGGATGTTGTTGTGCAGCGGGCAATGGGTCTGACAGAAGGGCACGCCGCATTGCGAGCAGCGCGAGGCCTGTTCCGCCGCCTTGGCGTCGACGAAGTCGGCGTAGATTTCCTGGAAGTCGCGGTCGCGCGCGGCCGCCTCACGCTTCTGCGGCGTGCGGCGGTCGATCACCGTAAACTTCAGCATCCGTTCGGCCATAAGAGTCCTCACCCGACTTCGGGGTCGAAAATTGCGTGGAACGGCTCTTAGGGACCCGTTTGAGCAAAAAGAATGCGATGGTCTATAAAATAGACTGAATTTCAGGTGATGACGGGTTTCGCGGCGCCATACGCCTCAAGCCCCGGCGCCATTGGTCCGCTAATTGGACCGTTTGCCTGCGGAGCGCCTTGCGGTCCCCGTGTTTTCACCGGCCTTGCCAAGACCGGAAATCAACCCGACAAAGTGCGCCTCTCGATCCTCAGAGGCGTACCGATGCCCGATTGGCTGTCAGCCATCATCCTTGGCCTGGTCGAAGGCCTGACCGAGTTCATTCCGGTTTCTTCGACGGGTCACCTGTTGCTGACCAGCCGGGCGCTGGGGCTGGAGCCGGGGTTCTGGGACACCTTCGTGGTGATGATCCAGCTGGGCGCCATCCTCGCGGTCATCGCCCTCTATTTCCAACGCCTGTGGAAGGTGCTGATCGGCCTGCCGACCCGCCCGGAGGACCGCCGCTTCGCCCTCAGCGTCCTGATCGCCTTCATCCCGGCCGTGGTGCTCGGCCTTCTGCTGCACGACTTCATCAAGCAGGTGCTGTTCAATCCCTGGATCGTCTGCTGGTCGCTGATCATCGGCGGCGTGGTGCTGATCCTGCTCGACCGCTGGCGGCCGACGCCGAAGGTCACCGACGCCATGCAGACGCCGTTCCGCACGGCGCTGGGCGTCGGCCTGCTGCAGTGCCTGTCGATGATCCCCGGCGTCTCGCGCTCGGGCGCCACCATCGTCGGCGGCGTGCTGATGGGCATGGAGCGCCGGGCGGCGGCCGAGTTCAGCTTCTTCCTGGCCATCCCGACCATGGTCGGCGCCTTCTCCCTCGACTTCCTTGAGGGACATGAGGTCATTTTCGCGCGGCCCGATGGCTGGCAGTTGATCGCGCTCGGTTTCGTGGTGTCGTTCGTCAGCGGCCTGGTGGTCATCAAGTGGATGCTGGGCTTCATCGACAGGCACGGCCTCAGCCCCTTCGGCTGGTGGCGCATCGCGGCGGGGATCGTCGGGCTGGGGTTGTTGGCGTTCAGCTGACTCCCTACCCCGCTATCGTCATCCTGGGGCTTGTCCCCAGGATCCCGGGGTCAGCCGCAACAAGCCCGCGCCATGGAGGCGCGGCTGCGCCTCCACCCCTCCGCAAGAGCAGGCGGACAGGGGGATCCTGGGGACAAGCCCCAGGATGACGCTAGCGTTAGGGGTACGGGCGGCGATCACTCAGGCGCCGACAGCGCCTCCACCAACCGCACCATGAACCCCGCCCCACGCCGCATCTGCGCGACCTCGATCCATTCGTCCGGCTGGTGCGCCTGGTCGATCCAGCCGGGGCCGCAGAGCACGACCGGGAAGCCGCCGCGCTGGAACTGGCCGGCCTCGGCCGCATAGGACACCGCCCGCAAAGGCCCGTTGTCGCCGGCCAGCCGCCGGGCCAGCGCCTCGGCCGGGCCACCCGGCTGCAGGGCCAGGGGCGGGACGTTGCTGTAGAGCTCCCATTCGACCCCGCACTCGGGGAACCGGGCCTTGAGCTCGGCGTCCATCGCCGCGCACCGCGCCCAGAACGGCTCCAGCAACACCGCCGGGTCCTGGTCCGGCGGACTGCGCAGGTCGAAGCTGAAGCTGCATTGGCGGGCCAGGATGTTCACCGCGGTGCCGCCCTGGATCAGGCCGATGGTCAGGGTCGCGTGCTTCGGCTCGAAGGGGGACGCCGGGTCGGCGTCCGCGATCAGCCGGTCAGCCATCGCCGTCAGGTCCGCCATCAGCCGCAGCGCCGCCATGTTGGCTGATGCGCCCAGATGGGTCTGGCTGGAGTGGGCCTCATGGCCCGTCACCGTGACCTTCGCGGACAGGATGCCCTTGTGGGCCCCGACCACCTCCATGCCGGTCGGCTCGCCGACCACGGCCAGGGCCGGACGCGGCTCCTCGAGGCTGAGCTGCTCGATCATCGCCGGGGCGCCGAGACAGCCGATCTCCTCGTCATAGGACAACGCCAGCCAGGCCGGTCGCTGCAGATCGGCTTTCGCCAGTTCCGGCGCGGCCGCCAGGGCCAGGGCGATGAAGCCTTTCATGTCGGCGCTGCCGCGGCCGTAGAGCCTGCCGTCCTTTTCGGTCAGCACCCAGGGGTCGGTCGACCAGGGCTGGCCATCGACCGGCACCACGTCGGTATGGCCCGACAGGATCACCCCGCCCGCCGCCGCCGGACCGATCCGCGCCATCAGGTTGGCCTTGCTGCCATCGGCGTTACTGACCCGCCGGCTCTCGATCCCGAGGTCCGCCAGATAGGCCTCGACCCACTCGATCAGGGCCAGGTTGGAGCGGCGGGAGGTGGTGTCGAAGCCGACCAGGGTGGTCAGGATATCGACCGCGCGGTCGTGCAGGACGTCAGGGGAAGCAGTCATGCTCCCTACATATGCGATCCCGCCTTCAGGGGAACTGGGTTGCGCTCGCCGGAGCACGCCGTTACGCGCCAGACCGACATGACCGCCCCGTCCCTGACCCTCACCCTCGCCTGCCCCGACCGCCGGGGCATCGTCGCCGCCGTCTCGACCTTCCTGGCCGACCGCGACTGCAACATCCTCGACGCCCAGCAGTATGACGACGCCGAGACCGGCCGCTTCTTCATGCGGGTGGTGTTCGACCCGAACGGCGGCTCGGCCGAAGGCCTGCGCGAGGCCTTCACGACCATCGGCGCCGATTTCTCCATGACCTGGACCCTGCGCGATCCGGCCCAGCGCTACCGGGTGATGATCCTGGCCAGCAAGACCGACCACTGCCTGTCCGACCTGCTGTACCGCTGGCGTATCGACGAGTTGCCGATGGACATCAGCGCCGTGGTCTCCAACCACTCGGCCGAGACCTTCCAGCATGTCGATCTGAAGGGCCTGCCCTTCCACCACCTGCCGGTCGCCAAGGACACCAAGTTCGAGCAGGAAGCCCAGCTCTGGTCCCTGATCCGCGAGACCAACACCGACATCGTCGTCCTCGCCCGCTACATGCAGATCCTGTCGGACGGCCTGGCCGCCAAGCTGGAGGGGCGGTGTATCAACATCCACCACAGCTTCCTGCCGGGCTTCAAGGGCGCCAAGCCCTACCATCAGGCCCATGCGCGGGGGGTGAAGGTGATCGGGGCCTCAGCCCACTATGTCACCGGCGACCTCGACGAAGGCCCGATCATCGAACAGGACGTCGAACGCATCAGCCATCGCGATACGCCGGAAGACCTGGTCCGCAAGGGCCGCGACATCGAACGCCGGGTGCTGGCCCGGGCGCTGCGCTGGCGGCTGGAGGACCGGGTGCTGCTCAATGGGCGCAAGACGGTGGTGTTTACGGACTAGAGCAGTGCTCGATTTGATGGAATCAAATCGCCCTGCTCTAGATTCTTGGTGGTCGCGCGTTTGATCCGATTACCGGTTCCCACTAATCGGAACGCGCTCCAGGGACTAACCCATCACCGAATTGCCGCGGGCCGGCAGGACGCCGAGCAGCTTGATGCGGAAGACCAGCACGGCGTTGGGCGGGATGCTGCCCGAGCCGTCCTTGCCGTAGCCCTCTTCCGGCGGAACGTAGATGATCCACTCATCGCCGGGCCGCATCTTGGGCAGGACCTCCAGCCAGGCCGGAATGAGGTTCTGCAGCGGCATGATGGCCGGGGCGCCGCGCTCGAAGCTCGAGTCGAAGACGTTACCGTTGAGCAGCTTGCCCTCGTAGTGGACCTTCATCTCGTCGCCCTTTTTGGGCTTCAGGCCACTGGTCGGGCCCGACTGGACGACGATGTACTGGATGCCGTCCTTCAGGACCTGAACGCCCGGCTTGGTGGCGTTCTCCTTCAGGAAGGCCTCGCCCTCGAGCGCGTTCTTCTGGGCCAGCCGCTCGTTGTCGCAACCGGCCAGGGACAGGGCCGCGACGGCGGCGAGGATGACGGGGATGAAGCGCATGGGGGATTCTCTCAAACGACCCGCGGCGGATACCCGCTCTCGCGCAGGGCGTCCATGATCTCCTGGGTGTGGATGGAGTCGCGGGTCTCGATCATCAGGTCGAATTCCGCGCCCTTGGCCGGCACATCGAGGGCCAGGCGGTTGTGGGCCACCTCGATGATGTTGCCGCCCATCTCGCCGATCACGCGGGAGACCGTGGCCAGCAGACCCGGGCGGTCGTCGCCGACGATGCGCAGGGAGATGATCCGCTGGGCCCGCACCAGCTCGCGGGTCAGCACGGAGGCCAGCAGGCGGGTGTCGATGTTGCCGCCGCAGAGGATCAGGCCGCACTTCTTGCCCCGGAACCGCTCCGGATAGGCCAGCAGCGCCGCCAGCGAGGCGGCGCCGGCGCCTTCGGCCACGGTCTTCTCGACATTGCAGTAGAGGGCCACGGCCCGCTCGATGAAGGGCTCCTCCAGCAGCAGCACGTCCTCGACCAGCGGCCGGGCCACCGAGTAGGTGAGGTCGCCGACCTGTTTGACGGCGATGCCCTCGGCGATGGTCTGGCCGCCGCTCTGGCCGGTCATGCCACGCATCTTGTTGGTGAAGCTGGGGTACATCGCCGGCTCGCAGCCGATGATGCGGATGTCCGGATTGATCGCCTTGGCCGCCACCCCGACACCGCTGATCAGGCCGCCGCCGCCGATCGGAACGGGGAGGATCTCCAGGTCCGGCACGTCCTCGAGCATTTCCAGCGCGATGGTGCCCTGGCCGGCCATGACCTCCAGGTCGTTGAAGGGATGCACGAAGGTCAGGCACCGCTCGTCCTTCAGCTTCATGGCGTGGGCGTAGGCGTCGTCGTAGGTCTCGCCCTCGATGACCACATTGGCCCCGTGGGCCCGGGTGTGCTCCACCTTCACGAAGGGGGTGCCCTTGGGCATGACGATGGTCGAGGGCACGCCCAGCCGGGTGGCGTGATAGGCCAGGCCCTGGGCATGGTTGCCGGCGCTGGCGGCGATGACGCCCCTGGCCTTGTCGGCCTCGCTCATCAGCATGAGTTTGTTGAGCGCGCCCCGCTCCTTGTAGGCGGCGGTGAACTGCAGGTTCTCGAACTTCACCCACACCTGGGCGCCGGTAATCTCCGACAGGGTCTTCGAATAGCGGCAGGGCGTGCGCTCGATATGGCCAGCCAGCCGGGTGGCCGCGGCGCGGATGTCGTCGATGTGAAGGGTCATTTAAGGGGCTTCTTGAACGAAGCCGGAGGCTTCACCGCAATCCACGGATCAGGTCAAGCCGCCGCATCGCCTTGCCGGGCAGTTCCGACACCGGCCCGAGCGGCAGGGACTCGGCCGCCTGGCGCAGGGCATAGGCCGCCTGGCGCACCAGGGCGGCCGGCGAGGCGGCGCCGATGAAGCCGTGGCTGACCGGGGTGATGACGTTGGCGAGCTCGCGTTTGAAGCGGTAGTCGCCGGCCCCCAGGTCCAGCCGCCAGTAGGGGGAGTTGCTCATCCAGCGCAGGATGTCCTGGAACAGGATCATGCCCGGGCTCCAGCGCGTGAACTCCGGATCATGGCCGATCAGCCAGCTGTTGATCGCCCCGTGGGCCCGCAGATTGAACTGCGCCGCCACCAGCTTCTCGCCGACATGCAGGGTGAACAGGATGCCGCCGTATTCCGGATCGCGGCTCTGGAACAGGTCGCGCACAAGCCTGCTCGTCCAGCCGGTCCCCAGCACGTCGGTCTGGCCCGTCGCCTTCCACTGCTGGCTCTTCCAGGCCATCAGCTGGTCGAAATCGGCCTTGCTCCGCGAGAAGGCGCTGAACACCGGGGCTCCGGCCTCGCGCTCCATCTTGCGGCGCTTCTTGTCGCAGTCCTTGTGAATCCCCACCCCGGCCTCGCGGCGGCCTTGCGCATAGGCCTCGAAGCCGCCTGGCATATCGATGGCGAAGGACGGTTGCGTGCCCTTGAACCCGGCCGCGAAATCCTGCTGGCAGCCCAGCATGTGAGAGAAATCCAGCCGCCCGACCCCGAAGGCCTCGACCAGCCTGACCGGGTCGATGCGCACGCCCGAGGCCGTGACCAGACCCTGGTAGTCACACATCGGCGCCCCGACCGGCATGGCCGTCATCGCGCCCACCTTGGCGGCCATGAAGCCGACGTCCTCGCCGCCGTCCTTCAGCACGGCAACCTTCACATGGGCCCTGGACCCCTGCGCCCGCGCCACCGACCGCGCCCACCAGGGCGACAGAAAGGGGCTGTGCCAGTCGCTCCGCGCCGCCTGCAGCGCGGCCCAGCGGTCCACCTGGGCGGCGGTCAGCTCATCGGGGCGGAGGACATCAATCTGCAACGGTCGGGTCTCGGGCAAGCGCTTGAGCCTGCCACCCTAGGCGGCAACCGTTTCACCTTGGTTTAGAGAACGGGAAACGCGCCCCTTCCCCCCTTACCGTTGTTTCACTTGCCCCTCCGTCCCGCCCCCGCCATGACTGTGACGGGGCATAACCGGCCAACAGTACGGCCGGCACAGGATCTGACCGCAAGGGGTTCGCGCAGCCATGCTGATCATCGAAAATCTGACGCACATCTATCCGAACGGCGCGAAGGCGCTGGATGAAGTCAGCCTGATCGTGCCCAAAGGCATGTATGGCCTGCTGGGGCCCAACGGGGCCGGCAAGTCGACCCTGATGCGGACCATCGCCACCCTGCAGGCGCCGACCGAGGGTCATGTGCGCTTCGGCGACATCGATGTGCTGAAAGACCCCGAGGAGCTGCGCAAGACGCTCGGCTACCTGCCGCAGGACTTCGGCGTCTATCCGCGCGTCTCGGCCTACGACATGCTCGACCATATGGCCGTGCTCAAGGGCGTCTCGAACGGCAAGGAACGCCGCGAGACGGTCGAATACCTGCTCAACCAGACCAACCTCTGGGCCGTGCGCAAGCGGGCCCTGGCCGGCTTCTCCGGCGGCATGCGCCAGCGTTTCGGCATCGCCCAGGCCCTGATCGGCGATCCCTCGCTGATCATCGTCGACGAGCCCACCGCCGGCCTCGACCCGGAAGAACGCAACCGCTTCCTCAACCTGCTGGCCGAGATCGGCGAGAACGTCGTGGTCATCCTCTCGACCCACATCGTCGAGGACGTCGCCGACCTCTGCCCGGCCATGGCCATCATCTGCGACGGCCGCATCGTCAAACAGGGCGCCCCGCTCGACCTGGTCGCCGGCCTGAAGGGCCGCATCTGGAAGAAGACCATCGATAAGGGCGAGCTGGACGCCTATCGCGGCCGATACCAGGTCATCCATACCCGGCTGTTCACCGGCCGCACGGTGATCCACGTCGAGGCCGACAGCGATCCGGGCGACGGCTTCGTCCCCGTCGAGGGCGGTCTGGAAGACGTCTACTTCTCGACCCTCCGCACCTCTCGCGCCGCGTAAGAGGGGCGATCCGCATGTTCGGCAAGATCGCCAGCTTCGAATTCCGCTACCAGCTCAAGAACCCGGTGTTCTGGGTGGCGGCGGGTATCTTCTTCCTTCTGACCTTCGGCTCGGTGGTGCTCGAGGGCGTCAGCATCGGCGGCGGCGGCAGCACCCACAAGAACGCGCCCTTCGCCATCGGTCAGACGCATCTGATCCTGACGCTGTTCTTCATGTTCGTTTCCACGGCCTTTGTGGCCAACGTCGTCGTCCGTGACGACGAGACGGGCTTTGGCGGCATCCTGCGGTCGACCCAGGTCAAACGGTTCGACTATCTCTATGGCCGCTTCACCGGCGCCGTCCTGGCCGCCGCCCTGGCCTTCCTGGCCGTGCCGCTGGGGTTCGTGATCGGCAGTCTGATGCCCTGGGTCGACGCCGAGACGCTTGGCCCCCTGACGCTTCAGCCGTTCGTGTTCGGCTATTTTGCCCTGGCCCTGCCCAACATCCTGCTGACCTCGGCCCTGTTCTTCACCCTGGCGACCGTCACCCGCTCGATGATGTGGACCTATGTCGGGGTGATCGCCTTCCTGGTGCTCTACACCGTCACCCAGATTGTCCTCGACAAGCCCGAGCTTGAACGGGCCACGGCGATGTGGGAGCCGCTGGGCCTTGGAGCCTATTTCCTGGCCACCAAATACTGGACGGCCACCGAGCGGAACCTGCTGGTCCCGGCCTTCGAGGGCATCCTTCTCTACAACCGGATCTTCAGCCTGATCCTGTCGGCGGCCGTGCTTGCCCTGCCGGCCCTGCTGTTCCGCTTTACGCCCGGCGCCGCGTCCGGCAAGCGCGCCAAACAGGCCCGCATCGCCGCCGCCGCCGCCCCGACCACCCCGCCGCCGACCGTGCGGCGCAGCCTGCCCAAGCCCAGCTTCGACGCCGGCTCGGCCTGGGCCCAGCTGCGGATTCGCACCCGTCTGGACATGGGCCAGGTGTTCGGCAGCCCGGCCTACCTGGTGCTGCTGGCGCTCGGCCTGTTCAACGCGCTTGGCGCCCTGTGGGGCGTCACCGAACAGACCGGCTACGGCGGCGTGGTCCACCCGCTGACCCGGGTGATGATCCCCGCCCTGATGGGCAGCTTCAGCCTGATCCCGATCATCATCGCCATCTACTATGCCGGCGAGCTGGTCTGGCGCGAACGGGAGAAGAAGACCCACGAGATCATCGACGCCTCGCCGGTGCCGGACTGGGCCTTCGTTGGCCCCAAGACCCTGGCCATCTCGCTGGTCCTGATCTCCACCCTGTTGATCAGCGTCCTGGCCGGCGTCGCCATGCAGGCGATCAAGGGCTACAGCAATTTCGAGCTGGACAAGTGGCTGGTCTGGTACGCCGTGCCCCAGGCGCTCGACTGGATCCTGCTGGCCGCCCTGGCCGTCTTCGTCCAGACCATCAGCCCGCACAAGTTTGTCGGCTGGGGCCTGATGGTCCTCTACCTGATCGCCAGCATCACGCTGGGCAACCTCGGCTTCGACCACATCCTCTACACCTACGGGGCTGTCCCCAATGACGGCGGCTTCGGCACGCCGCTGTCGGACATCAACGGCCTCGGCAAGTTCTGGATCGGGGCCTGGATCGCCCGCAGCTACTGGTCGCTGATCGCCCTGCTGCTGCTGGTCCTCAGCTGGGGCCTGTGGCGGCGCGGCGCCGAGACCCGCCTGTGGCCGCGCATCGCCCGCCTGCCGCACCGGCTGATGAGCGGCGCCGGCCTGCTGTTCCTGGTCGCCGTCGTCGGCGCGGCCGCGGTCGGCGGCTACATCTACCTCAACACCAATGTCTGGAACGATCACCGCACCACGATCGACAACGAGAAGTGGCAGGCGGAGTACGAAAAGACGCTGATCGTCGAGCGCAGGTTCGACAAGGTGCCGCAGCCCAAGATCCAGTCGATGAAGCTGGACGTCGACCTGCGCCCGCACCAGCCGAGCCTGAAGGTCACCGGCACCTACGTCATCAAGAACATGACGACCGAGGACCTCAAGGAGATCCACGTCCGGTTCGACCGCGACCTCAAGGTCAACGGCCTGAGCATCCAGGGCGGCCGGCCGAAGGAGACCCTGGCCCGCTTCAACTACCGCATCTTCGCCCTCGACAAGCCGATGAAGCCCGGTGACGAGCTGACCATGAGCTTCATCACCGAGCGCTCGCAGAAGGGCTTCAAGAACAGCGGCAACGAAGGCCGGGTCGTCGACAACGGGACGTTCGTCAACTCCATGGAGTTCGCCCCGGCCCTGGGCATCTGGGCGGGCGATGGACTGCAGGACCGGGCCAAGCGCCGCAAGTACGGCCTCAACCCCGACCTGCCGATGGCCAGGCTGGGCGACGTGCCGTCACGCCAGTTCAACTACCTGCGCCACGACGCCGACTTCATGACCTCGGACATCACCGTCACCACCGAGGCCGACCAGACGCCGATCGCGCCCGGCCGCCGGATCAGCGACCGGATCATCGACACCTCGACCGGCAAGCGCCGCCAGGCGCATTTCGTCACCGCCGCCCCGGTCATGCCCTTCTTCTCGATCCAGTCGGCGCGCTATGCGGTCAAGCGCCAGACCTACAAGGGCATCGAGCTGGAGATCTATTACTGGCCCGATCACGCCTACAACATCGACCGCATGTTCACGGCGATGAAGACCTCGCTGGACTACTATCAGGCCAACTTCAGCCCCTACCAGTTCGACCACCTGCGGTTCATCGAATTCCCGGCCTACGCCGACTTCGCCCAGGCCTTCGCCGGCACCATGCCCTGGTCGGAAAACCTGTTCTTCATCGCCGACTACCGCGATGCCGAGAAGATCGACATGGTCACCTATGTCGGGGCCCACGAGATCGGCCACCAGTGGTGGGCCCACCAGGTCGTGGCGTCCGACCAGGAGGGCATGACCATGACCTCCGAGACGCTGGCGCAGTACAGCGCCCTGCGGGTCATGAAGAATCTCTATGGCGACGACCAGATCCGCAAGTTCCTGAAATACGAGCTCAACAGCTATCTGCGGGCCCGTGGCGGACAGGCGCTGGAAGAAAAGCCGCTGGTCCGGGTCGAGGGCAGCCAGGGCTACATCCACTACCGCAAGGGATCCCTGGTCATGTACCGGCTGGCCGAGGAGATCGGCGAGGACAAGGTCAACGACGCCCTCGCCCAGTTCCTGAAGGATCACGCCTTCAAGGGCGCGCCCTACCCGATCTCCACCGATCTGGTGAAGCTTTTCCGTGAACGGGCCCCCGCCGACAAGCAGGACCTGATCACCGACCTCTTCGAGAAGATCACCCTCTATGACGTCAAGGTCACGGACGCCTTGGTGACCGCCCGCAAGGACGGCCGGTTCGATGTGACGATGACGGTGGATGCGAAGAAGCTCTACGCCAAGGGCAAGGGCGAGGAGACCGCCGCGCCGATGAACGAGATGCTGGATATCGGCGTCTTCACCCAGCAGCCGGGCAAGAAGGGCTTCAGCAAGGCCAGCGTCCTTGTTCTGGAGCGCAAGGCCATCCGCACCGGCAAACAGACCCTGACCTTCACCGTCGCCAAGAAGCCGGTCTGGGTTGGAGCCGATCCCTACAACATCCTCATCGACCGCAACTCGGACGACAACCTGTTCAAGATCGGCAGCTGACCCGGAGGCCGAGTGAACGACCAGATTCTTCCCCCGCATGCGGGGGGAGAGTTTCTATGGTCCGTCGCTCTATCGCGACCCGAACAGCGCCGTGCCCACGCGCACGCTGGTCGCGCCGAACCGTACCGCGGTTTCAAAATCGCCGCTCATGCCCATCGACAGCTTCTCGACCCCGTTCCGCGCGGCGATCTTGCGCAGCAGCGCGAAATGCAGGCCCGCCGGCTCGGTCTCCGGCGGGATGCACATAAGCCCCTCGATGGTCAGGCCGAGGTCCCGGCACCGGGCGATGAACCCGTCCGCCTCCGCTGGGGCGATACCGGCCTTCTGAGGTTCCTCGCCCGTATTGACCTGCACATAGAGCCTTGGCGTCCGTCCCGACCTCGCCATCGCTTCGGCGATCGCCACGGCGATCTTCTCGCGGTCCACGGTCTCGATCACATCGAACAGGGCCACGGCCTCGGCCGCCTTATTGCTCTGCAGCGGCCCGATCAGCCGCAGCTCCACACCATCCCGCCGGTTCTCGCCCGACCACCGGGACGCCGCCTCCTGCACCCGGTTCTCCCCGAACACCCGCTGGCCGGCGTCCAGCATGGCGGCGATCTTCTCTTGCGGCTGAAGCTTGGACACGGCCACAAGGGTGACGTCCGTCGCCGCGCGGCCAGAGCCCTTCGCCGCGACGGCGATGCGGTCCAGGATCGCGGTCCGGCGGTCGGTGATGGAGGGATCGGTTGGCACTGGGCGAACTCGCAAGACTGCTGGAGGCGGCCAAGCGCCTACGCCCGGCCCGGGTCCCTGCCAAGCCCCTGCCGCGCCTGCTGTTCCTCACCGACCCGGACCGCACCCCTGATCCCGAAGCCATCCTCGCCACGCTCCCCCCCGACGTCGGGGTCATCTACCGCCCGTTCGGCGCCGCCAACGCCGTCGAACAGGGCCGCCGCCTCGCCACCATCGCCCGCCGCCGTGGCCTGACCCTGCTGGCCGGCGCTGACGCGGACCTGGCGGAGGCCATCGGCGCCCAGGGCGTCCATCTGCCTGAACGCCTGGCCCATCAGCTGCCGGCCCTGCGCGCCGCCCATCCAGGCTGGATCCTCACCGCCGCCGCCCACGGCCCGGGTGGCCTCGTCGCCGCCGACGCCCTGCTGGTCTCGCCGGTCTTTCCGTCGAACAGTCCGTCAGCCGGCGCGCCGCTTGGCGTGGAGGCCTTCACCGACCTGGTGGCTGCCGCGCCGGCCCCGGTCTATGCGCTAGGCGGGGTGACCGCCGCGACGGCGGCCCGGCTGGAATTCAGCGGCGCGGCCGGGCTCGCCGGCATCGAAGCCTTTTTTACCGGGTAAAACTCAACGCCCGAAGGCGTGCAACCCCGCCCCATGCGCCCGCAGCCAGTTCCTGTGCGGGGCCGGATCGCCGAACAGCTCGTCGACCAGGGCCCAGAACCTCGGCCCATGGTTGGCCTCGATCAGGTGGGCGCATTCATGGGCGGCGACATAGTCGGCCACCGCGAACGGAGCCAGGGCGAGGCGCCAGCTGTAGCGGATGGAGGCCGGCTTCGCGATCCGGGCCGGGGTGCAGCTGCCCCAGCGGGCCTTGGCGTCGATGACGCTGACGCTCGGCGTCGAGACCCGAAGTTGGGCCGCATAGCCGGCGGTCATCTGGGTGAACCTGCGTTTGGCCTCGGCCTTGATCAACCGCATGACCCGGTCGCCGAAGGCTGCGTCGTCCGGCGCCGCAATGATCCCGGCCTCAAGGTCGATCTTCGCCCGCCCGGCCCTGGCCTCAAGCCGGAAAGGACGTCCGAACAGCTCGACCACCATCCCGGGGACGACGACGCGGGCTTCGGGCAGGTCGGCCAGCTGGGCCTCGATCCAGCCGACGCGCTCGCGGGCGAAGGCGACGGCCTCGCTCAGGCGCTTTGCGGTGGGGGCGGTGGCGATCACCTCGCGCCGGGTGCGGTCCACCCGAAGCGAGATGCGGCGAGCCCTCGGGTTGACGCTCAGCCGCATCACATGGCCGGCCGCCTCGAGGCGGTCGCCGTGGTTGTAGGCGGGCGGTTTGAACAGACTCATCACCCTTCCGACTACCGCGTAAATCGGGGCCGGAAAACGATCATTCCGTTACTGGACGAAATGCGATCAGGCGAACCTCAGCTTTCGGGGAAATCCGGATCCACCCGGCGGATGAACTTCGCCACTAGCGGCTGGATTTCCTCGTTGAACCGGCGGCCGTTGAACACCCCGTAATGGCCGACGCCCGGCTGGACGTAGAGCTCTTTCATGTCCTCGGGAATGTTCGGCGTCAGCCCGTGCGCGGCCTGGGTCTGGCCGACGCCGGAGATGTCGTCCAGCTCGCCTTCGACGGTCATCAGGGCGATGTCGGTGATGGCGGTCAGATCGACCTTCTTGCCCCGATGGACCAGCTCGCCCTTGGGCAGCAGGTACTTCTGGAAAACGATCTCGACCGTCTGCAGGTAGAATTCCTCGGTCAGGTCGAGGACCGAGAGATACTCGTCGTAGAAGACCCGGTGCTTGTCGGCGCTGTCGTCGTCGCCGATGACCAGATGGTCGAAGTAGCGCTTGTGGGCGTCCTGGTGCTTTTCCAGGTTCATCGACATGAACGAGGCCAGCTGCACGAAGCCCGGGTAGACGCGCCGCAGGGCCCCCGGATGGGGCGGCGGCACGGTGTAGATCATGTTCGACTGGAACCAGGCGAAGGGCCGCTGCTCGGCCAGCTGGTTGGTCACGGTGGGCGACAGGCGCGCATCGATGGGCGAGCCCATGAAGGTCATGCTGCGCGGCCGGTTGGGGTCGTTGTCGGCGGCCATAAGGGCGGCGGCGGCGAGCACCGGCGGGCCAGGCTGGCAGACGGCGATGACGTGGGCCCTCGCGCCCATGACGCCCAGCATCTCGCGGACATGGTCGATGTAGTCGTGGAAGTCGAAGCGACCCTCCATCATCGGCACGTCGCGGGCGTTGACCCAGTCGGTGACGAAGACGGCGTGGTGAGGAATGAGCGCCTCGACCGTGCCGCGCAGCAGGGTGGCGTAGTGGCCCGACAGCGGGGCGACCAGCAGGACGGCGGGGTCCAGCTGCATCTTGCCCGCCCGACGCATGTCGCCCATGTCGCGGTCGAACTGGATCAGCCGGCACCAGGGGCTTTCCCAGACGACGGTTTCGCGCACCTTGACGGTATGGCCGTTGACCTCGGTCTTATCGATGCTCCAGGCCGGCTTGCCGTAGCGCCGGGTGACGTTGGCGTAGAGATCGGCGGCGGCGTAGATATTGCGACCGACGGCGGAATCCCGGGCCGGGTTGAGCGGCGATGACCAGAAGTCGCGGGTCGCCCGGGCCATCCAGCGCATGGGGGTCGACGCGTAGTAAGTCGCTTCTTGCAGGGTGTAGAGCATGGGTCGGACCTGTTTTGCAGTGCAGCATAACACCTGATCACTTAACGAAGTCCAGCGGCAAATCGCTCCGCACGGTTGCCCAATTGCCTCACCGGTGGTCTATGCTCGCCGCATCGAAAGGGGAGTAAACGGGCGTTGTCTGAGGGGCGTGTTCTGGCGGGGAGCGACCCCTACGCGGCCCTGGTCATCGCCATAGCCGAGCACGGCGACCGCGCTGCCTTCCGACAGCTGTTCGACCACTATGCCCCGCGGGTGAAGGGCTACCTCGCCCGTCTCGGCCTCGACCAGGCTCGCGCCGAAGAGCTGGCGCAGGAGGTGCTGGTCACCGTCTGGCGCAAGGCGGGGAGCTTTGACGCCCGGCGGGCGTCGGTCTCCACCTGGATCTTCCGGATCGCCCGAAACCGCCGGATCGACATCTACCGCCGCGACCGCACCGCTGAACTCGACGCCGAGGAGCCGGCCCTGCAGCCACCGCCGATGGCCGGGCCGCAAGAGGAACTGGACGCCGGACAGCAACAGTTGCGTATCGCCGCGGCCCTCAAGACTCTTCCTGAAGAACAGCGCGACCTCGTGCGGCGCGCCTTCTACGACGACTTGAGTCACAGTGAGATCGCCGAGGTCACCGGACTCGCCCTCGGCACGGTCAAGTCGCGACTTAGACTGGCCTTCGGCAAGCTACGCTCCGTGTTGGAGGAGCCGGCATGACTTGTCCCACCTGGCGCCGCCTTGACGACTTTGGACCCCGCCCTATCTCGCCATCCGTGCATGGACATCTGAGGTTTTTGACGTGATTGCCGCCGCTGCGAAACTTGACGCCAATATCGACGTCTTCGCCAACCGTCTGGCTAACCAGCCCGACGCCGGCCTGAAGCTGCTGGCCTCGGCGGCCGCGGCCGTGCGCGACGACCAACCGCTGCCGAACGAAGATCTGGCCGGACTTTTCCTCGACGACGAGGCGCCGATGGCGCTGGCCGGCGGGGCCGACGCGGCCCTCGCCCGGATCGACGCCCTGGGCGGTCTCGACGTCGGCCACGCGGCGCCCACGTCCGACAACCGCGCCGCCGCCGGCGCGGCCAGGACGCTGAGTGAACTGCTCGACCTTCCCGACCCGGTTCGTGAGGCCGCCTTCGAGGCGATCATGGGCGGCAAGAACTTCGGTTTCGCCGGCTTCGGCATCAAGCGCCTGTCCATCCCCATGGAAGGTCCGGGCAAGGTCGATCTGCTTCGCATCGAGCCCGGCGCCGGCGTCGCCACGCACGACCACGACGGCGAGGAATTCACCCTGATCCTCACCGGCGCCTTCAACGACGGTCACCAGACCTTCCACCCCGGCGAGATCAATGTCGGCATCCCGGGCTTCAAGCACGAGCCCAAGGCCCTGCCCGGCGACGTCTGCTACGCCCTGGCCGTGTCCTACGGCTCGGCCCGTTTCAACGGCTCCATCGGCCTGCTCCAGAAACTCACAGGTTTCGGCAGCTAGATTGGCCTGACGCACCCCGAGTGCGCTCAAGGTAAATCGCCTCTTAACCCTCCGCGCGCACAACGGGTGGCTGTTGGGTTCTAGGGGCTTGTTGGCATGGCGAAGGCGGCGCGGCGGTCTGGCGCGGAACTGCTTGTGGAAGCGGCGATCATCGCCTGGAGCCTGCCGGGAACGGCCCGGTTCCGGGGTGGGGTGACGGCTGCGGCCGGGGCGGCTCTCGCCATTGCACTGGCCACCTACAATCCACTCGATCCCAGCTTCAACGCCGCCTCGGGCGGCGCCGCCACCAATGCGCTGGGCGGGGCCGGGGCCCTGATCGCCGACCTTGCCATGCAGTCACTGGGCCTCGGGGCCTGGCTGACCGCCATCCTGATGACCGCCTTCGGCATGACCCGCGTCCTGGACGCCGAACCCGATCGGGGCCGCAAGGCCCTGCGCATCAAGGCCGCCGTCGGCGCCATCGGCGTACTGTTGATGTCGGCCGCCGTCGCCGCGCCGCCGCCGCCCGCGGCCTGGCCGCTGGCGCTGGGCCTGGGCGGCCTGTGGGGCCAGGGTCTGTTCGGCCTGGTCCGCGATCTGTTCGGTTTTGTCCACCTGCCGGGGGCGGCCCTGTTCGCCGGCCTGCTGCTGGCGGCCGGGGGCCTCACGGCCACCGTCTGGTCTCTGGGCCTGCAGAAGCTGGCCGCCGGCTTTGATCCCGAGACGGTCGCCCGCCTGTTCCACCGCGAGCCGAAAGCGCCGCCCGAACCGGTCGCCCCGATCCGAAAGCCCGCCAAACCGCGCGCCCAGGCCGCCGCCCGCGCGCCGCTGCCGCCCGTCGATCCGGCCGAGGAGACCCCGATCGCGGCCCCCGCCGCCGAGCCGGTGCTCAACATCCGCCAGCCCAAGGTCCCGGCCCGCGCCTCCACCCGCGAGACCCGCGAACGCCAGCCGGCCTTCGAGTTCGAGGACCGCGAGGACGGCTTCCAGCTGCCCGAGCTCTCCATGCTCGCCCAGCCCAAGCCGCGCGCCAACACCTTCGACGAGGCGGCCCTGCGCCAGAACGCCCGGCTGCTGGAAAGCGTGCTGGCCGAGTTCGGCGTGCGCGGCCAGATCGACCAGATCCGTCCCGGCCCCGTCGTCACCCTCTACGAACTGACCCCCGCCCCCGGCGTGAAGAGCGCCCGGGTCGTGGCGCTCAGCGACGACATCGCGCGCTCGATGAGCGTCGCCGCCTGCCGCGTCTCGGTCGTCTCCGGCCGCAACGCCATCGGCATCGAACTGCCCAACGCCAAGCGCGAGACCGTCTATCTGCGGGACCTCCTCGCCAGCCCCGACTACGAAAAGCAGGGCGCCATCCTGCCGATGGCGCTGGGCGAGGGCATCGGCGGCGAGCCCTACATCGCTGATCTCGCCAAGATGCCCCACCTGCTGATCGCCGGCACCACAGGCTCCGGCAAGTCGGTGGGCGTCAACGCCATGATCCTGTCGATCCTCTACAAGCTGCCGCCGGATCAGTGCCGCTTCATCATGATCGACCCCAAGATGCTGGAACTGTCGGTCTACGACGGCATCCCGCACCTGCTGGCGCCGGTCGTCACCGATCCCAAGAAGGCCATCGTCGCCCTGAAGTGGACCGTCCGCGAGATGGAGGACCGCTATCGCCGCATGTCCAAGATCGGCGTGCGCAACATCGGCGGCTACAACGAGCGGGCCAAGGAAGCCCTGGAAAAGGGCGAGCACTTCGAGCGCACCGTCCAGACCGGCTTCGACGACGCCGGCCGCGCCATCTACGAGTCCGAGAAGATCCGCCCCGAGCACATGCCCTATCTGGTCGTCGTCATCGACGAGGTCGCCGACCTGATGATGGTGGCCGGCAAGGACATCGAAGGCGCCGTCCAGCGCCTGGCCCAGATGGCCCGCGCCGCCGGCATCCACCTGATCATGGCCACGCAACGCCCGTCGGTGGATGTCATCACCGGCACCATCAAGGCCAACTTCCCGACCCGGATCAGCTTCCAGGTCACCAGCAAGATCGACGCCCGCACCATCCTTGGCGAACAGGGCGCCGAGCAGCTGCTGGGCATGGGCGACATGCTCTACATGGCCGGCGGCGGTCGCACGACGCGTCTGCACGGCCCCTTCGTCTCCGACGGCGAGGTCGAGGCGGTGGCCAAGTTCCTGCGCGACCAGGGCATGCCCAACTACCTCGAGGAAGTCACCGCCGGCAGCGAGGATGACGAGGACGGCGGCGACGGCGCCGTGGCCTCGGACGGCTCGGGCGGCGACCTCTACGACCACGCCGTGGCCGTGGTCACCCGCGACCGCAAGGCCTCGACCAGCTACATCCAGCGCCGCCTGCAGATCGGCTACAATCGCGCGGCGTCTCTGATGGAGCGGATGGAGCGTGAAGGCATCGTCGGCGCCGCCAACCACGCCGGCAAGCGCGAGATCCTCGTCGGGCCGCCGCCGTAAGTCAGCCGCGTTTTAGCCGCTTAGGTGCGCGAGGTTGCAACCCGAAGGACGACCAACGACTTTAGGGCCGACATGACCCAACATCTGAACCGCCGCGACACCCTCGCCGGCCTGATCGCTCTTCCCGCAGGTCTGGCCGCCACCGGCCTCGCCGGGGCTGCCTCCGCCGCGCCCCTGTCGGCTGACGACAGGGCGCTGGTCGACAAGGCCACCACCTATCTGCAGGGCCTGGGCTCCGCCAAGGGCCGCTTCATCCAGACCGACCCGCGCGGGACCCAGACGCAGGGGGCCTTCTACCTGCAGCGCCCCGGCAAGGCCCGCTTCGCCTACGACGCTCCGGCCAGCAAGCTGCTGGTCAGCGACGGCCGGTTCGTCTCCGAGGCCGACACCCGGCTGAAGACGGTCAACCGCTATCCGCTCGGCCAGACGCCGCTGGCCCTGTTCCTCGCCCAGGACGTGCGGCTCGACAAAGGCGTGGTGATCACCAAGGTCAGCCGGCTCGACGGCGGCTTCTCTCTGACCATGGCCGACGGGCTCAAGCAGACGCGCGGAACCCTGACCATGAACTTCAGCGACAGCCCGATCGGGCTGATGGGCTGGGTGGTCAGCACCGTGCAGGGCGCCACGCGGGTGCGGCTGACCAGCCTGGAGCGGGTCGGCGGCCTGGATCCCAAGCTGTTCGCCACCCCGTTCCCGGCGGCCAAGAAGACCGGGCGGCCCTGAGGCGATCACCTTGTGTCATTATTGACACAACCAAGGTTTCACAGAAATGTCGTTGACGTTTCCGGGTTGAAGTTGTTCTAATGCAACACATGGCGGTTGGCGCGTCCGACCTCGCGCCGCCCGCGGACCGTGCCGGAAACCTATCCCCTCCCGGCGGCGGCATGAGAGACCACTTTTCCACCCGGCGCCGCATGGCGCCGGGTGTTTTTCTTGGGGACCGGTTGGCTGCGGAGCAGCCTGGCTGTCCCCGATCAGCGCCCGCGTCCGCATCGCGCCCGGTCCAGACACCTGAGCCGCGTCGGGGACAGGTACGCCGCTGGCGCGGCGAACCGGTCCCCATTACTTAGACCCCATGCGCCTTCGACTCGCCACCTGGAACATCAACTCCGTCCGTCCGCGCGGCGACCTGATCGGCCGCATGGTCGAGGAGATCGCCCCCGACGTCATCGCCCTGCAGGAGATCAAGTGCCAGGAGCATGAGTTCCCGCGCGAGATGTTCGAGGCGCTCGGCTACCGCCACTTCCGCATCCACGGCCAGAAGGGCTGGCACGGGGTGGCCATCGTCTCGCGCCTGCCGCTGGAGGACTCCCCGCCGCTCGACGTCTGCAAGAACGGCCACGCCCGCTGCGTCGGGACCATGGTCGGCGGGGTCGAGATCCAGAACTTCTACATCCCGGCCGGTGGCGACACTCCGGACCGCGAGCTGAACCCCAAGTTCGACCACAAGCTCGACTTCTTCGAGAAGCTGACCGCCGAGTTCGCCAAACGTGACCCGCGCAATCCGCTGATCGTCACCG
>JBILYE010000016.1:0-26149 GCA_044377925.1 Caulobacter sp. | reverse complement strand
GTCTTCGGGCTGATGCAGTTCTTTTGCGCCCCGATCCTTGGCCTGCTGTCGGACCGGTTCGGACGCCGGCCGGTGCTGCTGACCTCGATCTTCGGTCTGGGGATCGACTTTCTGTTCATGGCCTTTGCGCCGTCGATCCGCTGGCTGTTCGTCGGCCGGGTGATCAACGGGGTGACCGCCGCCAGCTTCTCCACAGCCAACGCCTACATCGCCGACGTCACCGCGCCGGAGAACCGCGCCAAGGCTTACGGCATGATGGGCGCCGCCTTTGGGCTAGGCTTCACGCTGGGACCTGTGCTGGGCGGCTTCCTGGGCGAGATCGACCTGCGCCTGCCCTTCCTGGTCTGCGCCGGCCTGGCCCTGCTGAACTGGCTGTACGGCTTCTTCATCCTCCCGGAGTCGTTGCCCAAGGAAAAGCGCGAGACCAGGCTGAACTGGAAGAAGGCCAATCCGCTGGGCTCGCTGAAATTGCTGCGCTCGCACAAGGGCCTGCTGGGGCTGGCCTCGGTCGGCTTCCTGTTCCAGCTGGCGCATGTGGTGCTGCCGGTGATCTTCGTCCTCTACTCCGGCTACCGCTATGGCTGGGGGCCGCAGATGGTCGGGTTCAGCATGCTGGCCACGGGTGTTTCCAACATCATCGTCCAGGCCCTGCTGGTCGGGCCGGTGGTCAAGCGGATCGGTGAGCGCAAGGCGCTGCTGGTCGGGCTGGCAAGCGGCGCGCTTGGATTCGCCATCTTCGGCCTGGCCCCCAACGGCTATCTCTACTTCATCGGCGTTCCGATCTTCGCCCTGATGGGCTTCACCGGTCCCGCCATGCAGGCCCTGATGACCAGCCGCGTCGCGCCGCACGAACAGGGCCAGCTTCAGGGGGCCAACGGGGCCATGATGGGCATCGCCGGCATCATCGCCCCCTCCCTGTTCGGGTTCAGCTTCGCCTTCGCGGTCGACCACAATGACACCCTGCACATGCCGGGCCTGCCGATCCTCATCGCTGCGGCGATCATGGCCTGCGGCTTCCTGATCGCCCTGCGGGTCGCCAGGCCGGCGCCGCCGGCGGAACCCCAAGCGGTCTAGCGGTCTTCCCCGCCTTGATTGCGCCGAAAACCTCCCCTTCTTAGAGGCCGGGAGCTGCGAAACATGTTGGAGACCCATGCGAGCCTATAAAGTTCTGATCCCGGCCCTGGTTGTTCTGGCCAGCTGCTCGCCGAGCGAAAAGTCTCAGGCCCAGGGCCTGCCCGAGCCGACCCGCGCCGTACCGACCAGCGCGGCGGCCATGAAGCAGTCCTTCGCCCCGGTCGTGAAGCGCGCCGCGCCGGCCGTGGTCAACGTTTCCAGCCGTCGCACCGTGCGCCAACGCGTCGACCCCTTCTGGGAGATGTTCAGCGGCGGCATCCCCCGCGAGCGCGTCCAGCAGAGCCTGGGCTCCGGCGCCATCGTCCGCGCCGACGGGGTGATCATCACCAACAACCACAATATCGAGGGCGCCGACGAGGTCATGGTGCAGCTGGCCGACCGTCGGGAGTTTCCGGCCAGGGTCCTGCTCTCCGATCCGCGCGCCGATCTCGCCGTGCTCAAGATCGACGTCGGTAACGAGCGGCTGCCGGTGATCGCCATCGACGCCACCGAGGACCTGCAGGTCGGCGACCTGGTGCTGGCCATCGGCAACCCGTTCGGGGTCGGCCAGACGGTGACCAACGGGATCGTCTCGGCCACGGCGCGCTCGAACCTCGGGATCACCGACTTCGGCTTCTTCATCCAGACCGACGCCGCCATCAACCCGGGCAACAGCGGCGGGCCGCTGGTCGACATGGACGGCGACCTGATCGGCGTGAACACGGCCATCCTGTCGCGTTCGGGCCAGAGCTCGGGCGTCGGCTTCGCCATTCCGGCCAGCATGGCCCGGCAGATCGTCACCGCGGCGCTTGGCGGCGAAACGGCGGTCGTACGCCCCTGGCTGGGCGCCCGTGGTCAGGCAGTGACATCCAGCGTGGCCGGCAGCCTGGGCCTGGAGGCCCCGCGCGGGGTGCTGGTGGCCGACGTCTGGCCGGGGGCTGCGGCCGATCGGGCGGGACTTCGCCAGGGTGACGTCATCCTCAGCATCGGCGGCGAGCCGGTGAATGACGAGGGCGCGGTCACCTACTTCTTCGGCAACCTGAAACTGGGCCAGTCCGCTGCGCTGAGCGTGCTGCGCGACGGCCGCGAGCAGACGATCAACGTGCGGGCCGAGAAGGCGCCTGGCCGCGCCGACGGCGGCCGGACCATCGAGGGCCGCAACCCGCTGCAGGGGGCCTTCGTCGCCGAGCTGACCCCGGCCCTCGCAGACGCCAAGGGGGTAGACCCCTTCGTCGGGCGCGGTGTGGTCGTGCTTCAAGTGGCGCCGAATGGTCTGGCGGCGCGAATCGGCCTGCGTCCCGGCGACTTCATCAGGGCGATCAACGGCAAGCAGGTCCGGAGCGACGCCGACGTCGCTCAGGCCACCGCCCAGAACGCCCGCCGCTGGCAGATCACCATCGAACGCGGCGGCCAGACCATCACCTCGAGCTTCAATCTGTAGGCTTGAGACTCTCCGCCCGCCTGCGCGGGCGGAGACAAACAAAAAGGCCCGCCGTCGCCGGCGGGCCTTTTCAATTCGTACCTGTCGGTTCGACTATTCGTCGTCGCCGAAGGTCTGGACCGGACCGGAGTCCTTGCCCTTTTCCGAGACGTCGCGGTCGACGAACTCGATGACGGCCATCGGAGCGTTGTCGCCGTAGCGGAAGCCGGCCTTCAGGACGCGGATGTAGCCACCCGGACGCTCCTTGTAGCGCGGACCCAGGGTCGCGAAGAGCTTGCCGACCTGTTCGACGTCACGAACGGCGCTGATGGCCTGACGACGAGCGTGCAGGTCGCCGCGCTTGGCCAGGGTGACCAGCTTTTCGACGATGGGACGCAGTTCCTTGGCCTTCGGCAGGGTCGTCACGATCTGCTCATGCTTGATCAGCGACGCCGACATGTTCGCGAACATGGCGGTGCGGTGGCTGGAAGTGCGGCCCAGTTTGCGGTGCGCGTAACCGTGGCGCATGTCGGTCTCTCCAAAAACGTCCGGCGCCTCTCGGCGGCGGGGGGTCTTACTACAGGATTTAGATCTGGTCTTCGAACTTCTTCGCCAGATCGTCGATGTTTTCCGGCGGCCAGTTGGGCACGTCCATGCCGAGGTGCAGGTTCATGCCCGAGAGCACTTCCTTGATCTCGTTGAGGGACTTGCGGCCGAAGTTCGGGGTGCGGAGCATCTCGGCTTCGGTCTTCTGGATCAGGTCGCCGATGTAGACGATGTTGTCGTTCTTCAGGCAGTTGGCCGAACGGACCGACAGTTCCAGCTCGTCCACCTTCTTCAGCAGGGCCGGGTTGAAGGGCAGGTCGGGCTTGGCTTCGCCATCCGACTTGGCCTTCGGCTCTTCGAAGGTGATGAAGATCTGCAGTTGATCCTGGATGATGCGGGCGGCGTAGGCCACCGCGTCCACCGGCGACACGGCGCCGTTGGTTTCAACTTCCAGAACCAGCTTGTCGTAGTCCAGCGACTGACCCTGGCGGGTCGGCTCGACGCGGTAGGCGACGCGCTTGACCGGCGAGTAGAGGCTGTCGACGGCGATGAGGCCGATCGGCGCGTCTTCCGGACGGTTCTTGTCGGCCGGCACGTAGCCCTTGCCGTTGTTGACCGTGAACTCCATGCGCACCGAGGCGCCTTCGTCCAGGGTGCAGAGCACATGGTCGCCGTTCAGGATCTCGATGTCCGAGGGGACTTCGATCTGGCTGGCGGTCACGGCGCCGGGACCGGTGGCCTTCAGCGTCATGCGCTTGGGGCCTTCCGAGTGCATGCGGAGGGCCAGCTGCTTGATGTTCAGGACGACGTCGACGACGTCTTCGCGAACGCCTTCCATCGAGCTGAACTCGTGAACCACGCCGTCGATCTGGACGGCGGTGACAGCGGCGCCTTGCAGCGACGAGAGCAGAACGCGCCGCAGCGCGTTGCCGAGCGTCACCCCAAAGCCGCGCTCGAGCGGCTCGGCCACCAGACGCGCCTTGCGGTTAGCGTCGGAACCGGTCTCGATCAGCGGCTTTTCCGGGCGGATCAGCTCGTTCCAATTGCGTTCGATCACGGGCGGATATCCTCGAAACACGTGTGCCGGCCCCGCGAGTCGCGGAGCCGGCAAGTTAAAGTCGGTCGCTCGGGCTTAGACCCGGCGGCGCTTCGGCGGCCGGCAACCGTTGTGCGGGATCGGCGTCACGTCACGGATGGTGGTGATCGTCATGCCGGCGGCCTGCAGGGCGCGCAGGGCCGACTCACGACCCGAACCCGGACCCGAGACGTTCACTTCCAGAGTGCGCACGCCGTGTTCGGCCGCCTTCTTGCCCGCGTCTTCAGCGGCCATCTGGGCAGCGTACGGGGTCGACTTACGCGAACCCTTGAACCCCATCATGCCGGCGCTGGACCAGGAAATGGTGTTTCCCTGGGCGTCGGTGATGGTGATCATGGTGTTGTTGAACGAGGCGTTCACGTGCGCCACGCCCGAGGTAATGTTCTTGCGTTCGCGACGTTTGACGCGAGCCGGTTCCTTGGCCATCAGGGCGCTCTCTTATTTCTTCTTGCCGGCGATCGGCTTGGCCGGACCCTTGCGGGTGCGGGCGTTGGTGTGCGTGCGCTGACCGCGGACCGGCAGGCCCTTACGGTGACGCAGGCCGCGGTAGCAGGCCAGGTCCATCAGACGCTTGATGTTGACGGCGGTCTCACGACGCAGGTCACCTTCGACGGTGAAGTCCTTGTCGATGGCCTCCCGGATCTGCAGGACCTCGGCGTCGCTCAGGGCGTTAACCCGACGCGCGTCCTCGATACCGACCTTGGCGACGATGTCCTTGGCGGACTTCGGACCAATGCCATGGATGTACTGAAGCGCGATGACGACGCGCTTGTTCGACGGAATATTGACGCCTGCGATACGGGCCACGTCTGCTCTCTCTTCAGTTGCACCCAAACGGGGCACGCAAAACGAAACGCCACGCCAACCGGGCTCTCGAAAGAGAGTCGGTGAGAGTCGCGCCATTCGCGGAAACGCAGCGTTATAAGCAACGTTTTGTTTCCGTCAATGCCGGAAGCGAATGAATTCGCCCCAGCGCGATAGTTCAGGCCTCGACCTCGTCCAGAGCCGCCGCGATATCCGCGGCCACGCTGTCCATGGTCCCCATACCGTTCACTTCGCGAACTTTGCCGGTGCTCTCATAGTAGGGGAGCAAGGGCGCGGTCTGCTTGTTGTAGGCAGCCAGACGGGTGACGAAGGTTTCCGGATTGTCGTCCGGTCGCCCCTGTTGTTCGAATCGCCCGGTCACCCGGGCGAGCAGTTCCGGTTCATCCACCAGCAGGCGGACAACCCGGTCGATCTTTTTGCCGCGGCCCTCGAGCATCGCGTCCAGGGCTTCAGCCTGGGCCACGGTGCGCGGAAAGCCGTCGAAGATGGCGCCGCCGACGGCCTCTGCCTCGGGCAGACGCTCCTCGATCAGCGCGATGACGATCTCATCAGGAACCAGGTCGCCCCGGGCCATGATGTCCTTCACCTTCAAGCCCAGCTCGGACTCGGCGGCGATGGCGGCCCGCAGCATGTCGCCGGTGGAAAGCTGGACCATGCCACGCCCGTCCACCAGCTTCTTGGCCTGGGTGCCCTTACCGCAGCCGGGCGGCCCGAACAGAATCAGGTTCACGCTAGAAGGCCTCCCCGCCTTACTTTTTGCCGCCGCGCAGCTTGGACTTCTTGATGAGCCCTTCGTACTGGTGCGCAAGCAGGTGCGACTGGATCTGCGCCACGGTGTCCATGGTCACCGACACGACGATCAGGATCGAGGTGCCGCCGAGCGCTCTGGCGCTGTTGGGGGCGCCCATGAAGCTGACCATCATTTCAGGGATCAGACAGACCGCGGTGATGTAGGCAGCCCCGATAACGGTCAGGCGCGAGAGAACGTAGTCCAGGTACTCGGCCGTCCGCTTGCCCGGGCGAATGCCCGGCAGGAAGCCGCCGTACTTGCGCAGGTTCTCGGCCGTGTCGTCCGGATTGAAGACGATCGAGGTGTAGAAGAAGCAGAAGAAGATGATCAGCAGGCCGTAGACCAGCATGTAGACCGGCTGGCCGTGCTGAAGCAGGCGAACGACTTCCGGCACCCACTGCGCCCAGTTCGGCATCTTCGCCGGATCCAGGAAGCCGGCGGCAGTGGCCGGCAGCAGCAGAAGCGAGCTGGCGAAGATCGGCGGGATGACCCCGGCGGTGTTGATCTTCAACGGCAGGAACGAGCTTTCGCCGCCCATCATCCGGTTGCCGACCTGGCGCTTGGGATACTGCACCAGCAGGCGGCGCTGCGAGCGCTCCATGAAGACGATGGCGCCGACGACGGCGACGGCCATGCCCATCAGGGCGACCAGCAGGAAGGGGCTGACCTGGTTGGTGCTGACCTGCTGGAGCAGGCCCCACAGGCTGATCGGCAGGGCCGCGACAATGCCGGCGAAGATGATCAGCGAAACCCCGTTACCGACGCCGCGGCTGGTGATCTGCTCACCCAGCCACATCAGGAACATGGTGCCGCCGGTCAGGCCGACGATGGTCGAAATGATGAAGATCGGACCCGGCACGTCGACGACGTTCGGCTGCGCTTGCAGCGAGAAGGCGATGCCGATCGACTGGAAGATGGCCAGGGCGACGGTCAGGTAGCGGGTGTACTGGTTGAGCTGCTTGCGGCCGGCTTCGCCGCCTTCCTTGCGCAGCTTTTCCCACGGCGGATACACCGAACCCATCAGCTGCACGATGATCGAGGCCGAGATGTACGGCATCACGTTCAGCGCGAAGATCGCCATCCGCTCCACGGCGCCGCCGCTGAACAGATTGACCATCCCCAGGATGCCCTGGGTCTGATTCTGGAAGGTTTCCTGGAAGACGTCCGGATTGATCCCCGGGATCGGGATGTAGGTCCCGACCCGGTAAACGATCAACGCCCAGAGCGTGAACCAGATACGCTTGTGCAGCTCCGTGGCCTTCTGAAAGGCCCCGAAGTTCATATTGGCTGCTAGCTGTTCGGCGGCCGAGGCCATCGACAATCCCCTGACTCAGATGAGGCCATCAGATAGGGGCGCACGGAGGATTCCGCGACCCCTAATCGTCGATGGTCTATCAGGCCTCGGCTTCCGCCTTGACCGGGCGGGTCTGGGTGACGCTGCCGCCGGCCTTTTCCACGGCCGCGACGGCCGAGGGGGTGGCCGCGTAGACGGTCAGGTTCAGGGCGGCCTTGATCTCGCCCTTGCCCAGCAGCTTCACGCCGTCCTTGGCGCGGCGGATGATGCCGGCGGCCAGGAGCACGTCGGTGTCGATCGCCTTCTTGACGTCGAGCTTGCCGGCCGCGACGGCCTGTTCCAGGCGCCACAGGTTCACTTCAGCGAACTCCTTGGCGAAGGGGTTGTTGAAGCCGCGCTTGGGCATACGCATGTGCAGCGGCATCTGGCCGCCTTCGAAACCGGCGATGGCGACGCCCGAGCGCGCCTTCTGACCCTTCACACCGCGACCACCGGTCTTGCCCTTGCCCGAACCCGGGCCGCGGCCGATGCGCATACGGCCCTTGGTGGAGCCTTCGCGGGGAGCGATTTCGTTGAGTTTCGTCATGGTGGCCTCTCCTTGGAGATCTGGCGCCCGGGGCGTCCCCGGACTCGGCATTGTAAAAATGAGAAAGCGCCCTCCCCTTTCGGGGAAGGCGTTTCAAAGGTCTATAGCGGTCTTAATCGACCACTTCCACCATGTGGCGGACCTTGAGGATCATGCCGCGAACGGAGGGGGTATCCTCCAGGGTCGAGACACGGCCCAGCTTGTTCAGCTTCAGGCCCGCGAGGGTGGCGCGCTGGATGGCGTTCCGACGGATCGGGCTGCCGGTCTGGCGGATGGTGACGGTTTTCTTCTCGGCCATGTCTTAGCCCTCGACAGCTTCCGGCGCGGCCGAAGCCCCGTCGGCGCGGCGGCTCAGGACGTCGCTGACCTTCTTGCCGCGCTTGGCGGCGATCTGGCGGGGCGACGACTGCACCTTCAAAGCTTCGAAGGTGGCGCGAACCATGTTGTAGGGGTTCGAGGACCCGGTCGACTTGCCGACCACGTCCTGGACGCCCAGGGTTTCCAGAACCGCGCGCATCGGACCACCGGCGATGATGCCGGTGCCGGGAGGCGCCGAGCGGACCATCACCTTGCCGGCGCCCCAACGGCCATTGCCGTCGTGGTGCAGGGTCCGGGATTCCCGCAGCGGAACGCGGATCATCGACTTCTTGGCTTCTTCGGTGGCCTTGCGGATGGCTTCCGGCACTTCACGCGCCTTGCCATGACCGAAGCCCACGCGGCCCTTCTGGTCACCGACGACCATCAGAGCGGCGAAGCTGAAGCGACGGCCGCCCTTCACGGTGGCGGCGACGCGGTTGATGTGGACCAGCTTCTCGACGATGTCGCTTTCGGGACCGTCTTCCTGGGGCCGGTCGCGGCGGTCGCGGCGATCACCGCGTTGTTGTTCACGAGCCATGATCGATCCTTAGAAGTTCAGGCCGGCTTCACGCGCGGCATCAGCCAGCGCCTTGATCCGACCGTGAAAGATGTGACCGCCACGATCGAAGACGACGTCCGTGACGCCCTTTTCGATGGCGCGCTCGGCGACCAGCTTGCCCACCTTGGCGGCGGCGTCCTTGTCGCCACCCGACTTGCCTTCACCCTCGAGGGTGGAAGCAGCGGCCAGGGTGACGCCGCGGAGGTCGTCGATGACCTGGGCGTAGATGTTCTTCGAGGAGCGGAACACCGTGAGACGCGGGCGACCGTTGCCGACCTTCTTGAGGCGGCTGCGGATGCGGATCGCGCGGCGCTTGGTGATTTCAGAGGGAGAGAGCGGCATGGCTTACTTCTTCTTGCCTTCCTTGCGGCGGACCTTTTCGCCGGCATAGCGAACGCCCTTGCCCTTGTAGGGCTCCGGCGGACGCAGGCGACGGATCTTCGAGGCGATTTCACCAACCGCCTGCTTGTCGATCCCGCTGATCGTGATTTCGGTCTGCTTCGGCACGACAAAGGTGACGCCCGCCGGGGGAGCCACTTCGACGTCGTGCGAGAAGCCGAGCTGCAGCGACAGCGACTCGCCCTTCAGGGCGGCGCGGTAACCGACGCCGACCAGTTCAAGCTTGCGCTCGAAGCCGTCGGTGACGCCCTGGACCATGTTGCCGACCAGGGTGCGCGACAGGCCCCACATCGACCGGGCGCGTTGACTGTCGTCACGCGGGGCCAGGGTGAGTTCGCCGTTCTCATGGGTGATCACAACGTCGTCGATCACCGTCCAGGACAGTTGTCCCTTCGGGCCTTTGACCGACACCGTCTGACCGTCGAGCGTGAGAGTCACGCTGGACGGGATCGCGATGGGTTTCTTACCAATCCGGGACATCTTAGTAGACCCTGCAGAGGACTTCGCCGCCAACGTTGGCGTCACGCGCCGCGTTGTCGGACATGACGCCCTTGGGTGTGGACAGGATCGAGATACCGAGGCCGTTCTTGATCGGCTTCAGGTCCTTGATCGAGCTGTACACGCGACGACCGGGCTTGGACACGCGGGCAATTTCCGCGATGACCGGCTGGCCGTCGAAGTACTTCAGCTCGATCTCGAACTCCGGGAAAGCACCGGGTTTCTCAACCAGCGAATAGCCGCGGATGTAGCCTTCATCGGCCAGGACATCCAGGACGCGCGCGCGGAGCTTCGACGCGGGCGTCGAGACCTTGCCGCGCTTGCGCATGGCGGCGTTCTTGATACGGGCGATCAGATCGCTCAGGGGATCGTTCATCGACATCTGATGGTCCTCACCAGCTCGACTTGACGAGACCAGGGATCTGGCCAGCGGAGCCAAGCTCCCGCAGCGCGATCCGGCTCATCTTGAGCTTGCGGTAGTAGGCGCGCGGGCGCCCGGTGACTTCGCAACGGTTACGGATGCGGGTCGCGGAGGAGCTGCGCGGCAGCTTGGCCAGCTTGAGGCGAGCCTCAAAACGTTCCTCGAGCGGCAGGCTCTCGTCGTTGGCCTGCTTCTTCAGATCGGCGCGCTTGGCGGCGAGCTGCTTCACGAGGGCCTTGACGGCTTCGTTGCGGTTGACGGCGCTTTTCTTTGCCATGGTTCTTTCCCTCCCGCTTACGTCGTGAACGGGAATTTGAACTCTTTCAGGAGAGCCTTGGCTTCCTGATCGGTTCGGGCCGTGGTGCAGACAATGATGTCCATGCCCCACATCTGATCGATTTCGTCGTAGTTGATCTCCGGGAACACGATGTGTTCCTTAAGACCCATGGCGTAGTTGCCGCGACCATCGAAGCTCTTGCCGTTGAGGCCCCGGAAGTCCTTCACCCGCGGCAGCGCGATGGTGATCAGACGGTCGAGGAACTCATACATGCGGTCGGCGCGCAGGGTCACCTTGGCGCCGACGGTCATGCCTTCGCGCACCTTGAACTGGGCGACCGAGAGGCGGGCCTTGGTCGGCAGCGGCTTTTGGCCGGTGATCGCCGCCAGGTCCTTCATGGCCGCGGTGGCCTTCTTGGAGTCGGCAACCGCTTCGCCGATGCCCATGTTCACGACGATCTTGTCGAGCTTGGGGATCTGCATCTCGTTGGTGTAGCCGAACTGCTCCTTCATCGCAGCGCGGATGCGCTCGCGATACTCGGCCTTCAGTCGGGGCGTGTAAGCTTGATCAACCATTGATCACCTCGCCGGTGCTCTTGGCGACGCGCACTTTCTTGTCGCCGTCGACGCGGAAACCGACGCGGGTCGGCTTGCCGTTGCTGTCGACGATGGCGACGTTGGAAACGTGCAGCGGCGCTTCCTTGTTCTTGATACCGCCCTGGGGATCGCCCTGGGTCGGCTTGGTGTGGCGCTGGACCATATTGATCCCGCCAACGACCAGGCGTTCTTCCTTTGGGAGGACCCGCACGACGTTACCCGTCTTGCCCTTGTCCTTGCCCGTCAGAACGACAACCTTGTCGCCCTTCTTGATCTTCGCGGCCATTACAGGACCTCCGGAGCCAGGCTGATGATCTTCATGTGGTTCTTGGCGCGGAGTTCGCGCGGAACCGGTCCGAAGATCCGGGTGCCGATCGGCTCGGCTTGCTTGTTCACAATGACGGCCGCGTTCTTGTCGAAGCGGATCACCGAACCGTCCTTGCGCTTGATGGCCGAGGAGGTGCGAACGACGATGGCTTGCAGCACATCACCCTTCTTCACGCGGCCGCGCGGGATGGCTTCCTTCACGGAGACAACGATCTTGTCACCGACGTGTGCGTAGCGGCGCTTGGCCCCGCCAAGCACCTTGATGCACATGACCCGGCGGGCGCCGGAATTATCGGCGACTTCCAGGTTAGTTTGCATCTGGATCATGGTTCAAACCTTCCAGATTACGCCGAAGCCTTGGGAAGCACTTCCCAGGTCTTCAGCTTGGACTTCGGTGCGCACTCGACGATGCGGGCGATTTCACCAGCCTTGTAGGCATTGGCTTCGTCGTGCGCGTGGTAACGCTTCGAGCGGCGGACAATCTTCTTCAGCAGCGGGTGCAGGATGGTCCGTTCGACCTTCACAACAACCGTCTTGTCGCCCTTGTCGGAGACGACGAGGCCTTCGAGAATACGTTTCGGCATCTTGTCTCTCCCTACGCCGCTTGCTTGGTGCGGAGCACGGTCTTGATGCGGGCGATGTCCTTGCGGATCTCGTTCACGCGGTGGGTCTTCTCAACCTGGCCGGTCGCCGCCTGGAAGCGCAGATTGAACTGCTCCTTCTTCAGGTTCAGCAGGCTTTCGGCCAGTTGATCGGGCGTCATCGCCCGGATTTGATCGATCTTCATCTCTAGTGCTCCGCGCCGACGCCAGCGTCGATGCGCGTGACGATGCGGGTCTTGATCGGCAGCTTGGCGGCGCCAAGCTTCAGGGCGTCACGCGCGATATCGTCGGCAACGCCGTCGATCTCGAACATGATCCGTCCGGGGTGAACGCGAGCGGCCCAGTAATCCACGGCGCCCTTGCCCTTACCCATCCGGACTTCGGCCGGCTTGTCGGTAACCGGCAGATCCGGGAAGATCCGGATCCAGACGCGGCCCTGGCGCTTCATGTGGCGGGTGATCGCGCGGCGGGCCGCTTCGATCTGACGAGCCGTGATGCGCTCCGGTTCGACGGCCTTGAGGCCATACGAACCGAAGTTCAGCAGGGTGCCGCCCTTGGCGGTGCCGTGAATCCGGCCCTTGAAGGCCTTCCGGTACTTGGTTTTCTTCGGAGACAGCATGTCTTTTACGCCTCAGATCCACGGCCGCGGTCGCGACGCGGGCCACGGGGGCCACGGTCATCACGGTCACGTCCGCCGCCTTCGCCGGCGGGGCCCGATTCCGAGGCCAGACGCTTGTCCAGGGCCATGGGATCGTGATCAAGCACTTCGCCTTTGAAGATCCAGGTCTTCACGCCGATGATGCCGTAGGTGGTCTTGGCTTCAGCGAAGCCGTAGTCGATGTCCGCACGCAGGGTGTGCAGCGGAACGCGACCCTCGCGGTACCATTCCATCCGGGCGATTTCAGCACCACCGAGACGGCCGGCCACGTTGATCCGAACGCCCTTGGCGCCCAGACGCATGGTCGACTGCATGGTGCGCTTCATGGCGCGGCGGAAGGCGACCCGGCGCTCGAGCTGCTGGGCGATGTTCTCGGCCACCAGCTGGGCGTCGGTTTCCGGCTTGCGGATCTCGACGATGTTCAGGTGCACGTCAGCGTTGGTCAGGGCCGACAGATCCTTGCGGAGCTTGTCGATGTCGGCGCCCTTCTTGCCGATGATGACGCCCGGGCGGGCGGCATAGATCGTGACCCGGCACTTCTTGTGCGGACGCTCGATGATGATGCGCGAGATACCAGCCTGGTACAGACGCTTCTTCAGCTCACGACGGACCTTGATGTCTTCGTGCAGGAGACGACCGTACTCGGCGCCGTCGGCGAACCAACGGCTGTCCCAGGTACGGTTGATGCCGAGGCGAAGCCCGACCGGATTGACTTTCTGACCCATCAGGCGGCCTCACCCAGCTCGCGGACCACGATGGTGATCTCGGAAAACGGTTTCTCGATCCGCGAAGCCCGGCCGCGAGCGCGCGGCGAGAAACGCTTCATGATCAGGTTCTTGCCAACGAACGCTTCGGCGACGACCAGGCTGTCGATGTCGAGGTTGTGGTTGTTCTCGGCGTTGGAGATGGCCGAGTAGAGCGCCTTGCGGACGTCCTTGGCGATGCGCTTGTGGCTGAACTCGAGTTCGTTCAGCGCCCGCTGCACCCGGAGGCCGCGGATCGACTGGGCGACCAGGTTCAGCTTGCGGGCCGAGGTGCGCAGGGTGCGCAGCTTGACCATCGCTTCGGTGCCGGGAAGGCGGCGTTGAGTCTTGGGCTTGCTCATCGCTACTTCCTCTTGGCCTTCTTGTCGGCCGCGTGGCCCGGGAAGTTACGCGTAGGCGCAAATTCACCGAACTTCATGCCGACCATGTCTTCCGACACGATCACGGGGACATGCTTCTGGCCGTTGTGCACGCCGAACGTCAGACCGACGAACTGCGGCATGATGGTCGAGCGACGCGACCAGATCTTGATCACGTCCTTACGGCCGCTGGCTTGGGCCGTATCGGCCTTCTTCAGCAGGTAGCCGTCGACGAACGGACCTTTCCAAACGGAACGGGTCATCTCTAGCGGGCCTTCTTGGCTTTGTGACGGCTACGGATGATGAACTTATCCGTGGCCTTGTTCACGCGGGTCTTGGCGCCCTTGGTCGGCTTACCAGCCGGGGTCACCGGGTGGCGACCGCCGCTGGTGCGGCCTTCGCCGCCGCCGTGGGGGTGGTCGACCGGGTTCATGGCGACGCCGCGAACGTGCGGGCGGAAGCCCATGTGACGAACGCGACCAGCCTTGCCGAGGTTCTGGTTCATGTGGTCCGGGTTGGACACCGAACCGACCGTGGCCATGCAGCTGTCCTGAACCATGCGCAGCTCGCCCGATTGCAGGCGGATCTGGGCGTAGCCGGCGTCACGACCGACCAGCTGGGCGTAGGCGCCAGCCGAACGGGCGACCTGGCCGCCTTTTTCAGGCTTCAGCTCGACATTGTGGATGATCGTGCCGATCGGCAGACCGCTCAGGGGAGCGGCGTTGCCGGGCTTCACGTCGACCTTGGTCGAAGCGATGATCTCGTCACCGACCTTGAGGCGCTGCGGAGCCAGGATGTAGCTCAGCTCGCCGTCGGCGTACTTGATCAGGGCGATGAAAGCCGACCGGTTGGGGTCGTATTCCATGCGCTCGACGGTCGCGGGGACGTCCCACTTGCGGCGCTTGAAGTCCACGATGCGGTAGAGGCGCTTGGCGCCGCCGCCGCGGAAGCGGACGGCGATACGGCCACCGCCACCACGACCGCCCTTTTTGGTCAGACCCTCAACGAGGCTCTTTTCCGGGCGACCCTTGTGGAGTTCCGAGCGGTCAACCAGCACCAGCTGGCGACGCGACGGGGAAGTCGGTTTGAAATGCTTCAGAGCCATTTCTCTAGAGCCCCGTGGTGATGTCGATCGACTGGCCTTCGGCCAGGGTCACGATGGCTTTTTTGACGTCGTTGCGACGGCCGATCCGACCACGGAAACGCTTGGTCTTGCCCTTGACGTTCAGGGTGTTGACCTTGGTGACCGTGACCTTGAACAGCGCTTCAACGGCGGCGGCGATCTCGTCCTTCGTCGCGGTGTCGGCGACGCGGAAGACCACCTTGTTCTGTTCCGACAGGATCGTGGCCTTCTCGGTGATCACCGGAGCCAGGATGGTGTCGTAGTGACGAGCGGTAGCGGCCATTACGCAGCTTCCTTCTGATCGGAGAAGCGAGCCGAGATCGCCTCGATCGCCGCCTTGGTCAGAACCAGCTTCCGGCGGCGCAGGACGTCATAGACGTTCAGGCCGGCGTTCGGCAGGACATCGATGTTCGGAATGTTGCGGGCGGCCAGCTTGAAGTTGGCGTCCACTTCCGGACCGGCGATGACCAGGGCGTTGACCAGACCCAGCGAACCCAGGGTGGCGCGCAGGGCGGCCGTCTTGGCTTCGGTGAGGGTGACGTTGTCGAGGATGACCAGCGACCCGTCCTTGGCTTTCGACGAAAGCGCGTGACGGAGAGCGAGAGCCCGGACCTTCTTGTTCATGTCGAACGCATGGCTGCGAACGACAGGACCGTGGGCCTTGGCGCCACCGACGAACTGCGCGGCACGGCGCGAACCGTGACGAGCGCCGCCGGTGCCCTTTTGCTTGTACATCTTCTTCGAGGTCCGGGAGACTTCGTTCCGGACCTGGATCTTGTGGGTCCCGGCGCGGCGCTTGGCCAGCTGCCAGGTGACGACGCGCTGCAGGATGTCGCCGCGGATCTCGCCGATGCCGAAGATGGCGTCGTCGAGGTCAACGGAGCCGGCCTTGCTGCCGTCCAGATTGATGACGTCGAGTTTCATTATTCAGCACCCTCGGCCGACGCTTCAGCGGCCGGAGCCTCTTCAGCGGGGGTTTCAGCGGGAGCGGCGGCGGCTTCCTGACCGGCCTTGCGGAAGGCGCCGGGAACCGGGGCTTCTTCAGGGCGGGCGGACTTCACCGCGTCGCGGATTTTAACAAAGGAGCCTTCCGAACCGGGAACGGCGCCCTTCACCAGGATCAGGCCGCGCTCGGCGTCCACTTTCCAGACGGTGATGTTCAGGGTGGTGACGGTTTCCTGACCGAGGTGGCCAGCCATCTTCTTGCCCGCGAAGGTCTTGCCCGGGTCCTGCCGTTGACCGGTCGAACCGTGAGCCCGGTGAGACACCGAGACACCGTGGGTGGCGCGCATGCCGCCGAAGTTCCAGCGCTTCATGGCGCCGGCGAAACCCTTACCGACGGTGATGCCCTGGATGTCGACCTTCTGGCCGGCGACGAAGTGGTCGGCGGTGAATTCCGCGCCCACATCGATCAGAGCGTCTTCATCGACGCGGAATTCAGCGATGACCCGCTTCGGCTCGACCTGAGCCTTGGCGAAGTGGCCACGCATGGCGTTGGAGGTGTTCTTCGGCTTCTTCGCGCCAGCACCGAGCTGGAGGGCGACGTAGCCGTCACGTTCCTGGGTACGCTGGCCGGTAACCGTGCAGCCCTCAAGGGACAGGACGGTGACGGGCACGTGCATGCCGGCTTCATCGAAGAAGCGGGTCATACCCATTTTTTTGGCGATCAATCCGGTACGCATCGGTTCGATCCCCTTACAGCTTGATCTCGACGTCCACACCGGCGGACAGGTCGAGCTTCATGAGCGCGTCCACGGTCTGCGGGGTGGGGTCGACGATGTCGAGCACGCGCTTGTGCGTGCGGATTTCAAACTGCTCGCGCGACTTCTTGTCGACGTGGGGCGAGCGGTTGACGGTGAATTTTTCGATCAACGTCGGCAGGGGAATCGGCCCCCGGACGGTCGCGCCGGTCCTCTTGGCCGTATTGACGATCTCGCGCGTTGAATGGTCCAACACGCGGTGGTCAAAGGCCTTGAGCCGGATGCGGATGTTCTGACGATCCATATCGCTCTTTCATTCCCAACAGACGGCGGCCCGCCCGCGTGATCTCGAACCATTTCAAAGACCAGCCCAAACGCCTCGAGAGACGTCCGGATACGCACAAGTCCGCAAAAAACGAGAGGCTCACGCAGGTTGCCCGGCGAGAGCCTTTCCAGCCAGATATCCCCAATGGATGCCTGGTGTTTCTGCGCACCGCGTCTGCCCAAGGGCACTGCCGGTCCAACAGGAGGCGCGCTATTACCCTTCGATTCCGACTGCGTCAAGGCTTGTGGCCTCTTCGTTGAACGGGATCGACGGGCGGAACGCACCGGAGCGCGCTCTATAGAGAGATTCCGGAGCGGCGCCAGTGCAATCCCGCTCCGCATACGAAAAAGGGCCGGCAATGCGCCGGCCCTTCTCGTCTGCAGCGTTGTGGGGAAGCGTCTAGTCGCGCTTCATGTCGAACGGACCAACATGGACCGCGCCCTGGCCCATGACCGACTTGTCGACCGATCCGGCCTTGGTCACCCAGACATTGCCTGAGCCCGCGAAGCTGGCGTCCACCCTGGTGGCCTCACCGGCAAAACGGATGTCTCCTGATCCGGCCACCGCCACGTCGACGCTCTCGGCCTTGCCGCCGAAGATGCGGATGTCGCCCGACCCGGCGATGGAGACGTCGAGGTTGCCGTTCAGGGAGGCCATGACGACGTTGCCAGAGCCGGCAATGGAGATATCGGCCGAGCCGGTCACGGCCTTCAGCCTGGTGTCGCCGGACCCGGCGACCGCCAGGTCCAGGCTGCCGACGTCGCCGGCCAGCACGTCACCCGAACCCGCCTGGGCGATGTCCAGCTTCCCGGACACGTTGGCGATGGTCCAGTCGCCGCAGCCGGCGTTGGAGAAGCTGACGCTGCCCGCCCGGCCGATGTAGCCCCATACGGCGCCGGAGGAGCCGATCTCGACGTCCCTGGGCGTGTAGACGATGACTTCCGGCATGTCCTTGTACTGGACCGTGCCGACATTGCGGACGTCGGCTGAGGCCGTCTCGGCCGTGCCGCGGCAGTTGCGGATCTTGTTCCACCTCAGGTCGCCGTCGATGATCGTCCGGTCGCCTTTCTTCTCGACGGTGAGAGTCAGGCGAGGGTCGTGGGTCTTGACGACCACCTGCACGTCGGCGCGGTCCTGCGGCACGACGGTGACGCGGGCGACGGCGTTCTTGATGACGACCCGGGGCTCACGGTCGCCGGCGGAAGCGGCGCTGGCGGACGCGGCGATGGCGAGGGCGGCGAGCCCGGCGGTGGCGATGAGGCGCATTCTGTAGTCCCTCCAGGATGATGAGGGGACGCTAGGACCGGACCGGCCGCAAGACAGCTTAATTCGAGGTCATGACGCAGTGTTCATGCTGCGTCATGGTTCCGGCGAGTGGCGGAAGGGGTGGCTTTGCTAGGCCGCCTTCTTCTTTGCCTGGGCCGACAGCTCGAAGCTGCGCTCGTAGTCCTTGATGAGATTGGGCGCGAGATTGGCCTTCTTCATGGCCAGCGACGCCGCCCACAGGGCGGCACGGGCCATCACCGGCGTCTGCTCCATAGCGGCCGGCTTCAGGCCGTAGCGGCGCAAGACACCATTGGCATAGTGGGCGCCGCGCATCAGCCGCGTCTCCCAGGTCTGGAAGTCCAGCGACAACGAGACATTGAAGACGCCCTGGTTCTCGACCCGGTGCGGAGCGTACAGCGGCCAGGTCAGGGCCTGACCCGGCTGCAACTCGACCACCTGGGCATCGTCGTCGAAGGCCATGCGATAGGGCAGTTCCTCGGCCTGGACCCGCATGATCACCTTCTCGACCGACTCCTGCGGCTGGTGGGCCTCGTCGGTCGGATAGACCCACAGCTTCTTGACCCCACGAAAGTGGAACAGCACCACGCCGGCGGCGTCGAAGTGATACGGCACCTTGGTCTGCGGCGAGGACATGATCAGCTGGCCGGTCACCTTGATCGGCTTGACGCCCAGGTCGGCCGCGATCTCGTCGAACTTCGGCTGGATGTGCGCCCAGAGCTCCGGATAGGCCTCGTGCGCGTCACGCAGGTTGACCCACACCCGGCCGCCCTTGATGGCCTCCAGCAGAGTGGCGCCATCCGCCCTGCCCCGCTCGCCGGTCGCCAGGCTGACCTGCCCCTCGGAGTCGTAGCTGTAGGCGTTGATATCCAGCAGCTCGGCAGGATAGCGGTCCAGGATCATGGCCAGGGCCTCGTCCGAGGCGATGCCGCTCTCGTGGATCTGGTGATCGTAGATTTTCGGTTGCGACAGCCAGCTCATGGTTTCATCCGTCAATCAGAGGCACAGGGCGGAAGCGGCCAGCAGCAGGCTGGCGGTCGGTTGCGATCGACCGCGACCGGCCATCGCCGAGGCGGCGGCGCTGAGCGCTCTCACCCGGCCGAGCGTCGTGGTCTCGCAGGCGTCGATGATGGCCCAGCGGCGGCGAACACTCTGCGCCAGGCCGCCCGGGGCCAGGCCGGTGATCGCGGACAGGGCGGTCGGGCCGGCGGCCTGGCCGACGCCTTCCCACACGTCACGGCTCAGGTCACAGAAGTACTTCTTGTAGGCCTCGCCCTCGAACCCGAAGTCGTAGAGGCGCGCGGCCTCCATCTTCATGGTTTCCATGCTGAGCAGCATTCCGGGTGAATAGCGGGCCGCGTCGGCCTCGTAGGCCGGCAGCCAAAAGTGATAGTGGTCGCCGCCTTTGAGGCCGAGCTCATAGGCCATCGGCCGGTCACCGGCGTAGAGCACCGTCAGACGCGCGCCGAAGTCACTGCCCTCGTGGCGGAGCAAATCGCGCAGCATGTCGATCGTCCAGCCACAGGCGAAGATGTCGTGGCGGCGGGTGCGCTGGTACTGCGCCTGCTTCAGTTCGATCAGCCTGTCGAAATGCGTCAGGTCCGTCGTGGACGTCTCGACCCGGATCGGCCCCAGGTCGCGCTCGAACGAGCGGCGGGCCCGCTCCTTGTCCTTGAAGAACTTGCCGAAGTCCGTCCGCCGTCCGGCGTAGTAGGCGTCCCAGCCCTGCGACACGTCCGCCAGCAAGGTCCGCGCCTGGGTCCGCCCCTCACCCCCGGTGCAGGCGCCTGTCCAGCCGGTCGCGGTGTAGCTGCGGGCCCCGACCAGTTCGGCCGCCTCGTCGATGGAGAAGTCCAGCTCCGGGCCGGTAATCACCGCATGATAGTCGTTGAGCGGCGCGCCCAGCGGCTGGGCCGCTCCGCCGCGCCGCTGATGGGGCAGGAAGCCGACCACCGTCCCGTTCCGGTGCAGCACCGCCAACCGCGCGTCCGGCGCCGAGCGCCCGGCCACAGCCGTGAAGTCAGGATGGAAAAACGGCGACTCGTAGGCCGTGCTGGCCCCTGTCCAGCCGATCCACTGCGCGCGCTCGGCAGGGGTCAGGGCCTCTGTCCCGATAATTTCGACGCTCAGCTGGCGACCCAAAACGAAACCCTCTTCGTCGTTCTGACGACATTCCCGCAAGGGGTGTGCCAGAGGGTCTAGCCGAGGGGTGACGAAGAGGCCGTTAAGCTGGCGCAGAATTCGCCGGCGATCTTGCTCCCCATTTGAGTGGTATCTTCGGCAGCAGCGTGCCGTCGGCGGCGTTGTGATTGATGATGATGTTGGCGGAGGAGCGCACGAAGGCCGTGCTCTCAATGACCACGGCTTTGCCGGTGATGGTCGAGTCGCTGATCAGCACCTCGGTGCCGAAAACGTCCGCCTTGATGGCCACCCGGTTGTCGGCCAGGGTCGAGCCCGCCACCGTGACCTTGGCCGTACCGGCTGCCTTGATCCCCGCGCCGTTCGATGGACCCGTCGCGCGGAAGCCACGGATGACCGTGTCCTCTATCAGCACCGACTGGGCGGCGACGGGGGAGGCGATGAGGGCGGCGCCCAGCAGGGTCGCAAGGGCCCCAGGAAGACACTTGATCATGGGATTGTTCCTCCAGCCGATCCGTGATCAGCACATATCTGCAGAACTACGCCAACCGCCGTTCCGTGAAGCTGCGCCTGAAACAACGGACAAGGAGTGCTCAGCATGCAGTCGAATTCCTGGCGGGCCACCGGATTGGCGGTCGCCCTGGCGCTCGCCGCCGGTTCCCCGGCGCTGCCTCAGTCGCAGGGCTTTCCCACGGTCCAGCCCATCTGTCAGCCTACGGGCTCACAGGTCATGACGGTGCGGATTCTTTATGCGGCGGGGGCGGTGAAGCACGTGCATGTGTTCACGCCGATCGGCGGGGGCGCCAATCGGGTCTTCATCGCGCCGGCCTTGCCCACCCAGATCTACACCCTCGCCGTTCCGGCGGGCAGCTGGAAGATGATGTACGGGACCGGCGGCATTGTGATGAGCCACTACAACCCGGTCATCGTGGTGCCGCCCTACAAGGTGACCGGCCGCTTCTGCGAACGCACGGCGACCAAGGGCGGCCCCGCCAGCTGAGCCACCCATAGCAAAAGGGCCCGGATTTCTCCGGGCCCTTCGCTTTGTCTCAGCGGTGAAGCTGAAAGCTTACTCGACGATCTTCGACACGACGCCGGCGCCGACGGTGCGGCCGCCTTCGCGGATGGCGAAGCGCAGGCCCTGGTCCATGGCGATCGGGGTGATCAGCTCGACGTCCAGCTCGGCGTTGTCGCCCGGCATGATCATTTCCACGCCTTCGCGCAGCTTGATGATCCCGGTCACGTCCGTGGTGCGGAAGTAGAACTGCGGACGGTAGTTGGTGAAGAACGGGGTGTGACGGCCGCCCTCTTCCTTGGTCAGGATGTAGGCTTCGGCCACGAACTTGGTGTGCGGCGTGATCGAGCCGGGCTTGCAGAGAACCTGGCCACGCTCGACGTCTTCACGCTTGGTGCCGCGCAGCAGAACGCCGACGTTGTCGCCCGCCTGGCCCTGGTCGAGCAGCTTGCGGAACATTTCGACGCCGGTGCAGGTCGTCTTCTGGAGGGCGCGGATGCCGACGATCTCGACTTCTTCACCAACCTTGACGATGCCCTTTTCGATACGGCCGGTCACAACCGTGCCGCGGCCCGAGATCGAGAACACGTCTTCGACCGGCATCAGGAAGGGCAGGTCCAGCGGACGAGCCGGCTGCGGGATGTAGTCGTCGACGGTCTGCATGAGCGCCAGGATGGCTTCTTCGCCGATCGCCGGGGTCTTGTTTTCCACGGCGGCCAGAGCCGAACCCTTGGTGATCGGGATGTCGTCGCCCGGGAACTGGTAGGACGACAGAAGCTCACGAACTTCCATCTCGACCAGCTCGAGCAGCTCTTCGTCGTCGACCATGTCGACCTTGTTCATGAACACGACCAGGGCCGGCACGCCGACCTGACGGGCGAGCAGGATGTGCTCGCGGGTCTGGGGCATCGGGCCGTCGGCGGCCGACACGACCAGGATCGCGCCGTCCATCTGGGCGGCGCCGGTGATCATGTTCTTCACATAGTCGGCGTGGCCGGGGCAGTCGACGTGGGCGTAGTGACGGTTGGCCGTCTCGTATTCCACGTGCGCGGTGTTGATGGTGATGCCGCGGGCCTTTTCTTCCGGCGCCGCGTCGATGTCGGCGTAGGATTTCGCAACACCGCCGCTGGTCTTGGCCAGCACCATGGTGATCGCGGCCGTCAGCGTCGTCTTGCCATGGTCAACGTGACCGATGGTGCCGATGTTGCAATGCGGCTTGTTACGTTCGAACTTTTCCTTGGCCATGGTCTCTATACCTTCGTGCCGACGGCGGTTTGAATTGGGTTGGGAGCTGGAGCGGGTACCGGGAATCGAACCCGGGTATTCAGCTTGGAAGGCTGCTGTACTACCATTGTACTATACCCGCGTTCTGGCAGGGACGCCGAAACACTCCCAGTCGTCTGATTTGAAACCGCTTCGTCGCGAAGGAATGCCTGCAGCGCGTGGTGGGGGAAGAAGGACTCGAACCTTCGAAGCTTTCGCAGCGGATTTACAGTCCGCCCCCTTTGCCACTCGGGACATTCCCCCAGCGCGCATGCAGGCATTTCCTTGGCGGCGCGGCCCCTTCCGTCGTAACGGGAAGAACCAGGGCCCCAAAAGGAGCGCGTCTTATAGTGTCCTCATCTCGGGAACGCAACGACCGGAAACAACCCTTTCGCGGAAACCCGCAAAAGGCCGAAAAGCCAAGCCACACAAGGGGTTCAGGCCGCCCAAGCGGTCCGGACGGCAAGGATTGGCTATGGGGCGTGCATGCGATCGAGGCCGCATTGGCGAATCCCTCGCGCGGCAAACCACGTCGGATCATCGCCACGGCCGATCGCGCCAAACAGCTGAATGCGCGTTTCGGCAAGCTGGACGTGGAGATCGTCGAGCCGCGTGACATCGACCGCGCACTGCCTCCCGGGGCCGTGCACAACGGCGTCGCCATGAAGCCCGATCCGCTTCTCCCCCTCTCTATAGAGGAAATCGGCGATCCGGCCGCCGGCGTGCTGGTCATGCTGGACCAGGTGACCGACCCCCAGAACGTCGGCGCCATTTTTCGCTCAGCCGCCGCCTTCGGGGCCAGGGGGGTCATCCTGCAGGACCGGAACGCCCCGGCCCTGGCCGGCGCCCTGGCCAAGGCGGCGGTCGGCGCCATCGACAAGATTCCCCACGCCTCGGCGGTCAACCTGTCGCGCGCCCTCGAGACGCTGTCGGAGATGGGCTGGCGCATTGTCGGCCTGGCCGGGGAGGCCACCCAGAGCCTGGAATCCGCCCTCGACGGATCTCCCACCGTCATCGTCATGGGGTCGGAGGGCGAAGGCCTGCGTCGCCTTGTCGCTGAACACTGTGACATGCTGGCGAAAATCCCCATGCCCGGCGGGTTCGAGAGCATAAATGTGTCAAACGCCGCCGCTATCGCTCTCTACGAGTGCAGCCGCGCTCGCGCCTCGGGGGAAGAGGTTACCCAAAAGTGAATTTTCCCTTTTGACTTGGACCCAAGGCATGATTTCCTCCCGGTTCCTGTACCGGCGAGGCGTCTATCGTCGGGAGTATATCGCGATGGGTTCGGGGGTTCCGGTGGCGAACAAGTTGTTGATTTCCGCGGCTTATGCCGTGTCGTGCGTGGCGTTGCTGGGCCTGACCGGCTGCGGCGGCAGTGCGCCTGATGACGGATACGGCGGGCCTCCGCCCTCCTCCTATGAAGGGAGCCAGGGCTCCGGCGAACTCATGGGTGGCAAGGCGCCCCCGCCTCCGCCCGCCGACGGCCTGGCAGGCGGTCCCGCCGTCCGAGGCATGGCGGCCATCCCCAACCCGGAAAACCTGCCGCTGGACGAACGCCGCAGGGTCTACGGCAACAAGTACGACCACCTGAAATACAAGCCCCTGCCGGCCGCCGGCGACTACGCCCAGGCCGAGCCCGCCAAGGGCGGCAAGGCTCCCACCACGGCGCTGCGCTCCTACCGCAACGCTCAGGGCATCTGGGTCGTCCACAACGACCCCATCGCCAACCCGGAAGACATGACCGCCGCCGAGCGTCGCCGCATCTACGGCAAGCGCTACGCCCCGCGTCCGCAGTCCAGCCCGCGCCGCGACTGGACGGTCTCGAAGCCCAAGCCCAAGGCAAAGGCTCCGGCAGTCGCCGCCGCCCCCGCCTACAAGGCGCCCGCCCCTAAGGCAGCCGCTCCGAAGCCTGCTCCCAAAGTCGTCGCCGCGCCCAAGCCGGCGCCGCAAGCGCCCAAGGCCGTCGTCAAGCCAGCCCCGGCGCCAGTCAAGGTCGCACCTCCGGTCGTCGCCAAGGCCGCGCCCGCTCCGGCTCCCGCCATCAAGCCGGCCGTCGTTCCGCCGGTCGCCAAGGCCCCGGCCGCCGCGCCCGCCAAGGCCATCGATCCGAAGATGGCCGCCCTGTCGACCGCCGTCAGCGCCGAAGCCATCAAGGGCGCCACCCTGGCCTTGCCGGACACCCTGGCCAAGGGTGAGGAGTCGAAGGTCACCCTCTCGCTGCCGGTCAACCTGCTGGACGTGATCCAGAAGGAAGCCGCCAAGCTTGGCCTGACCAAGGCCGCCAAGAAGTCGGAGGTCTCCGCCACCCTGACCGGCGACGGCTACACGATCACGCCGAACGCCGCCCAGACCCAGGCCCTGAAGAAGGGCGAGGCCGCGACCTTCAACTGGCAGGTGAAGCCGGGCGAAGGCGAGAAGAGCCCGCTCAAGGCCACGGTCGACGGCGCCCTCAAGGGCCAGAAGGGCGCGCCGAAAACCTTCTCGATCGCCACGCTCGAGCAGGTGGTGTCCAACGCGGTCGAAACCACCGGGTCCCAGGCCAAGAAGCTGGGCTTCAACCTCGACAAGCTGGCCATCCCCGGCCTCAAGCCGATCAAGATCGGCGAGACGGTGATCCCGCCGGGCGCCACGACGGCCGGCATCATCGCCTTCGTCATCGCCCTGATCCTGCTGGCCATGGCCCGTGCCGGGTCGGGTCGCCGGGCCCGTGACGAGCGTCGCCGCAAGTTCCGCACCATGACCGACTACGGTCGCGTCGAACCGGAAGCCACGCCGGAGAAGGACCACCACCCGGTCAATCCGATGATGGCCGCCGCGGGGGGAGCCGCCGCTGGAGCCGCCGCGATGACCTTCGCCGCGTCAACCGAGAACGATCACCATGCCGCGCCGGGCGCGGACGGTCACGTCCATGAGGACCACGGCCACGACGCCCACCCGGCGCCGGCCGAGACGGCTCATGCCGTCCCGGCGCATGACGATCACGCTCATGTCGCTCCCGATGCGGGCCATGGCCATGACGGGCACGACGACCACGGTCATGCCGGTGAGGACCACGCCCATGGCCACGGGCCGGATCATCATCCGGTGACCAACCCGCTTGGCAACCCGCCGATGACCTTCGCCGCGTCAACCGAGAACGATCACCATGCCGCGCCGATTGCGGACGGTCACGTCCACGAGGACCATGGCCACGACGCCCACCCGGCGCCGGCTGAGACTACCCATGCCGTCCCGGCGCATGACGATCACGCCCATGTCGCTCCGGATGCGGCTCATGGCCATGACGGGCACGACGACCACGGTCACGCCGGTGACGATCACGCCCACGCCCACGGGCCTGACCATCATCCGGTGACCAACCCCTTCAGCAATCCGCCGATGACCTTTCAGAGCGACAATGCGCCGTCCCGCGAGCATGAGCCGGCCTGATCGGCCGCCATTCTCCGGATTTCATACGAGTTGAAGAAACGACAGCCGTCGGTCCTTGCAAGGGATCGGCGGCTGACGCATTGAGGGACCATGTTAGAGAGCCTTCTTGGACCCGATCTGGCCAGCGCGGGCGCCGCCCTCCTCCAGGTCCTGATGATCGACCTGGTTCTGGCCGGGGATAATGCCGTCGCTGTCGGCCTGGCCGCCGGCGGACTGCCGCAGGAACAACGCAAGAAGGCCATTCTCTATGGCCTGATCGCCGCTGTGGCGCTGCGCATCGGCTTTGCGCTGATCACCGTGCAACTGCTGGCCATCATTGGTCTCTTGCTGGCCGGCGGCGTGTTGCTGCTCTGGGTCTGCTGGAAGATGTGGCGCGAGATGCGC
>JBILYE010000015.1:0-26169 GCA_044377925.1 Caulobacter sp. | reverse complement strand
GTGCTCGGTCGCGAGACACGAGATGACCTTGAACAACGCCCCCCCCCCTTCAAACGAGGATTATGGAGAGCAGTATCCGGAACAGTTGCAAAAAAAGCGTTTCAGTCTGGGATGCATGCACAAGATGAGCAGGACGCCGATACGTCAAACGCCCCCGGCCGTGAGGCCGGAGGCGCTCGATGGTGTCCGACGGGCCTGGGGTCAGGCCGCTTCGGCGGACCGGCGGGATTCCTGGCCCGACAGGGCGCGGGCGACAGTGACCACGGCGTTGCGCGAGCTGGCCTCCTCGATCGAGGTGTAGGCGTGCAGCAGGTCGATGGCGCCGGGGTAGGCCAGCATGGTCAGCAGGGTCTCGTCGGTGGGGAAGCCACCGGGCTCCTCGCCGACCAGGAAGGCCACGGGACAGTCGAGGCGCTTGGCGGCGCGGACCAGCATCGAGGCGGAGACACGATTGGCGCCCCGCTCATACTTCTGAACCTGCTGGAAGGTGATGCCGAGGGCTTCGGCCAGCGCGGTCTGGGTCAGGCCAAGAGTCTTGCGACGCATGCGCATGCGGGCGCCAACGGCGACGTCGATCGGGTCGGGCGCGGCGTGCTGAGGACGGGGCAAATCGTATTCTCCGGTCGTTGGTCTTGCCCCTCGCTGGCGAGAGGTATCGTCGAACGCGCCAAGGTCAAGCACACAACCCTGCAATCGGTTTTTCCACCTATGCGGCCAGCTGTGCAAGCGGCGGCGGCTAGTGGCCGCATTTTTTTAGACCCGATTTGTGCAGAAAATCAAAGATATGGGGAACTTGTTCCCGTGCCGCGGGAAACTCGGGGGGATTGCGCCCGTTCTGGGTTCTCGTCGCCGACCCAAGTTGGGCGAATGGAGCGAGTCACACGCCTGGCGGGCATTCATCGGCGGCAAGCGGAAAACGGCGGAAAACCATCGGCCGCCGCCGGCAGGCCGGCAGCCATCTCGCAAATGCGTTTGGGAGGATGGTGGACGTGACAGGGATTGAACCTGTGACCCCCTCGATGTCAACGAGGTGCTCTCCCGCTGAGCTACACGTCCGTACCGGCAGGAAGGCGGGGTCTATAGCGAGGCTTTTCCGGCCGCGCAACAGGCCAGATCGTCAAATGTCGATCACGCCGCCGCCATCATCCGATCAACCTCGGTGACGATCTCGCGAAGGTGGATCGGCTTGGACAGAACCTTTGAGCCGGCGGGCGCGCGATCGCCGGCCGACAGGGCGACGGCGGCGAAGCCGGTGATGAACATGATGCGCAGGCCCGGATGACGGGCGGCCGCGTGGCGAGCCACCTCGATGCCGTCCATGCCGGGCATGACGATATCGGTCAGCAGCAGATCCCAATCCTCATCAAGGCAGCCGGCCGCCTCTTCGCCGTCGGCGCAGGCGCGCACGTCGTAGCCGGCGCGCTCAAGGGCCCGCGACAGGAAGTTGCGCAGGGAATCGTCGTCTTCGGCCAGCAGGATGCGGGGCATGGGCGTTCTCTTGAGACCCTTGGCGATAACTTTGGTCGCTTAACCTTACGGCCAAATCCGTAAAGGCGGCGTGAACCTCGCATGCCGGGCCAGCGGAAACGGAATGACCATGCGACGTCACGAAAGCCTTTGACCCGGCGCCGGGGGCGGACGAAATTGCCGCCATGACGCTGACCGATCCGCTCCGGACCGACGCGCCGGCGGCGTATGCGGACGCGGACGGCGGGATGGCCTACCGTGTCGCGCGGCCGGCGGCAGGCGCGCCGGTGACGCCGCTGATCTTCGCCTCGCCCCACTCGGGACGGCACTATCCACCGGAGATGCTGGAGGCGGTAGCGGTCGGCGAGGCGCTGATGCGCCGATCCGAGGACGCCTTCGTCGACGAACTGATCGCCGCGGCGCCGGCGGCCGGGGTCACGGTGCTGACCGCCGGCTACGGGCGGGCCTATATCGACCTGAACCGTGATCCCTGGGAGCTTGATCCCTCGATGTTCGAGGACGACCTGCCGCCGCACGTCCAGGGCCGCACGGCGCGGGTGGCGGCCGGGCTGGGAGCGATCGCCAGGCTGGCCGGCGAGGGGCAGAAGATCTACGGCCGAAAGCTGCGCTTCGCCGAGGCCGAGGAGCGGATCCGCCTGGCGCACCGGCCTTATCACGAAGCCCTGTCCCGCCTGATCGACGAGGCCCATGCCGCGCACGGCATGGCCATCCTGATCGATTGGCATTCGATGCCGTCGGCAGCGGCGAACACTGTCGTCACCCCCAGGCACGGCAAGGGATGCGACATGGTGCTGGGCGACCGGTTCGGGGCGGCCTGCGCGCCAGGCCTGACGCGGCTGGTGGAAAGGGAACTGGAGGGGATGGGCAGGCGTGTGGTCCGAAACGCGCCCTACGCCGGCGGCTACACCACCGAATTCTATGGCCGCCCGGCCCGCCGCATTCACGCCCTGCAGATCGAGATCGACCGGGCGCTGTATCTGAATGAGACGACGCAGGAACCGACGGAAGGCCTGGTGGCATTGAAGGCGGATGTAGCGCGGCTGACGGCGGCGCTGGCCGCCGGCTGGCGGGATATCTAGGGTCCCGGCCAAAAAAAACGGCCGAGCCCGAGGGCCCGGCCAGTTCATTAGGGAGGAAACGCCCAGGAAGGGCAGAGGCGACATGGCCGCCTCACGAGTTCAAAGTAGGTTGCGGCGCACAAAACCTCAAGGGCAAAAAGCCCTATGCATCGAAGTTTTTCTGCATCACGCCCCAGAAAACGCCCGCAACATAAGGTGATATCGTGCTCAAACCGTCATATTGCGGCGCACAATAATCAGGCGGCGGCTGCTTCAATTCACTGATCCGTGAATAAAAACAAGCGTTTGAACCCGCCTCAGGCTGGGCATACAGGGTTCATTCGTCGTCCGGTCCGCCCGGGGTGGCTTTGTGCGCCGCACTCGCGTACAAGCGCGCGCCTTCGCGGCCCTAACGCCCCTCCCCGATAAAGTTGACCTATGTCCCTGCGCAACATCGCCATTATCGCCCACGTCGACCATGGCAAGACGACTCTCGTCGACCAGCTGCTGGCCCAGTCCGGCGTCTTCCGAGCCAACGAGGCGCAGACCGAGCGCGCCATGGACTCCAACGACCAGGAGCGCGAGCGCGGGATCACCATCCTGGCCAAGTGCACCAGCGTGCTGTGGCACGGTGAGGCGGGCGAGACCCGCATCAACATCATCGACACCCCCGGACACGCCGACTTCGGCGGCGAGGTCGAGCGGATCCTCGGCATGGTGGACGGCTGCGTCCTCCTCGTTGACGCCGAAGAGGGCGTCATGCCCCAGACCAAGTTCGTGCTCGGCAAGGCCCTGAAGATGGGCCTGCGCCCGATCCTCTGCCTCAACAAGGTCGACCGGCCGCACGCCGATCCCGACCGCGTCCTCAACGACGCCTTCGACCTGTTCGCCGCCATCGGCGCCACGGACGAACAACTCGACTTCCCGCACATCTATGCGTCGGGCAAGAACGGCTGGGCGACGATGGATCTGAACCAGCCCAACGACAACCTGGGCCCGCTGTTCGACCTGATCGTCCGCCACGTGCCGGAGCCCAAGGCCATCGTCCGCAAGGACGAGCCCTTCCAGATCCTGTCGGTGCTGATCGAAAGCGACCCCTTCCTCGGCCGCCTGCTGACCGGCCGCATCGAGAGCGGCAAGGCCGTTCCCGGCATGGCCATCCACGCTCTGTCGCGCGACGGCAAGGAAATCGAGCGCGGCCGCATCACCAAGGTGCTGGCCTTCCGCGGCCTGAAGCGCCAGCCGGTCGATGACGCCGAAGCCGGCGACATCGTCGCCATTGCGGGCCTCAGCAAGGCCACCGTCGCCGACACCCTGTGCGCCATCGAGGTCACCGACGCCCTGCCCGCGCAGCCGATCGATCCGCCGACCATCTCCATGACCGTCTCGGTCAACGACAGCCCGCTGGCCGGCCGCGAAGGCGACAAGGTGCAGAGCCGGGTTATCCGCGACCGCCTGATGAAGGAGCTGGAGCAGAACGTCGCCATCCGCGTCACCGAAACCTCCGAGAAGGACGCCTTCGAAGTGGCCGGCCGCGGCGAACTGCAGCTGGGCGTGCTGATTGAATCCATGCGCCGCGAAGGTTTCGAACTGTCGATCAGCCGTCCGCGCGTGGTCTTCCAGACCGATCCGGAAACCGGCGAGCGCATGGAGCCGATCGAGGACGTCATGATCGACGTCGACGACGAATTCAGCGGCATCGTCATCGAGAAGCTGTCGGCCCGCAAAGCCGAGCTGAAAGACATGGGCCCCTCCGGCGCCGGCAAGACCCGCCTGACCCTGAAGAGCCCGTCGCGCTCGCTGATCGGCTACCAGGGCGAGTTCCTGACCGACACCCGCGGCACCGGCGTTCTGAACCGCGTGTTCAGCCACTACGAGCCCTACAAGGGCGCCATCGAGGGCGGCCGCAAGGGCGTGCTGATCTCCAACTCCGACGGCGAGACGCAGGCCTACGCCCTGTGGAACCTGGAAGAGCGGGGCTTCATGTTCGTCGGCGGCAACGAGAAGACCTACCAGGGCATGATCATCGGCGAGAACGCGCGGATGGACGACCTGGACGTCAACCCGATGAAGGCCAAGCAGCTGACCAACGTCCGGGCCAGCGGCAAGGACGAGTCGATCCGCCTGACCCCGCCGCGCCGCATGACCCTCGAACAGGCCATCGCCTACATCGAGGAAGACGAGCTGGTCGAGGTGACCCCGAAGAACATCCGCCTTCGCAAGAAGGTGCTGAACCCCAGCTTCCGCAAGCGCCGCGTCCGGGACGAGTAGTCGCGACAGCGTTCCTTCTCCCGCTCGTCGGGAGAAGGTGTCAGCGAAGCTGACGGATGAGGGCAGCACCGGCGTCGGCCGGGCTGCCTTTTTTGTTGTTTGGTCCAACCTTCGAGGGCTGGTGCTGCCCTCATCCGACCCCTACGGGGCCACCTTCTCCCGGCAAGCGGGAGAAGGACTCACTTGAGCTTCGTCGTCGCCGCCAGTTCAGCCGCCGCCTGGGCGGGTGATTGCTTGGCCTTGTCGCGGTCGACGGCGTAGTTGGCCTTGCGCATCGCTTCGACGGGGATGGCGCCGATCATGGGCTGCAGGGTCTCGATCAGACGTTTGTCCCTGGCGCGCCTCGGCGAGATGAGCACCACGGCATCGTACGACGGCACCGCGCCCCTGGGGTCGGACAGCACCACCAGGTCCTGGGCGGCGATGCGGCCGTCGCTGGAGAAGGCCGAGATGACGTCGGCGTCGCCGCTCGCCAGCGCCCGGTACATGAAGGTCGGGTTGAAGGACTTTTCCTTGCCGAAGTTCAGGCCGTAGGCGCCCTCGATCGAGGCCCATTCGGGTCGCGACAGGAACTCGAGGTCGGAGCCAAGGGTCAGGGCCGGGGCCTGGGTGGTGAGGTCGGCGATGGTCTCGATGCCCAGAGAGGCCGCCAGCTTGCGGTCCATGGCCAGGGCGTAGGCATTCTCGAAGCCCAGCGAGCCGAGGACGGTGACCTTCTTCTCGTTCGCCATCCAGGCGGTGAGCTGGGCCATCAGCTCGGCGCGGGGCGGGGTGTCCTTGCGGCCCATGACGTTGGTCCACAGGGTGCCGCTGTAGTCGACATACACGTCGATCTCGCCGGCCTCGAGGGCCTGGAAGGCGACGGCGGATCCGAGGCCGTCGCGGCGGGCGACCTGCGACCCGCCGGCGGTCAGGCGGGCCCCGATCAGGTCGGCGAGGATATACTGCTCGGAGAAGTTCTTGGCCCCGACGACGTAGGTCGGCTTGCTGGCGTTCAGCAGGCCGGGGACGGCGGCGGCGGCGACACCGGCGAGCAGCAGGACGGCGCCGGCCAGGACCGGCAGGGTCTGGCGCCTGGCCACGCCGCGCTCGACCAGGCCCAGCAGGCCGTCGACACTCAGGGCCAGGACGGCGCTGGCGGCGCAGCCGAACAGAACGAAGACCCAGTTCTCGGTCTGCAGGCCGGAGAAGATGTAGTTGCCCAGACTGGTCTGGCCGACCGGGGTCGACAGGGTTGCGGCCCCGATGGTCCAGACGGCGGCGGTGCGGACCCCGGCCATGATGACCGGGGCGGCCAGGGGGGCCTCGACACGGAAGAGCTTCTGCGCAGGCGTCATGCCGACCCCGTCGGCGGCCTCGCGCACGGCCGGATCGACCCCGGTCAGCCCGGCGACGGCGTTCCGCAGGATCGGCAGCATCGAATAGAGGGTCAAGGCCAGCAGGGCCGGCAGAAAGCCCAGCGCCTGCAGGCGGAAGCCGAAGGCGCTCTCGGTGAAGCCGGAGAGGGCCAGCAGCAGCGGATAGAACAGGGCCAGCAGGGCCAGGCCGGGGATGGTCTGGATAAGGCCGGCGAAGGTCACGGCCGGCCAGCGGATGAACGGACTGCGGGCGGCCAGCACGGCCAGCGGCAGGCTGATCAGCAGGCCAAGACCAAGCGCCGCGGCGCTGAGCAGGACGTGCTGGGAGAGATAGTCGGGCAGCAGGGCCCAGGCGGCATCGACCTGCTCGCTCATTGGTCCGCTCCCATGAGCGCGGAGAGGGCGCGGGCCTGGCGGGCCGGGGTGTCGATGAGGGCGGCGACGGCCGGGTCGGGGTGGCCCTTGAGAAGCTCGCGGGGGCTGGCGTCGGCCAGCAGCCTGCCACCAGCCATGACCAGGATACGGTCGGCCAGCAGCAGGGCTTCCTGTACATCGTGGGTGACCATGACGGTGGTCAGGCCGAGCTTGTCGTGCAGGTCGCGGGTGGCGCGGCCGAGAGCCTCTCGGGTGATGGGGTCCAGGGCGCCGAACGGCTCGTCCATCAGGAGGATGGCGGGCCGGGCGGCCAGAGCCCGGGCGACGCCGACCCGCTGGCGCTCGCCGCCGGACAGCTGGTCGGGGCGGCGGGCGGCGTAGGCTTGCGGCAGATCGACGAGGCCAAGGAGTTCGGTGAGGCGGGCGGTGATATCGGCGTCCGGCCATCTGAGCAGGCGCGGGGTGATGGCGATGTTCTCGGCGACGCTCAGGTGCGGGAACAGCCCGACGCCCTGGAAGACGTAGCCGATGCGGCGGCGGAGCTGGACCGGATCCTGGGCGGCGACGTCGGCGCCCTCGACGAGGACCTGGCCCGAGGAGGGATCGACCAGGCGGTTGATCATCTTGGTCAGGGTGGTCTTGCCGGAGCCAGAGGCGCCGACGACGGCGACAAACTGGCCGGCCGGGATGGTGAGGCTGACGGCGTCGACGGCGGTCTGACCCGCGTAGAGCTTGCTGACGGAGGCGAACTGGATGAGCGGGGCGGACATTGCAGGAAACCTAGCGGGTTGGGGGCTGTCCGCCAGCGGTTTCATGGGTCGGCGGCTGGTTTGCCGTAACGAGGCAGGCAGCGCGGTTTGCAAACTTTCCGCCGCTGGGGCGAGAGCGATGTTGGGTTAGAGTGGGATCATGACCGCCCTCTCCTCTCCTGCCACCGCCCGCAACAAGGATCTCATTCTGGAGGTGTTGCGGGGGCATCTGCCGGCCAGCGGCCTGGTCCTCGAGATCGCCTCCGGGGCGGGGGAGCATGCGCTGCATATGGCGGCCAACCTGCCGGGGCTGACCTGGCAGCCGAGCGATCCAGATCGGCAGGCGCTGGAGAGTATCGCGGCCTGGCGGGCGCAGGCGGGAACGGCGAATCTGCTGGCGCCGGTCGAGCTGGACGCGGCCCGGCCAGACCTCTGGCCGGTGCGAAGCGCGGACGCCATGGTCTGCATCAACATGATCCACATCTCGCCCTGGGCGGCGACGGAGGGCCTGTTCGCCGGGGCCGCGCGCCTGCTTCCGGACGCGGGCGTGCTGTTCACCTACGGCCCCTATCTGGAGGATGGAGTGGAGACCGCGCCCTCGAACCTCGCCTTCGATGACAGCCTGAAGAGCCGCAACCCCGCCTGGGGCATCCGCCGGCGCGAGGACATCGAAGCCCTGGCCGCCGCGCACGGCCTGGCGCTCCATGCCCGCATCGCCATGCCGGCCAACAACCTCAGCCTCGTCTTCCGGCGTTGTGCGAACATGAACGGGAGATGACCAGCGTCGTTCAGGTTGGGCTCAAGTAGGGCCTGTCATAACGCCTCCAACGACGGGGGCCACGGATGGTCCGAACCGCCCGCCGGGGAGATTTGAGACCATGAAAAAGTTCCTGATCGCCGCTGTCGCGCTGTCGGTTCTGGGTTCTGCCGGCGCCGCCGCGGCCCAGCCCTACGGCGGGGCCGGTGGCTATGAGCGCCGCGACGAACGTCGTGACGACCGCTCCGACCGTCGCGACGAGCGCCGGGATGATCGCGGCGAGCGCCGGGATGATCGCGCCGAACGCCGCGATGACCGTCGCGACGACCGCTACGATCGCCGGGACGACCGTCGTGACAGCCGATACGATCGCTGGGACGACCGCCGTGACAGCCGCTACGAGCGCCGCGCCGACCGTCGCTACAACGCCGGCCGCTACTACGCCCCGCGTGGCTACCAGCAAAACCGCCGCTGGGCCCGTGGCCAGTACCTGCCGCCGGCCTACCGGGATCGCGGCTACTACGTCGACTACCGCGCCTACCGCCTGCCCCCGCCCCCGCGCGGCTACGGCTACTACCGCCACGGCGACGACGTCATCCTGACGGCCATCGCCACCGGCCTGATCGCCTCGGTGGTCTTCAACCTGTTCGACTAGGGAAGCGTTCTCTAGCGATGCGTAAGACGCCCCCGGAGTTCACGCTCCGGGGGCGTTTCGCGTTCATGGTCCCGGCTCAGGGAAGCGTGCGCTCCATGAAAACGTCGGCCCGCGCATAGGGCGTCTCGCGCGGCGGCAGGTCGACGAAGCCGGAAGCGCGGTAGAGGCTCAAGGCCGGCGCAAGGCTGGAGTTGGTCTCCAGATACAGGCGCCTGGCCCCCATGGCCGTGGCGGCCTCGACGCAGTGATCCATCAGCCGGCGGCCGAGACCCGTGCCGCGGGCGGCCTCCGTCACCGTCATCTTGATCAGCTCGAAGCCGCCGCCGTGGCTCTCGTCCAGCGCCAGCAGTCCGGCGCAGCCGATGGCTGCTCCCTGGTCATCCTCGGCCATGAAGATGCGGCCGCCCGGCGCGATGACCTGGCCGACCGGATCGTCCAGCACCTTGGCGTCTGACGGCTCAATCGCGAACAGGCTGCCGATCCAGGCTTCGTTCAGGCGTTTCCAGGCCTGGGCGTGGCGGGGTTCGAAATCGACGATGCGCATGGCATGAAGCATGGGGCGCCGCATCGGCCGCCTGCAAGTTTGGAGTCGCCTCGTGGTCCATCCCGTCTACGCCGATCTGCCGACCACCATTTTCGAGGTGATGAGCGGCCTGGCGCGCGAGACCGGGGCGATCAACCTGGGCCAGGGGTTTCCGGACGAGCCGGGGCCACTGGCTGTGCGCGAGCAGGCGGCGTGGGAGGCGGTGAACGGCTACAATCAGTATCCGCCGATGCGGGGACTGCCGGAGCTGCGCGAGGCGGCGGCGCGGCACTATGCGAAGTTCCAGGGGCTGGATCTCGACGGGCTGGGCGAGGTGACGGTGACCTCGGGGGCGACCGAGGCGCTGGCGGCGGCCTTTCTGTCGCTGATCTCACCGGGTGACGAGGTGGTGCTGTTCCAGCCGTTGTATGACGCCTATCTGCCGATGGTGCGGCGTTGCGGCGGCGTGCCGAAGCTGGCGACGTTGAAGCCGCCGCACTTCCGCATCGACCGGGCCATGCTGGAGGCCGTGTTCAGTCCCCGGACCCGGCTGGTGGTGCTGAACAATCCGGTCAATCCGGCCGCCACCCTGTGGGCCGACGAGGATCTGGCGCTGCTGGCGGAATTCTGCGTGGCGCATGACGCCATCGCGGTGTGCGACGAGGTCTGGGAGCAGATCGCCTTTGATGGGCGGGTGTTCAAACCGCTGATGGGCTTTCCGGGCATGCGCGAGCGGACGGTGAAGATCGGTTCGGCGGGCAAGATGTTCGCCTTGACCGGCTGGAAGGTCGGGTTTCTGTGCGCCACGCCGCCGCTGATGAAGGCGCTCGCCGGGGCTCACCAGTTCCTGACCTTTACGACGCCGCCGAACCTGCAGGCGGCGGTAGCCTGGGGGCTGGACAACAGTCCGGAGTGGTTCGAGCGGATGGCGCTGGACCTGCAGCGGTCGCGGGACCGGCTGGCGGGCGGGTTGGAAGCGGTGGGGTTCAAGGTGCTGCCTGCGGCGGGCACCTATTTCCTCAATGTCGATCTGGCGGCGTCGGGGATCGAGGAGCCGGACGCGGACTTCTGCCTGCGGGCGGTGAAGGACTACGGCATCGCGGCCATCCCCATCTCGGCTTTCTATGAGACGGACGCGCCGACCCACCTCATCCGCCTGTGTTTCGCCAAACGCGACGAGACGATCGATGCCGGCATCGATCGTCTCGACCGCGTCCGCAAATGGGCGGTGTTGCCCTAGATCGTCGCCCCGCCGTCCACAACCAGCGCCTGGCCGGTCATGAAGCTGCCGGCGTCGGAGGCGAGGTAGACCGCCGCCCCGGCGATCTCGTCGGGCTCGCCGATGCGGCGCAGCGGCACCGGGTCGGTGGCGCGGCGCAGGGTTTCGGGGTTGGACCACAGGGCCTTGGCGAAATCGGTCTTGACCAGGCCGGGCGCGATGCAGTTCACGCGGATGCCGTGCGGGCCGTATTCGTGGGCGAGGTTGCGGGCCAGCTGGAAGTCGGCGGCCTTGGAGACGTTGTAGGCGCCGATCACCGGGCTGCCGCGCAGGCCGCCGATGCTGGAGACGATGATCACCGATCCGGCGCCGCGCTCCTTCATCTCGGGGATGCACATGTTGATGAGCCAGTGGTTGGCGATGACGTTGTTCTCGAGGATCTTGCGGAACTGGTCGTCCTCGATGCCGGCCATCGGGCCGTAATAGGGGTTGGAAGCGGCGTTGCAGACGACGATGTCGACCTTGCCGAACGCCTTGCGGGTCTCGTCGACCAGACGCTCAAGGTCTTCCTTCGAGGAGATGTTGGCCGGCACGGCGATGGCGGCGCCCGGGTATTTCGCATTGATCTCGGCCGCGACCTCTTCGCAGGGGCCGGCCTTGCGCGAAGAGATGGTCACCTTGGCGCCGTGTTGGGCCATGCGCTCGGCGATGGCCTTGCCGATGCCCCGCGAGGAGCCGGTGATAACGGCGACCTTGCCGGTCAGGTCGAACAGCGTGCCTTCGGTCATGGCGCATTCCCTCTCAAACAGTTGTTTGAAGGCAACCTACCGGCGGCTGGCGCTACGTCAAGCGGGCCCGGCTGCAAGACGGGCGAAGTCGAGCAAGGCCTTCGACTGCACTTCCGGGATCGAACCGTCGGCGCGGGGACCGACGTTGAGCAGGAGGTTGCCGCCGTCGGCCTTCACCTCGGCGAACAGGTCCGCGACGTCCTGGCCGGTCATGTAGTCATCGGTGGCCTCGGCGGCGTTGTAGCCGAAGGCCAACCCTAAGCCCCGGGTCGATTCCCACTTCACGCCCTTCAGATGGGCGCCTGAGCCGTATTCCACGGTGCGGAAGTCGCAGTGCGGTGGCGGCGCCCCGCCGTTGAAATGCACCCCGTTCTTCTGGATACTGTCCTTGATGCGATCGTTGAAGGCGGCGCAGGCGGCGGGATCCCGCAGGCTCTCGAACAGGGGGGTGACGCCCAGCCAGCGGTCGTTGATCACCCCGTCCGGCACCACCGAATAGTAGTGGGCGAAGAGCTCGGGCAGATCTTCGGCGCTAGGCCAGGCGATGTCGTTCCACAGCACGGATGGCTGGTAGCGGTCGATCAGTTCCTTGGCCTGGGCAAGCGCATAGGCGCGGTAGTCGTCGCTGGTCGGCACGGCGGCGAACATCTCGCCCATGTTGCGGATCAGCCGGGGATGGGCGGTCCAGTCGAGGCCGCCGGAGTAGTAGAGGCCAAAGCGCATGCCCCGTTTGCGGACGGCGGTCGCCAGTTCGCCGACGAAGTCACGCTCGCTGTTCCAGCCGGGCTTCCAGGGGTTGGGGACGTTGGTGGGCCAGAGGCAGTAGCCGTCGTGGTGCTTGGTGACGAAGACGACGTACTTCGCGCCGGCCGCCAGGAAGAGATCGGCCCAGGCGTCAGCGTCGAAGGCCTGTGAAGCCTCGTCGAAGGGCGCGCGGAAGGCGTCGTAGGGAGCATCGCCGTAGAGCTCGGCGTGGCGTTTGGCGGTCGGGCTGGTGGGGTCGCGCAGGGCGTTGGCGTACCATTCGGCATAGGGGCCGAGCACGAAGGCGTTGTCATAGTCGGTGACGAACAGGTCGCTGATCGACAGCCCTGGCGGGGCGAAGGCGGGGATGGCGAACATGCCCCAGTGGATGAAGACGCCGAACTGCGGCTCTGCGTACCAGGCCGGAACCGGCCGATCCTTGAAGGCGCTGAAATCGGCCATGATCCCTCCCCGCCGGGTCTGACGCCCGATCTGGCCTGAGCCTAGCAGGGCGGCCGGCGGCGGCAATCGCCTTACCCTGCGTCGCCATGCGAGTATTTTTCGCTCAGGCGCATTTGGGCCAGCCGCCCATGTCGAGGTGGAAGTGGTTGGCGTGCTCGGCGTTGTAGTCGGGGCTCAGCACGGTGAGGAAGACCTTGCAGGCGCCGTCGCGCACCCGGTGCAGGAAACGGCCCTTGGGACCAGGATCATTCCAGTCGTTCTGTACACTGATGATCGTGCCGTCGGCGAGGCGAAAGCCAGCGATGTCGATGGCATTGGCCAGGGCGTGTTCGCTGACCGGGCCTTCGGTCTGGCCGTAGATGCGGCGGCAGCTGTAGCTGCCGTAGTGGTCGATGCCGACGACCGCCTGGTCGAGCTCTGCGAAGGCCGCCGTCTGCACCACCTGGCGCTCCCAGAGGGCGACGGCGAGGGCTTCCTTGCAGGTCATGGGGGCGTCGGCGGGTTTGAGCGGGGCCATGCCGGAGGTGATCCGCAGGGCGTCCTTCACCTGGCACCAGTTGTTGGTGCTGGCCGGCGCCTCGGCGTAGGCGATGCCACCGGCGGCCAGCACAGCGCGGCAGGCGGCCGGGTCGGCGCCGGCGCGGGCGGCCTTGACCTTGGTGGCGGCGCCGACCGGGTCGACCAGGGTCAGCTTCTTCCAGGGCAGATGCTGGCCGGGGATGGCGCGGTCGGCGACCAGGCCCATGATCCCGACCAGCACCCACAGCAGCACGAACCCGACAATCCGCGCCGCCAGGGTCTGGCGACGGGCATGGTGGGCGATATGCGGCTTGTCCGGATGCGGTACGCGGTAGGCGGCCATGAGCTGACTAAGGTTAACGGCGAACGCGGCCATAGCATGACATGGATCGCCGTTCACCCTTCGGTCAGCGACAGATGTTCCAGGCGCCCATGTCGAGGTGATAGTGGTCGGCGTGGGCGGCGTTGTAGTCCGGCGTCAGGGTCGTGCCGAACAGGCGGCAGGCGCCGACCTTCACCTCTTTCAGGAACGCCCCCTTCGGACCGGAGTCGCCATAGTCGCGGCGGACCGAGACGTGGCCGCCGCCCCGCAGTCGGAAGCAGACGACGTCGATGGCCGAGGCGGTGGCGTGGTTGCTCGGGAGCGCCCCATCCTGGCTGTACATGGTGCGGCAGGCGTAGGTCCCTACATGCTCGATGCGGGAAAGATCGGCGGCGAGGGTGCGCTGGGCGGCGGGTTCGACGACGTGGTGACGCCAGACCGCATAGCTGAGGGCGAGGTCGCAACGCATGAGGGGGGCGCGGGGGCTCAAGGCGGCATCGGCGAGCCGTAGACTGTTGGCGGTGGAGCAGAAGCCCTGGGTGCGGTCGGGGGCCTCGGTAAAGGTCAGGCCGGCGTCGTCCAGGGCCTGGCGGCAGCGGGCAGGATCGGCGGCGATGCGGGCCAGCTTCCACCGGGTGGCCAGGCCGATCGGCTGGCTCAGCGAGAACGGCTTCCACGGCAGGTCCTGCGGGGCTGCGGTACGATCAACCCAGGCGACGGCCAGCAGGGCGACGAGCATCAATTCCAGCACCGTCGCAGCCACGGCCGCCAGCGCCCTCTGCGAGGGGGTGACCGGCGGCAGGGTGGGCAGGGTCAGGCGCATGGCAGAGCCTACAACGCGCAATATGCAGGTTTGTTGGAGGCGGCTTGACCATCATCCGGCGTCCGCCCAAGTGGGGGGCATGGCTTCCGATCCTCCTGCCGCCGACACGACTGCCCCCGGCTGGCGCGAGATCCTGGCCCCGCAGTATCTGACCCGTTTCCTGTTCCTCTGCCTGGGCGTCTGGCTGAACGCCGCCGACAGCCTGGTGACGGTGACCATCACGCCAAGCATCGCTGAGGACATCGGCGGCTTCCGCTACTTCGCCTGGAGCGTGGCGGCCTTCCTGCTGGCCTCGATCCTGTCAGGAGCGGTGTCGGGGCGACTGTCCTTGCGGCTCGGCCTGCGCGGGGCGCTGGTCGCCTCGGCGATTGTCTATGCCGTCGGCTGCATCATGAGCGCGGCCGCCCCTGACTTTCTGATCTTCGTGGCCGGACGGCTGGTCCAGGGGCTGGGGGCCGGGGCGATCATGGCCCTCTGCTATGTGGCGACCACCGCCCTGTTCCCCGAGCGGCTGTGGGCGCGGGTGTTCGGGGCTATCGCGGCCGTCTGGGGGATCGCCACCATCGTCGGCCCCTTGCTGGGCGGCCTGCTGGCCGGGCCCGGCCTGTGGCGCTGGACCTTCTGGCTGTTCGCGGCCCAGGCGCTCGTCTTCATCGTCGCCGCCCTGACCATGATCGCCCGCCAGCCGCGCGCGAAGGCGAATCCGACGCCGGTCGCCTGGGGACAGCTGGCGGCGTTGACCGCCTCGGTCAGCTTCATCGCCGTCGCCGGCATTGTCGGCTCGCCTTTGCTGGCGGCGGGCCTGGGCGTCGCCGGCCTGGTGGCCTTCGCCTGGATGATCGCCGTCAACGCCCGCACGCCCGGCGCCCTGCTGCCCCGCGCCATCAGCGATTTCGGCGGCGCGGCGGCGGCCGGCTATCTGATGATCTTCGGGCTGGAGGCGGCCTCCATCGCCTTCACCGTCTATGGCCCGGCGATGATCCAGGCGCGGCATAATGTCAGCCCGCTGGTCGCCGGCTATGTGATCACCGCCATCGCCGGCGGCTGGACCCTGACCGCCCTGGCCGTCGCCGGGGTGCAGAACCGCGACGGGCTGATGATCCGCCTGGGGGCCAGCGTGCTGCTGGCCGGGGTGATGTTCAGCGTCTGGGCGGTGCCGCGCGGGGGGCTCGCCTCCATCGTCGTCGGCATGGTGCTGATCGGGGCCGGATTCGGGCTCAGTTGGGCCTTCGCCACCCGACGCATCCTGTCGGGCCTTGATGAGGAGCAGCAGGCGCTGGCCTCCTCGGCGGTGCCGACGGCGCAGCTGATCGGCGGCGCGGTCGGATCGGCGGCGGCCGGCGCGGCGGCCAATGTGCTGGGCTTTGCCGAGGGCATCGACCCGGCCGCGGCGGCGACCCAGGGGATGTGGCTGTTCGCGGCCTTCGCGCCGCTGGCTCTGATTGGCTGGTGGGCGGCCTGGCGGCTCGGGCGTTAGGCTCAGGCGAACAGAGGTGGCGCAGGCGGCTGCGGCCGATCGATGACGACCTGCGGCGCGATCTGCTCGACCATGCCGACGAAGCGGCCGCAGGTCAGACCCACCTCATCCAGCCGCAGGGTGCGGGCCGGGCCCAGGGCGCGGCCGGCGTTGAGGAACAGATAGACCTGGCGGCCGGACGGGTCGCGACCAACGCCGATCTTCTCGATCTCGCTCCAGGCCAGACGGCCGAGGCGGCGCTCAAAGAGGCCGTTGCGATCCAGCGTCAGCATGGCCTTTCGGCTCAAGGCGCTGAAAACCACCCGCAGGGCCAGGGCGCCGCTGATCAAGCCCAAAAGGACCGCCACGACAAGGCGACCCCAGTCGGCCTGGTACCAGGCCTGGACGACCATCCCGACAAAGGCCGTCCACCCCCAAAGCCCGCTGGCGCCGAACAGCACGATCAGCAGGCGGGACAGGGCCGAACGGCTCCAGCTGAAGCCGTCAGACGCCGGCAGCCGGACCTCACCGTGCCAGGGGACGCGATCAAGAATCGAGGTCGTCAGCAGCAGCAGGATGACGAGGAAGCCGGTGACGGCGACCACGCCGGCCCAGAAGCTGCCCGGCAAGACCGAAAACTCGAGCCGACCGTGACCGCTGGTCAGGTAGAAAAAGCCGAGCCCGCCGCCGACAATGAACGCGATGCCGGCGCCATCGCGAAGACGGCTGGCAAGGCTTGGCTGGGCCGCGACGATCATGCCGTGATCATACGGCGGCGACGGCGCTTTCTTCCACCACCTTGACCACGTCACCCATGATCTCGGTCAGCTTGAAGTCCTTCGGCGTATAGACCCGGCGAACGCCCATCTGCTTCAGGATGAGCGCATCCTCCGGCGGGATGATGCCGCCGACCACGACGGGGATGTCGCCCAGGCCCTCGGCCCGCATCAGCCGGACGACCTCCTGCACCAGGTCGAGGTGCGAGCCCGAGAGGATGGAGAGGCCGACGACGTGGGCGTTCGAGGCCCGGGCGCTGGCGACGATCTCTTCCGGCGTCGAGCGGATGCCGTCATAGACCACGTCCATGCCGACGGCGCGGGCCCGGGTGGCGATCTGTTCGGCGCCGTTGCTGTGGCCGTCGAGGCCGGGTTTGCCGATCAGATAGGTGAGTGGCCGGCCGAGGATGACGGAGACGCGGGCGACCTCGGCCTTCACCGCCTCGATGTCCTCTGCATCGCCGGTGGCCACGGTCATGGCGACGCCGGTCGGGCCGCGATACTCGCCGAACACCTCGCGCAGAGCGAAGCTCCACTCGCCGGTGGTGACCCCGGCGCGGGCGGCGGCGATGGAGGCCTCCATCACATTGCGGCCCCCGGCGGCGGTTTCCTTCAGTATACGGATGGCTTCGCCGGCGGCGGCCTGGTCACGAGCGGCGCGCCAGGCTTTCAGCTTGCCGACAACCTCGGCCTCGAGGCGCGGATCGACGGTTTCGATGGAGCCTTCGCCGGCCGACAGGGGGCTTTCCTCGGTGTCGGTCCAGCGGTTGACGCCGACCACGGTCATGTCGCCGGTCTCGATGCCCCGGAACCGCTCGGCGTTGGATTTGACCAGCTGTTCCTTCATGTAGCCGATGCCGGCCGAGGCGCCGCCCATGGCGTCGATCTTCGCCAGTTCGGCCAGGGCGCCGGCCTTCAGTTCATTGACCTTGGCCTCGACCACATAGCTGCCGGCGAACAGATCCTCGTACTCCAGCAGGTCGGTCTCATAGGCCAGGACCTGCTGCATGCGCAGGCTCCACTGCTGGTCCCAGGGGCGCGGCAGACCGAGCGCCTCGTTCCAGGCGGGGAGTTGCAGGGCACGGCAACGGGCGTCCTTGGAGAGGGTGACGGCCAGGGCTTCCAGCAGGATGCGATAGGGGTTGTTCTCAGGCTGCTGTTCGGTGAGGCCGAGGCTGTTGACCTGAACGCCATAGCGGAAGCGGCGGGCCTTGGGGTCCTGGACGCCGTAGCGGTCTTTGAGGATTTCGTCCCAAAGGGCGGTGAAGCTGCGCATCTTGCACAGCTCGGTGACGAAACGGACGCCGGCGTTGACGAAGAAACTGATCCGTGAGCAGACGATCTCGAAATCAGCCTCTGGCACCTGGCCGCCGGCCCGCACCGTGTCGAGCACCGAGATGGCCGTGGCCAGGGCATAGGCAAGCTCCTGCTCCGGCGTCGCCCCTGCCTCCTGCAGGTGGTAGCTGCAGACATTGATCGGGTTCCACTTCGGCGTCTCGCGATAGCACCAGGCCACCATGTCGCCGATCAGCTTGAGGCTGGGCTCCGGCGGGAAGATGTAGGTGCCGCGCGACAGGTATTCCTTGATCAGGTCGTTCTGGGTGGTGCCCTGAAGCTTGTTGCGGTCCGCCCCCTGCTCGTCGGCGAGGGCCACATACATGGCCAGCAGCCAGGCGGCCGGGGCGTTGATGGTCATCGAGGTGTTCATGCGATCCAGCGGGATCGCCTCGAACAGGGTGCGCATGTCGCCCAGATGGCCGATGGGGACACCCACCTTGCCCACCTCGCCCCGCGCCAGGATGTGGTCGGCGTCGTAGCCGGTCTGGGTCGGCAGGTCGAAGGCCACCGACAGGCCGGTCTGACCGGCGGCGAGGTTCTTGCGATACAGGGCGTTCGACTTGGCCGCCGTGGAGTGGCCCGCATAGGTGCGGAAGATCCACGGGGCGTCGGGGGCGTGCTGGAACGGGGTCTGGGTCATCGGGCGCGGATCATGATCGTGTCAGTGCTGCAGCGCAATATTGCGGGTGGGGACGCGTTGTCCCCTAGCGACGCTCGAACGTCGGGACATGCTTGCGGGCGAAAGCCGCCAGCGCCGCCTGATGATCCTCGCTGTGGAACAGCCCTGCCAGTTCGGCGCGTTCGTCGAAGGGGCGGCCGACGACGCGCTTCACCGCCTCGACGGACAGCGGCGCGCGGGTGGCGATTCGGTCGGCGAGGGTCAGGGCGTCCTTCACCACCGACCGGTGGAGGCCTGTGACAAGGCCCCGGATCAGGGCGGTCTCGGCGTCAACAGGAGCGCCGGTCAGCAGCATGGCCTTGGCCGGACCTTCGCCGATCAGGCGGGGGAGCCGGCGGACCGACGCCATCAGGCCGACGTTGACGCCGGAGGCGGTGAAGATGGCGTCGGGGCTGGACAGGCGAATGTCGCAGGCCAGCGCCAGTTCCAGGCCACCGCCGAGACAGAATCCGTTGATCGCCGCGATGACCGGGGCGCGGGCCGCCTCGATGCGGGCCATCAGGGCGTTGAAGTGATGGATGGCCTCGAGGCCCGCCTCGCCGCGCCCGGCCGCCTCGATCAGGTCGTCGCCCGCGCAGAAGGCCTGGCCCCGGCCTGTGAGGACGATGCAGCGGACGCCCAGGTCGGCGTCGGCGGCGTCAAGCGCGGCGGACAGTTCGGCCCGGGCCGCCATGCCCAGCGCATTGACCGGCGGCTGGTCCATCTCCAGCAGAAGGACGGCGGGCGAGGGTTGCGAGACGTGCAGGGTCATGGCGTCCATCCATGCGGTCCGCGGCCGGACCTGTAAATGCGGACTGGCCCAAAGGCGTCCGCCGCCCTAGATGCCAGACATCCGGAGACCCGCATGGCCGACCTCGCCGTCTATTACGAGCATCCCGAGTGGTTCCGCCCGCTGTTCGCGGCGCTGGACCGGCGCGGCGTCAACTGGACCGCCATCCAGATCCAGGACCACGTCTTTGATCCCGGCGAACTGTCGGCGCCGGCGCTGGTGATCCTCAACCGCCTGGCGATGAGCAGCTTCCTGCGCCAGGACGAGCACGCCCTGTTCTACAGCCAGGCCGTCCTGGCCCATTGGGAGCTGGCCGGCGCACGGGTGATCAACGGCGCCGCCGCCATGGCCATCGACACCAACAAGGCGCGGCAACTCAGCCTGTTCAACAAGCTGGGCCTGGCCATCCCCAAGACCCGCGCCGTCCACCGCCAGGAAGACATCGTCCGCGTCGCCGCCGGTTTCGACTTCCCGCTGATCGTCAAACCCAACATCGGCGGCTCGGGCAGCGGCGTGACCCGCTATGATAGCCTGGAAGAGCTGACCTCGTTCGCCGGGAGCCTTCCGGTCGGGGTCGATGGGGTGACCCTGGTGCAGGACTATGTGCCGGCCGACAGCGCCCGGGTGATCCGCTGCGAGATCCTGGCCGGGCGGTTCCTCTACGCCATCGCCCTGAACGGCGCGGGCTCGACCTTTGATCTCTGCCCGGCGGACGTCTGCATGGTCGACAAGCCGTCGATCACCATCGAACAGTTCCATCCCCCGGCGGACATCGTTGCGGCCGTTGAAGCCGTGGCGGCAGCGGGCGGGCTCGACATCTGCGGCGTCGAATACATGATCGACGAGCGGGACGGCCAGGCGCGGTTCTACGACATCAACGCTCTGTCCAACTTCGTCGCCGACCCGGTCACCGTGCTCGGCTACGACCCCCATGAACGGCTCGTCGACTTCCTGGTCGCCGAGATCGCCAACCACAAGAGAGACGACGCGGCATGAGGTACGGCTTCTGGGCTCCCGTCTTCGGCGGCTGGCTGCGCAACGTGCCCGACGAGGGCATGAGCGCCAGCTGGGACTATATGAGCCGCCTGTGCCGGCGGGCCGAGGAGATCGGCTATGACCTGACCCTGGTCGCCGAGCTGAATCTCAACGACATCAAGGGCGCCGACCAGCCGGCCCTCGACGCCTGGTCGACGGCGGCGGCGCTGGCGGCGGTGACGTCGAAGCTGGAGCTGATGGTGGCCGTGCGGCCGAACTTCCACCACCCGGCCCTGTTCGCCAAACAGGCGGCCAACATCGACAACATCAGTAGCGGGCGCCTCGCCCTCAACGTCGTCTCGTCCTGGTGGGCGGAGGAGGCGAAGAGCTATGGCCTGCAGTTCGACCAGCATGACGACCGCTATGGCCGGACCACCGAATGGCTGCAGGTCGTGGACGGCCTGTGGAGCCAGACGCCGTTTACCCACCATGGCGAGCGCTACCAGCTGGAGAACGCCATCTGCGAGCCCAAGCCGGTCTCGCGGCCCCGGCCGGTGATCTATGCCGGCGGCGAATCCGAAGCGGCCAAGACGCTGATCGCCCGCCACTGTGACGCTTACGTCATGCATGGCGACGCGCCGGAGGACATCGCCCCGAAGATCGCCGACATGAAGGCTCGCCGTGAAGCCGAGGGCCTGCCGCCGATGCAGTACGGCATGGCGGCCTATGCCATCGTCCGCGACACCGAGGAGGAGGCGCTGGCCGAACAGGCGCGGATCACGACGCTTGATCCGGACGCGCCGGGCTTCGCCAACTTCGACCAGTGGATCGCCGGCACGGAGCTGGAGCGCGAGCTGAAGATCCAGGAATACAGTGTCTCCAATCGCGGCCTGCGGCCCGGGCTGGTCGGGACACCGGCGCAGGTGAAGGCGCGGGTCGCCGAGTTCGAGGCGGCGGGGCTGGACCTGCTGCTGCTGCAGATGAGCCCGCAACTGGAAGAGATGGAGCGGTTCTCGGCGGCGGTCATTCAGTAGCCGCCCCATGTTGCGGCGCACAAAAATTGCTTGCCAGCTTTCCGGCGGCGCCACACGATCCTGAGCATCAAGATTGCATGGTGGGCCTGTCCGGAACGGAGACGGGTGCTGCCGCATTGCAGCAGAAGTGCCACGGGGACCGCCGATGACGACCGAAACCCTCGACAAGACCGAGTTGAAGGACCTGTACGAGATCGGCGAAATTCCGCCGCTCGGCCATGTGCCCGCCAACATGTACGCCTGGGCCATCCGAAAGGAGCGGCATGGCTCGCCGGCCAGCGCCATGCAGGTCGAGGTCATTCCGACCTGGGAGATCGGCGAGGACGAGGTGCTGGTCCTCGTGATGGCCGCCGGGGTCAACTACAACGGCGTCTGGGCCGCGCTCGGCACGCCGGTCAGCCCCTTCGACGGCCACAAGCAGCCCGTCCACGTGGCCGGCTCCGACGCTTCGGGCATCGTCTACAAGATCGGCGCCAAGGTGAAGCGCTGGAAGGTCGGGGACGAGGTCGTCGTCCACTGTAACCAGGACGACGGCGACGACGAGGAATGCAACGGCGGCGACCCGATGTTCTCCTCCAGCCAGCGCATCTGGGGCTATGAGACCCCGGACGGCAGCTTCGCCCAGTTCTGCCGGGTGCAGTCCCGCCAGCTGATGCAGCGCCCCAGGCACCTGACCTGGGAAGAGAGCGCCTGCTACACCCTGACCCTGGCCACGGCCTACCGCATGCTGTTCGGCCACAAGCCGCATGAGCTGAAGCCTGGCCAGAACGTGCTGGTCTGGGGCGCCTCGGGCGGCCTCGGCGTCTTCGCCACCCAGCTGGCCGCCGTCACCGGGGCCAACGCCATCGGCGTGGTCTCCAGCGAGGACAAGGTCGACTATGTGCTGAGCCAGGGCGCCAAGGCGGTTCTGAACCGCAGCGACTTCAACTGCTGGGGCCAGCTGCCGACGGTCAACGGGCCCGAGTTCGACGACTACATGAAGGAAAGCCGCAAGTTCGGCAAAGCCATCTGGAACATCACCGGCAAGCGCGACGTCGACATGGTGTTCGAACACCCCGGTGAAGCCACCTTCCCGGTCTCGGTGTTCCTGGTGAAGCGCGGCGGCATGGTGGTGATCTGCGCCGGCACCACCGGCTATAACCTGACCATGGACGCTCGCTTCCTGTGGATGCGCCAGAAGCGCGTCCAGGGCAGCCACTTCGCCAACCTGGCCCAGGCCTCGGCGGCGAACCAGCTGGTCATCGACCGCCGCGTCGACCCGGCCCTGTCGGAAGTCTTCACCTGGGACGCCATCCCCGACGCCCACGAGAAGATGCTGGCCAACAAGCACCCGCCCGGCAACATGGCCGTGCTCGTCTGCGCCCAGAAGCCGGGCCTGCGGACCTTCGAGGAAGTGCAGGAACTGAGCGCGCCGCTTTAGGCGCCCTCAGACCATCTTCCCCCACTTCGTCAGCGCCAGGGCCGCCAGGCCGGCGACGGCGACGATCGGCACCGTCGACATGACGACGTCGCCACTGGTCGCCCCGCCGGTCAGCAGGGCGCCGGCCACCAGCGGGCCGAACACCGAACCCAGCCGCCCGGCCGAGACCGCCGCGCCGACGCCGACGCCGCGAACCTTCTCGCCATAGTGCTGCGGCGCCAGGGCGTAGAGGCCGAACTGGCCGGCCATGATCAGGAAGCCGGCGGCGAAGGCGAACAGGGACAGGCTGGTGGCGCCGGTCAGGCCGGACAGGACGATCAGCACCAGCATCAGCAGCAGGAAGATGCCGAGAAACGGCCGCCTGGCGCCGATGCGGTCGATGGCCCAGCCGGCGAACAGCCCCCCAAGCGCCCCGCCGATGTTGAACAGGGTCATGATGCCGGCGGTGTCCCGGGGCGCGATGCCGCGCTGGCCCAGCAGGATCGGCAGCCAGTTCAGGAACAGGTGCAGCACCAGGGCGATGGCCGCGAAACTGAGCCAGAGGGAAATCGTCGTGGCCAGCCGTTCACGACCGAACAGGGCGTGCAGGGAATCGCCGGACAGCACGTCCTCGGCCGACTTGGCTTTCGTTTCAGGCAGAAACAGCCACAGCAGCACCGCCAGCAGGAGGGGCGCCGCGCCACCGACGATGAAGATCAGCCGCCAGTCGGCCTGGGCGGCGTCGCTGCGGGCCAGGAGGCCGACCAGGGCGCCGCCCAGCGGCAGGCCGGCGGTGACAAGGCCGACGGTCAGGGCCTTGCGCTTCTCGCCGGCCAGTTCGGACGACATGGCCAGCAGCATCGGCATGGCGCCGCCCAGACCGACCCCGCAAAGAAAGCGGATGACCAGCAGGACGTCGAGGCTGCGGGCCCAGGCCGTGGCCAGGCTGAACAGGCCGAAGATCATCACCGAGACCAGCAGCACCGGCTTGCGACCCACCCGGTCGGCGAACGGTCCGGCCATCAGGGCGCCGACGAACAGACCGAAGGGACCGGCGCTGAACGCCGTCCCCGCCTCACCGGGCGACAGGCCGAGGTCCGGCAACATCTTCGGCGCCGCCACGCCCATGGAGGCGATGTCGAAGCCTTCCAGCATGGCGGCCAGCAGGCAGAGGCCGATGGCGATCCAGGACCCGGAGGACTTGGCGGCAGGCGAATTGGTCATGGTGGTCTCCCCAGCCGGCAGACTGGCGCCCCGCCTATCGAAGCGGCAACCCATTATATCGCCCCGGCCCGACCCACAAAAAAGGCGATGCGCCGCATGGACGCCGAAAACCGGCTCAAAGCCTTTGCGGCGTAGGCTTTTGGGTTGCCCGGGTCGCCGGGAATGTAGCCCGTGGCGTAGGTCTCTGCGTAGCCCGATGCGCGGTGTTTGTGGGTCGATTTGTGGCCGCGCTGGTGACGCCGGCCGGATGAGAGGGGACACAGTGAATAGCCGCCGAAGCCGCCGCCCAGCCTCGCCCGAGCCTGAGCCCGGCAATTCAAGGTGTCCCCGGCTCGCTCAGATGAATAAGTCTAGACATATTGCTCCGGAGGATTCCTTGCCCCGTTTTGCCGTCATTCTGATCGCCCTGGCCTTGGCGGCCTGCGCCCGGCAGGACCCGGTGCTCGGGTTCGAGGCGTCGCAAGCCAAGCTGACCCAGCATCGCAAGGCCTATGAATGGCTGGCGGCCGAGTTGCGCACCTGCGGCCTCGAGTATCTGGCCGCAACCGGGCAGGTCGGGGATCGTTGCGCCGGCAAGTTCGACGCGAAGACCCTGCAGAGCGCCATGATCACCCTGCGGATCAAGGAGGCCCATATCGACGAGGACGAGGTGAGGCTGATGACCGGGGCGGACCGGACCCACGGCCAGTCGATGGCCGTGCCGGTGGCCAGCTGGATGATCCACACCCGGTATCCCGAGCCGGCGAGGGCCGAGCCTCTAACGGCGGCGCCGAGCCACTGGTTCTACGCCGCGCACGACTGACCGAGGCGTTGTCCGGACAGACTTTCACCGGCGTACGGACAGAGGTTTGCTGGCGTGAAGGCAGGGCGGCGGCTCTGCTGGCGGGGCAACCGCCGGAGCCTGCCGTGACCGAGACCAACGACACCCCCAAACCCACCCTGCTGGCCGAAGCCCTCGACATCCTGCGCACAGCGGCGATCGCGCTCGGCCTTGCGCTCATTTTCCGCATCGTCGCCTGGCAGCCCTACACCATCCCCTCCTCGTCGATGGAGCCGGGCCTGGTGACGGGCGACTACATCGTGGTCTCCAAGTTCGCCTACGGCTGGAGCCGGGCGTCCCTGCCGTTTGCGCCGCCCTTGTTCGAAGGCCGGGTGCTGGGCGCGGGGCCGACACGGGGCGAGGTGGTGGTGTTTCTCAGCAGCGTCGATCCGGGCAAGACCCTGATCAAGCGGGTGATCGGCCTGCCCGGAGATCGGGTGCGGGTTCGAGACGGCCTGGTGAGCGTCAACGGCGTGACCATCCCGCGCACCGACAGGGGCCTCGCCCTCGACAGGGACAATCCGGACATTCACCCGAACCGCTTTGACGAGCGGCTGCCCGGCGGGCGGACCTACGCCACCTTCGACCGGGGGGAGGCGCCGGGAGACGACACGGGCGTCTATGTCGTGCCCGAGGGCCAGTATTTCATGATGGGCGACAACCGTGACAACTCGCTGGACAGCCGCTGGCCGACGGCGGCGGGCGGGGTCGGGTTCGTGGCGGCGCAGGACATCGTCGGACGGGCCGACATGGTGCTGGCCTCCTGGCATCCGGGGGCGGGGGTGTTGAAGCCCTGGACCTGGCTCGACCTGCAGTGGGACCGGTTCTTCAGGCCGATCCGCTAGGCCTGCGCGCCCTTGTGAAATTCGGCCGGGCTGAGCACCCCGTCATGGTTGGCGTCGCAGGCGTCGAAAGCGCGGCGTTGCAGCTGACGGGTCAGGGCCGGGTCGGCGGCGAACTTCAGGCCGCCGGCCTCGATGCGCACCGGAGCGGCCGCGAACTCGCGGAAGGCCAGGGCGCCGTCGCGATCCTTGTCGAGGCTGGCGAAGCTGGGGCCGGAGACAGCGGCGGCCAGGGACGGCAGGGCGCTGGCCCCGACCCCGAGGATCACCGCCGCGCCGGCGATGGCGCGGACCCGCTTCCAACCCGGAGCGACCTTGCGGGCGAGACGGGCGTCGATGTCGGCGCGCAGGGCCTGGCTGGCGGTGACGCCGTCCTGGCGACAGCGGGCCATGAAAGCCGTCTTGGTGTCGTAGGGGAGACGGATCTCGAGCGTCTCACTCTTCTTCGGGGCGCGGGTCATGCGGCGTCCTTTGCATCGGGGGCAACCTGGACGCGCAAGGCGTCGGCCATCTTGCGGGCGGACTGTCCGGAGGCATCAGGCGGGCCATTGCACACCCCGACGAAGGCGCGCTTGAGGCCAGGGGAGACGAAAGACACGGCATGCCACATTGTGTTGCTGCCCTCATGGGCGATGAGCGGACCCGGACTCCAGGCCGGCGCGCTGACGGCCCAGCCGAGGGCGTAGGGGCGGCCCTCGCCGGGGACGGGGGTGGTCAGACGGCTGACAGTGGCGGGCTTGAGAAGG
>JBILYE010000195.1:0-7011 GCA_044377925.1 Caulobacter sp. | reverse complement strand
AACCTGACGCATCGTGCTCTACGAACTGGGTCCCGGCCTTCGCCGGGACGAGCGGGTTGGGGGAAGAGGTCTGGCTAGTCAGCCCTGCGAGGTCTGGTTCTATCACCTGGAGCGGTCGTCGCTCGATCAGGTGTTGCCCGAGCTGTTGGCGAAGACCTTGCAGCGCGGCTGGCGGGCCCTCGTGCGCACCGCTGAGCCCGAGCGTCTGGAGCAGCTCGATACCTTCCTATGGACCTTCCAGGAGGACGGCTTCCTGCCGCATGGGGTCATGGGCGAGCCGTTCGCCGATCATCAGCCGGTGTTGCTGACGACCGACGAGGACAACCCGAACGGCGCCCAGGCGTTGTTCCTGATTGATGGCGCCCAACCCGGCGACCTGAAGCCCTACGAACGCTGTATCGTCCTCTTCGACGGTCGCGACGAGCAGGCGCTGGCCGGGGCGCGGGGGCTGTGGAAATCCGTGAAGGCGCAAGGGCTGCCGGCATCCTACTGGCGGCAGGGCGAACGAAAAGGTTGGGAGAAGCAGGCATGAATACGGTTCGCGCGACGGTTTCGGCTTTCGGCCTGATGGCCCTGGTCGCCTGCGCCACGCCCGAGCCTGCGCCCGCGCCGACGCCGCCGCCGCCGCCGCCCAAGGTGGAAACGCCGGTTTCGATGCCGGCCCAGGAGCCGAAGGACAGCTGCGGGGCCAGGGCGCTGCAGTATCTGGTCGGCCGGCCCAGGAGCGAGGCGCCGGTTCCGGTTGATCCAACCAGGCGGCGGATGACCTGTTCTACCTGCGCGGTGACGATGGACTACAACCCCGAGCGGCTGAACATCGTCTTCGACCTCGATACCGGCATCATCAAGGACGTGAAGTGCGGGTGACGCCGACTCTCCCCAATTCAGGGAGGGAAGTCAGCTTACCGCCTCGAGGGCCTCGGCCGCCGCCATCCAGGTGGCTTCCGCTTCATCCACCTGCGCCTGAATCTTGACGCGGCGCTTGCCGAGGTCGGCTGCAGCGGTGGGGTCGCGGACGTAGAGGTTCGGGTCGCCCAGCTTTTCGTCGATCTCGGCCAGCTGTTTGGTCACCCGCGCCAGCGTTTCTTCCGCCGCCGTCAGCTTGCGTTTCAGGGGGCCGGCTGCCGCCGCCGGGTCACGGCCCGCCGGCGTCGGGCCCTTGGTGTTGACGGTCGGCCTGGGCTCCTCGCCCTTGACCTGGGTCGGGGCGCGGGCGGCGACGCGGGCGCGGTCGAGGACGAACCTGGCGTAGTCGTCCATGTCCCCGTCGAAATTCTTGACGCCCCCATCAGCCGCCAGCCACAGCCGGTCAGCGACCAGCTCCATCAGCGAACGGTCGTGGGTGATGAGGATGACGGCGCCCCGGTACTCGTTGAGCGCGTCGAGCAGGGCCCGGCGGCTGTCGATGTCGAGGTGGTTGGTCGGTTCGTCGAGGATCAGCAGGTGCGGCGCTTCCATCGCCACCATGTTGAGCAGCAGCCGCGCGCGCTCGCCGCCGGACAGGTTGGCGACGGTGGTCTCCGCCTTTTCATAGCTGATGCCCCATTGGGCCAGTTTCGAGCGGCGCTGCGATTCGCTGGACTCGGGCAGGGCGCGGCGGATGATGTCCATCGGGGTGTCGACCGGATCGAGGGCCTCGATCTGGTGCTGGTGGAACCAGCCGACCTTGATGCGGCGGTCGCGGTGCAGGTCGCCCGACTGGATGGGCAGGGCGCCGGCGATCATCTTGGCGAAGGTCGACTTGCCGGCCCCGTTGACGCCCAGCAGGCCGATGCGGTCGTCGACGTCCATCCGCAGGTTGAGGTTCTTGAGGATGGGCGGGCCGCCATAGCCGACCGTGGCGTTGTCCAGCCGCACCAGCGGCGGCGCCAGGGGGCGGGTCGGGGAGGGGATGGTGAAGGGGGCCGTCCGCTCCTCCAGGGTCATCGTCACCGGCGGCAGCTTCTGCAGCATCTTCAGGCGCGACTGGGCCTGGGTGGCCTTTGACGCCGTGGCGCGGAAGCGGTCGACGAAGGCCTGCATGTGGGCGCGCTTGGCTTCGATCTTGCCGCGCATGGCCTCGGCGAGACGGGCCTTTTCGGCGCGCTGTTCCTCGAAGCTGTCGTAGCCACCGGTGTAGAGGTCGAGCTTGCCCTCGCGAACATGCAGGATGTAACCGCAGGAATTATTGAGCAATTCCCGGTCGTGGCTGATGATCAGGGCGGTGTGCGGATACTTCTTCAGCCGCGCCTCGAGCCAGAGGGCGCCTTCGAGGTCGAGGTAGTTGGTCGGCTCGTCGAGCAGCAGAAGGTCCGGCTGGCTGAACAGGGCGGCGGCCAGCGCCACCCGCATCCGCCAGCCGCCGGAGAACTCCGCCATCGGCCGGGTCAGGTCTTCATTGCTGAAGCCGAGGCCGGCGAGGATTTCCGAGGCCCGCGACGGCGCCGAGTCGGCGTCGATCTCGATCAGCCGGGTCCAGATGTCGCCCATCTCCTCGGGATCGGCGGTTTCCAGCCGGGTCATCAGGCTGTGGCGCTCCTCGTCGGCCTCGAGAACCGTGTCGAGCAGGGAAACCGGGGTGGCCGGATGTTCCTGGGCGACGGTGCCGATGCGGGCGGCCTTGGGGATCTTGATCTCGTCCTCGCCGCCGTGAAGCTCGCCGAGGATCAGCTTGAACAGGGTCGACTTGCCGATGCCGTTACGGCCGACGAGGCCGATCTTCCCCCCGGTCGGCAGGGTCACCGACGCCTTGTCGAAGAAGCGTCTGCCCCATGCGTTGAATGTCAGTTCGTTGATCTGGAGCATGAAACGCTTTGAGGTGTTGGCGCGGGGAGGGCCCGCCGCTATAAGCCCGCGACCTCCCAAATCCCACCTCTTTGTAGGGCTGAAAGAAACTAGGCCATGACCGAACGCACCTTTTCCATCATCAAACCCGACGCCACCGAGAAGAACCTGACCGGCGCCGTCAACGCCGTCATCGAGGCCGCCGGCCTGCGCATCGTTGCGCAGAAGCGCATCAAGCTGAGCCAGGCCCAGGCCGAGAAGTTCTACGAGATCCACAACGAGCGCCCGTTCTTCGGCGAACTGGTCGAGTTCATGACCCGCGCTCCGGTGGTCGTGCAGGTTCTCGAAGGCGACAACGCCGTGGCCCGCTACCGCGAAGTCATGGGCGCCACCAACCCGGCCCAGGCCGCCGAAGGCACCATCCGCAAGCTCTACGCCGACAGCGTCGGTGAGAACTCGGTGCACGGTTCGGACAGCCTGGACAACGCCAAGATCGAGATCGCGCAGTTCTTCACCGATGCCGAGATCGTCGGCTAAGCGCCTTTCTCATCGACAGAGATCGAGCCGGCGGGGCGACCCGCCGGCTTTTTCTTTGGGCGTTAGGCCAGCGCTAAAGTCCCCGTGGTTGAGTGGGCCCGCTGATCAGGTGGGGATGGACATGCGCTGGATTGCGTTGGCTGTGGCGGGGACGGTGCTGGCGGGCTGCCAGGTGGCCGATCTGGCAAAGAAGCCCAATGAGCTTAGTCAGGCTGTCGTCGCCTATCGCGAAGGCGATGCGGCGGCGCTGAACGCCCTGACCGACTCCACGGCGACGCAGGCCGCGCTCGAAAGCGCGGCCGCTGGCGGCGACGATCCCTGCACCGACCAGGGTATCAAGGCGTCCAAGGCGGCTGCCGTCGCCTTCATCATCCGGCGGATCAACAACCCGACCGTCGTCTCGATGTCCCCCGAGGCGCGCTACGTCTATCTCGAACACCTGGGACGCGGCGGCATCACCCGCGGGGAGGTTCCGGCGACCATCCGGATCTGCAAGCGCGAGCAGAGCAATCTGACGGTCGTGCGCGACGTCATGACGGCGATGAGCGTCGCCAAGGTGATGCAGGCCGAGAGTGAGGCGTGGAACGTCGCTCTTGAGACCCAGTACGGGTCCGAATATGCCCCGCGAATGCGCGCGGCGCGCATCACCCTGGCGCGGAATGGGGCGCTGGGTCCTGCGGAAGCCCGGATGGCGAACGCGCGACGTATGCGCTGAGCGCCGCGGGATAGAGCCGGTGCTCCTCGGCCAGAACGCGCTCGGCCAGGGTTTCGGGCGTTTCCCCGGGGCAAATGGGCAGGCGGGCCTGGGCCAGGACCGGTCCCTCGTCGACGCCGACCGTCACCAGATGGACGCTGCAGCCGGCCTCCGCATCGCCGGCCTCGATGGCCTTGCGATGGGTGTCGAGGCCCGGGTGCCGGGGCAGCAGGGAAGGGTGGATGTTGATCATGCGACCAGACCACCCCTGCACCAGGAACGGGGTCAGAACCCGCATGTAGCCTGCAAGGGCGATGTAGGCGCATCCGGCCTGGCGCAGGGCCGCGTCCAGGGCGCGTTCATGGGCCTCGCGATCCTTGCCGAACGGCGCGTGATCGATAGTCATCGCGTCAACGCCCAGCGCACGGGCACGATCAAGACCGACGGCGTCCGGCCGGTTGGAAATCACCACCGCCACCTCATAGGGGCAGTCGTCCGCCTGGGCGGCGCGGATCAGCGCCTCCATGTTGGAGCCGGTCCCGGAAATCAGGATGCCGACCTTCGTCCGCGATCCTGGGGCCTTGCTCATCCCTTGGCGAGCTCGCCGCAGACGAAGGCGTCCTCACCGGCGTCGAGGAGGGCCATCAGCACCTCCGGCGCCTGGTCCTTGCCCACGATAAGCAGCAGGCCGATGCCGCAGTTGAAGGTCCGCCGCAGTTCGTGATCGTCGATGCCGCCCTCGCGCTGCAGCCACTCGAACACCGGCGGCAGGGGCCAGGCGTTCCAGTCGAAGCGGGGCTCAAGCCCCTCGGCGATCGCGCGCGGCGGGTTCTCGATCAGGCCGCCGCCGGTGATGTGGGCGACGCCCTTCACCTTGCCGGCCTTGAGCAGCGGATGGACGCTCTTCACATAGATGCGGGTCGGGGCCATCAGGGCTTCGGCCAGCGTGCCTTCGCCGAACGGGCAGGGGGCGTCCCAGCTGAGGCCCGAGCGCTCGACCACCTTGCGGACAAGCGAATAGCCGTTGCTGTGCGGGCCGCTGGAGCCCAGGCCGATCAGCACGTCGCCGGGGCGTTGGTCATCCAGGCGCGGCAGGACGCCGTCGCGGTTCACCGCCCCGACCGTGAAGCCGGCGAGGTCATAGTCGCCCGCGCTGTACATGCCGGGCATCTCGGCCGTCTCGCCCCCGACCAGCGCGCAGCCGGCCAGGGTGCAGCCTTCGGCGATTCCCGCCACCACGCTGGTCGCCGTCGCCACATCCAGCTTGCCGGTCGCGTAGTAGTCGAGGAACAGCAGCGGCTCGGCGCCCTGCGCCAGCAGGTCGTTGACGCACATGGCCACGAGATCGATGCCGACCTGGCCATGCAGGCCGGTGTCGATGGCGATCTTCAGCTTGGTGCCGACCCCGTCGGTGGTGCTGACCAGCAGCGGGTCGTCGTAACCGGCCGCCTTGAGGTCGAACAAAGCGCCGAAACCGCCCAGTCCTCCCGACACGCCGGGGCGGTTGGTGGCCTTGGCCAGCGGCTTGATGGCTTCCACCAGGGCGGCGCCGGCGTCGATGTCGACCCCTGCCTGCGCGTAGGTCAGCCCGTTCTTGCGGTCGGTCATGGCGGCATCCGGGTCACGAGAAAACGATAATTGAAACGGGCGGCGTTCAAAAACTTGCAGACTCGCCCGCGCGCGGGGCTATAGCTGCCGCATGACGCCTATTACAACCACCGCCGAGCTGGCGGCGTTCTGCAATCAACTCAAGGGCCAGCCTTTCGTCGCCGTGGACACCGAGTTCATGCGCGAAACGACCTACTGGCCGATGCTTTGCCTGATCCAGGCCGCCGCGCCGAATGGGGCTGAAGCCTGCATCGATCCGCTGGCCGCCGGCATTGACCTGAGTCCCTTCCTCGACGTGCTGCGCGACACCAGCATCCAGAAGGTGTTCCACGCCGCCCGGCAGGACGTCGAAATCTTCAACAACCTGGGCGCCATGCCGAGGCCGTTGTTCGACACCCAGATCGCCGGCATGGCCGCGGGCTTCGGCGAGCAGATCGCCTATGACGCCCTGGTCCGCCAGATGCTGAAGATCGACCTCGACAAGTCGAGCCGCTTCACCGACTGGAGCCGCCGGCCGCTCAGCGACAACCAGCTGACCTACGCCATCGCCGACGTCACCCATCTGGCGCGTCTCTATCCGATCCTTCGCGGCACGCTCGAGAAGGCCGGCCGCCTGGCCTGGGTCGAGGAAGAGATGGAGGCTCTGGTCGATCCGGAGCTCTATGACGTCAATCCGGAGAACGCCTGGAAGCGCCTGCGCCCGCGCAAGCACTCGGCCAAGTACATGGCCGTCTTCAAGGCCGTCGCCGCCTGGCGCGAACGCACGGCCCAGAGCCGCGACCAGCCGCGCGGGCGCATCCTCAAGGATGACGCCATGGACGAACTGGCCGCCCAGGCCCCGACCGATGCGGCGGCCATGGACCGGCTGCGCGGGGTGCCGAAAGGCTTCTCGGGTTCCAAGTTCGGCCCCGACCTGATGGCCGCCATCAAGGAAGCCCTGCGCGATCCGGAGGCCTACGCCCCCGTCGTCGAGCGCGAGAAGACCAGCCACAACCCGGCCGCCGGCGCGGTGGTCGAGCTGCTCAAGGTCCTGCTCAAGGCCCGGGCCGAAGACTCCGGCGTGGCGTCGAAGCTGATCGCCACGGTCTCTGACCTCGAAAAGATCGCCAACGACGACAAGGCCGACGTCGGCGCCCTGACCGGCTGGCGGAAAGACGCCTTCGGCACGGACGCCCTGAAGCTGAAGCGCGGCGAACTGGCCCTGGTGCTGGACGGCACGCGGGTGCGGGTCGTCGAGGTGCGGCGGGCGCCGAAGGCTGCGGCGGCGGAGTAGCGGTCATCTTGACCTTCGGCGCCGTCGATCTGGCCGACAGGGCGGATGCCGACGCCCTGTTCGCCATCTACGAGGCCTCGATCCCGGCCCGCGAGCGCCGGACACGCGCCGCCGTCACCGATCTTGCCCGGCAGGG
>JBILYE010000194.1:0-7051 GCA_044377925.1 Caulobacter sp. | reverse complement strand
CCGGAGAAGGTCGAGGTCGCCGCCCCGACCTGCGACGGGCGCAAGGCCGGGGGCAAGCGGACGGTCAGCGTCACCGCCATCGACGGACGGCTGCATCTGCTGGCCGCCGCCGATGGCTGCGTGAACGTCTGGCGGTACTGACGCCTAGAACAACGTCACCTTCACCTCGACCCCGAAGGTGCGCGGGTCGTTGATGAAGCCGGTCAGGTTGTTGAAGTCGATGCCGCCTTCCAGCGAGGTGTCGTCGGTGATGTTGCGGCCGAAGGCAGCCACTTCCCAACGCCCGCCGGGCGCCACGTAGCCGACCCGCAGGCCGCCCTCGACCAGTCGGTCGTCGCTGTACTCCACCGACTCGTAGAGGAAGAAGTTGATCTTCGAGCGGTAGGCCCAGTCAGTGTAGACATAGAGCTCGCCATCACCGATCGGCACGCCGTAGCGGGCCGTGACGTTGCCGACCCAGCGCGGGGCGTTGGGCAGGCTGTTGCCGTCGATGTTGACCGTGCCCGGCAGGGCGCCGGCCGGATCCTTGACCGTGCAGCCGCTGCCGCAGGGGGCGGTGGCCAGGTCGGAGTCGTCCAGTTCGGTGTGGTTGTAGCTGAGGCCGGCGGTGACCAGCAGGTTGTCGATCGGCTTGGCCTCGATATCGAGTTCGAAGCCGTAGCCCTTGGCCTTGTCGGCGTTGAGCAGGCGGTTGAAGTTGGCGCCGCCGCCAACGGCGGTCAGCTGGATGTCCTCGACCTCATAGGCGAAGACCCCGAAGTTGACCCGGGCGCGACGATCGAACAGGTCGGCCTTCACTCCGCCTTCCCAGGACAGCACGGTCTCCTCGTCGGCGATCGACAGGGAGGAACCGAACAGCAGACGGCCCTGGATACTGGGGGCGCGGTAGCCGGTGGCGACGCGGCCATAGAGGTTGATGTCGTCGTTGACCGCATAGGTCGCGCTGAGCGCCCAGGACAGGTTTTCGGAGTCCGGATTGGCGCGCAGCGGGCCGGTCGGCGGAGCGCCGATGGGCGACACCGTCTGTTCGGCGACGAAGTCCTTCTCGTCCTTCGAATAGCGCAGGCCGCCGCTGAGGGTCAGGGCCTCGGTGACCTTCCAGTCGATGTTGCCGAAGATGGCGGTCGCCGTGGTCTCCTGCTCCTGCACGGCGTAGCCGTTGAGGACCCCGCCGCCCAGGGTGTTGTAGTTGAAGCTCTCGATGGTGACGTCTTCGTTGAAATAGAAGGCGCCGACCAGGTAGCTGACCGGACCGGACTCGCCGGCCAGGCGGATTTCCTGAGTGAACTGGCCGTGGCTGGGAAGGCCGTCGGCGCTTTCGGCCGGGAAGGGAATGAAGCCGGGGCCCGAGGGCGGTGCGAAGACGGCGCCGAAGCCGCCATCGATGTCGCCGCGCGAGAAGGCGTTGACCGTCTCATAGGCGGTGATCGAGGTCAGATCGCCGAAGCCCAGGCTCCAGTTCAGACGGCCGCTGATTCCCCAGGACTCGACGGTCTGCTTGGCGCGCGGCTGGCCGTCCTGGGAGACTTTCTCAGGGTCGAAGCCGGAGACGAAATCGTTGGTGCCCGGCTTGATGATGTTGGCGCGGAAAAGGCGCGGAGAGCCGTCCAGGTTGCCATAGTGCAGGTTGAACAGGGCGCTGAAATCATCGCCGCCGGTGAGCAGCAGTTGGCCGCGGACGGCGATCTGGTCGTAGCCTTCGGTGGCGTCGTCCTGGCCGGTGAAGGTGTTGTCGACCCAGTTGTCGCGGCTCTGGTAGAGGGCCGAAAGACGACCCGAGACCACGCCCGGCAGCAGGGCCCCACCGACGGCGCCTTCGGCGTTGACCGTGCCGTAGGCGCCGTAGGACAGACGGCCGAAGCCGCTGGGCGTATCGCTGGGCTTCACGGAATCGAACTTCAGGACGCCGGCCGGGGTGTTGCGGCCGAACAGGGTGCCCTGCGGCCCGCGCAGGGCCTCGACCCGCTCGATGTCGAACAGGGGGAAGCCCTTCAGGATCGGGCTTTCGAGGACGACTTCGTCATAGACAAAGCTGACCGGCTGGGAGGCGTTGAGATCGAAGTCGGTGTTGCCGAGGCCCCGGATGTAGGGACGCGGGAAGGTGCGGCCGAAACTGGATTCCAGGGTCACGCTCGGGATGCGCGAGGACAGCATGCGAATGTCGCCGCCGCCGGAGCGGAAGACGTCCAGCTTCTCGCCGCCGACGGCCGTGACCGACAGAGGTACGTCCTGCAGGTTCTGCTCAACGCGCTGGGCGGTGATGATGACGGTGTCGACCTGATTGGCGTCGGCCTCCTGCGCGGCGGCGACGCCGGCTGTGGTCATCGACGCGGCGGCGGCCATGGCGAGTACGGAAGCGCGGCCAAAGGTGCGCGTAAGTTTGCTGGATCGAGTCATCTGCCCCTCGTGGATATCTGTCGGAAACAAAACTGAAACCGGACTGTCACACCACCAATAGGCGGAGTCGACGCGGGCGCCGACCGCATTAGCCTGAGGAATAGGCGCCTGCGCCAATTCTGGCAGGCAATGCGGATTTGCGGTCACATTTGGTCTGTAGCCGGACTCGGGCCGAGTCACTCATCCGTACAGGGATAACTGCCTAGCGGGTGCCGTAGAGTCTGTCGCCGGCGTCGCCGATGCCGGGGCGAATGAAGCCTTGCGGGTCCAACTCGCGGTCGATGGCGGCGCACCAGATGTGGACGCCCGGATGATCGCCCTGCAGCCGGGCAATCCCTTCAGGACAGGCCAGGATGCAGACGAAGGAGAGGTCTGACGCCCCTTGCTCCTTCAGCCGCTCGACGGCGGCGCTGGCGGTGCCGCCGGTGGCCAGCAGGGGGTTGATGACGATGACCTGGCGTTCGGACATCGTTTCGGGGGTCTTCAGGTAGTACTCGACGGCCACCATCGTCGTGGGGTCGCGGTAGAGGCCGATGTGGGCGACGCGGGCGCTGGGGACCAGGCTGAGCATGCCCTCCAGCATCCCCTCCCCGGCTCGCAGGATCGGGGCAAAAACCAGCTTCTTGCCGGCGATCTGCGGCGCGCGGATGGTCTCGAACGGCGTTTCGACCGGGCTGTTCTCGAGGGCCAGGGTGCGGGTGGCCTCGTAGCAGAGCAGGGTCGAGATCTCGCGCATGATCTCGCGGAAGGTCTTGGTCGAGGTGCTCTTGTCCCGCAGCCGGGTCAGCTTGTGCTGGACCAGCGGGTGGTCGACGACGGTGACGCCCTTCATGGGGTGCTCCTAAAAGACGGTGCCATCGCTGACGATGTTGAGCGGCGGACCGCCATCATCGCGGCGCTCCTTCGCGAGGATACGGCCAGTAGCCCAGGTGCCGCCTTCCAGAACGCGGGCCAGGGGGAAGTCGGCTTCGGCCACGCCAAGGCGCTCGCGGACCATGGGGGCGATGCGGTCGAGCAAGGCGACGGTCAGACTGCGCCAGCCGATGATCAGCGGACGGGAGACATCCTGGCTGAGGTGCTGCTGGGCCGGGTCCTTCAGGAGCAGCACGCCGCCGTCCATGAACAGGCCGCCGTTGCGGTATTCGGCCAGACCCGTGAGCCCGTCGATATCGTGGACGACGATGCCGGCGTCTTCCAGCGGCTCGATCAGGCTGTAGGCCAGCCACTGGCTGAGCTTGTGGATCGGCACGAGGTTGTTGGTGGCGTCATCGCGAACGATGGCCGGGTGGCGCCAGGTGTCGCCGAGCGGCAGGCCGCCGAGAGTCAGGCGGTTTCGCCAGATCGGACCGAGGGCTTCCAGCAGGACTTCGAGGATGATGGGCGCAGGCAGACGGCCGTCCGTGGCGCGGGCGGCGATGGCGTCGAACAGGCCGCCCGGGCGAGGGCTGTCCTTCAGGCCGAAGAGGTCCGGGCGGGCGCTGGCCTGGTCGCCGAGGCGGCGCAGCAGGTCGGCGCGGCCGTCGAGGCCGAGCAGCGGGTTGGCCTCGGTGACCTGGAAGCCCCTGGCGAGCTGTTTGGTGGTCAGGGCCGAGAGGTTGTCGGCGCGCAGGGGATCGGGGCCGGTGGAGAAGGCGCCGGATTCGAACAGGCGCAGCGAGGCGACGGCCAGGCCTTCCGACCGGGTGGTGATCGTGCCGGTGGCGCGGTCGTCGAAGGACCAGGCCGGGCCGGCGCCGGCGTCGAGCAGGACGGATGTGATGGCCAGATCGAAGGCGGCGCGGGCGCGGTGGGCGGCGCCCTCCCAATCGTTGCGGGACGACAGCCGGGCCCAGAGGTCAGTCCCGCCGACCACGAAGTGGCGCCAGCGGGCGTGGAAGGGAACCTGCAGCGAGGGGTACTGGCTGCGGATGACAGCGGCGACGCGGTCGGCGACGGGATCGAGGCGGGTGAGATCCACGCGCCAGTCGGTGAGGTCGCCGTCGAGGGCGAGGGACAGCATCTCATGGGCCCGCGTGCGAACGGCGGCGGGCGTGAGGAGCGACTGGGCGGCTTCTTGTTCGGTCATTTCATTTCACGGTTCCTTCTCCCGCTTGCCGGGAGAAGGTGGCAGTCCCGGACTTGATCCGGGGCTGACGGATGAGGGCAGAGCGGAAGCTGGACGAATGGCGTTTGAGGGTTTGCCGGACGGGCCGGTGCTGCCCTCATCCGACCCGCTTCGCGGGCCACCTTCTCCCGGCGCGCGGGAGAAGGGCGCCGCGTTGCGGCGCTAGAACTTGTCCAGCCCCCGCCCGACGACCTTGCTCAGCTCTTCAGCCGAGGGGGCGCCTTCGGGGGTGTAGTAGCCGGCGGCCTTCTTGGCCTCCATCTCGACGCTGGCGTCGTCGGGGACGAGGTAGTCCGGGATCGGCACCCGTTCGCCGATCTCGATGCCGCCGTGCGCCAGGGCGTCGTACTTCATGTTCGACATCGAGACGAAGCGGTCGATCTTCCTGATGCCCAGCCAGTGGATGATGTCGGGCATCAGCTGCTGGAAGCGGGCGTCCTGCACCCCGGCGACGCATTCGGTGCGCTCGAAGTAGGTGGCCGCCTGGTCGCCGCCGGGCTGGCGCTTGCGGGCGTTGTAGACGAGGAACTTGGTGACCTCGCCCAGAGCCCGGCCTTCCTTGCGGTTATAGACGATCAGGCCCGAGCCGCCGTTCTGGGCCTCCTGCACGCATTCCTCGATCCCGTGGGTGAGGTAGGGGCGGCAGGTGCAGATATCGGAGCCGAAGACGTCCGAGCCATTGCACTCGTCGTGGACGCGGCAGGTCAGGCGCTTGTCGCCGCGGCCGAGATAGGCCGGGTCGCCGAAGATGTAGAGGGTGATGCCGCCGATCGGGGGCAGGAAGACCTTGAGGTCCGGCCGGGTGACCAGTTCGGGGTACATGCCGCCGGTCTGTTCGAACAGAGTGCGGCGCAGCTGGGTTTCCTCGACGTCGAACCGTTCGGCGATGCCGGGCAGGTACCAGACCGGGTCGATGGCCGCCTTGGTGACCGCCACATCGTGGCTTTCGTGGACGATGTCGCCGTCGATCTTCAGCCGGCCGGCATTGATCGCCTCGGTGATCTCGGGAAGGTTCAGCCGCGCCCTGGTGATGGCGATGGTCGGGCGGATATCGACGCCCTCGGCGATCAGGCCGCCGAAGTCCTGGGCCACCCGGTGGCCCCAGGGATCGAGGCTGACGATCTTTTCGGCATTCAGCCACTGGTCGTGCGGGCCGATCTCGACGACCGGCGAGGTGTCGGTCAGGTCGGGGCGGACCAGCGGGTTCATGGCGCCCGACGAAATGGCCAGCGCCCGGTACACGGAATAGGCGCCGCCGTGGGCGCCGATGGCGTTGCGATCGACACCGGAATTGACCGTTGCAACAACGGGACCACGCTCCTGCGCGGTGGGGGCTCCCCAGGTCAGGGGGAAACGGCTCGCGCCGCCGACGCCCGGGTGGGACGTCAGACGAATGTGACCTTGACGATTAAGGGACATGCTTAGTTGGCCCGTGGGCTCTCCAGAAACGAAAAAGCCCCCGCCGGTTTTCGCCGGCAGGGGGCCTTTGAGCGGAGATAGTGGTCCCGAACTGTAACCTTGGCAAGAGGCGCCGAATACCGGCGGTCAGCCCCGCGTCAGCTCGAACAGCCTGTTGTCATCTTCGCGCACCTCGATCGCCAGGTGCGCCATAGATTCATCCAGTCGCACTTCGGCCAGCTCACCGGCGCGATTTTCGTCGATCGCGTCGAAAAGTTGAAGAGTCGGCACGCTGTATCGGCTATCATGGATGTAAAACGAAAATATACGCAACGGTGGCTCCCCGATATTGGGAATTGCGGGAGCGCGGGAGTCTCTCAGGCGGCGGGTGCAGATAAGGCCGACGCTAAGGACAGTCTAATGCAGATCGTCGCCGTTACCTAACCGCCAATATTCACGGTTCTGCTACTGCCTCTATACTGTCGGATAGCCGACAGTTTGCATGACTTGACCCGCAAGGGTCTGCCGGGCGAAATCCTTGCCCAGACTGGAGTTTCCCCTGATGTCCGACCTCGACGCCTTCATTGCCGGCCTGCCCAAGGCTGAACTGCACCTGCATATCGAAGGCAGTCTGGAGCCCGAGCAGATGTTCGAGTTCGGCCGTCGCAACCGCGTCGACATGCCGTTCAAGTCTGTCGAGGACGTGCGGGCGGCCTATGAGTTCTCCAATCTGCAGGACTTCCTGGACATCTACTACCAGGGCGCGGGCGTTCTTCAGACCGAGGAGGATTTCCACGATCTGGCGGTGGCCTACTTCGACCGGCTGGCGGCCGATGGCGGGGTTCACGCCGAGATCTTCTTCGATCCCCAGACCCACACCGACCGTGGCCTGCCCTTCAGCATCGCCGCCGATGGCCTGCTGGCCGGCATGCGCACCGCCGAGAGCAAGCACGGCATCACCTCCAAGCTGATCCTCTGCTTCCTGCGCCATCTGGACGAGGAAGCGGCGTTCGACACCCTGCGGGCGGCCGAGCCCTATCTGGACCGTATCGCGGGCGTCGGCCTGGACAGTTCGGAGGTCGGCCATCCGCCGTCCAAGTTCGCGAGAGTCTACAAGGCGGCCGGCGAGCGGGGCCTGCTGAAGGTCGCCCA
>JBILYE010000193.1:0-7223 GCA_044377925.1 Caulobacter sp. | reverse complement strand
TGGACCGCGCCATCGACTGGGGCATGCTGTGGTTCCTCACCCGGCCCTTCTTCATGGCCCTGGAGTTCTTCTACGGCTTCGTCGGCAACTTCGGCGTGGCCATCCTGCTGGTCACCCTCTGCGTGCGCATCCTGCTCTTCCCGCTGGCCAACAAGTCCTACGAGTCGATGAGCCGGATGAAGAAGCTCACCGAGCCGATGAAGGAGCTGAAGGAGAAGCACAAGGACGACCCGGCCAAGCTGCAGGCCGAGACCATGGCCCTGTACCAGCGCGAGAAGGTCAATCCGGTCGCCGGCTGCCTGCCGCTGTTCCTGCAGATCCCGGTCTTCCTGGCCTTCTACAAGGTGCTGTCGGTGACCATCGAAATGCGCCATGCGCCGTTCGTCGGCTTCGTGAAGGACCTTTCGGCGCGGGACCCGACCAATATCTGGAACCTGTTCGGCCTGCTCCCCTACGAGCCGGGCACGTTGCCGCTGGTCGGCGGCCTGCTGACCACGCATCCGGAGGCCCTGGGCTTCGGCGTCGGGGCGCTGGGCCTCGGCATCTGCGTGCTGTTCTACGGCTTCACCATGTGGCTGACGACGGCGATGAACCCGCCGGCGCCTGATCCCATGCAGCAGCGCATCTTCCAGCTGATGCCGATCCTGTTCACCTTCATCATGGCCCCATTCGCGGTCGGCCTGATCATCTACTGGACCTTCTCGAACGTCCTTTCGATCTTCCAGCAGTACATCATCATGCACCGCCTGAAGGTCGAAAACCCGATCGACGACTTCATCAACCGGTTCAGGGCGAAGGCGGCCTGATGACCGACACCCCCCAATTTTCGGACGAGGAACTGGAGGCGGCGCGCGTTCTGTTCGCCGGCCAGGCCACGTTCATGATGGGGGCGGTGAAGATGGACGGCCTGCCGGACCCGGACCTGCCGGAGGTCTGTTTCGCGGGCCGCTCCAACGTCGGCAAGTCCAGCCTGATCAACGGCCTGGTCGGGCACAAGAAGCTGGCCCGGGCCTCCAACGAGCCGGGCCGGACGCGGGAGATCAACTTCTTCGTCCTGGCCGACAAGATCCGCCTGGTCGACCTGCCGGGCTATGGTTTTGCCCGGGTGTCGCGCTCGACCGCCAACAAGTTCCAGGACCTGGGGCGGCAGTACCTGCGCGGCCGGCCGAACCTGAAGCGGGTCTATCTGCTGATCGACGCCCGCCACGGGCTGAAGGAGGTCGACAAGGAGGCGCTCGACGCGCTCGACCTGTCGGCGGTCAGCTATCAGATCGTCCTGACCAAGGCCGACAAGATCAAGCCGCATGAGGCGGCGGCCCTGGTGGTGAAGACGCAGGGCCAGATCGCCAAGCGCCCGGCGGCGTTTCCGCGTGTGATCGCGACATCGGCCGAAAAAGGCGACGGGCTTCCGGAGCTGCGGGCCGAGATCAAGGCCGTCTGCGAAGCCTGAACTCTCCTGTAGACGACAAATGTAATCTAATGCAGTCTGGAGCCTCCAACGGGAGGCCTCCATGCGCATCGCAACCCTTGCTCTGCTATCCCTGCTGATTTCGGCCCCGGCCGTGCAGGCCGGCATGCCGGTCCCGGTGAAGATGACCTGCGCCGTTGGCGGCGAGCGGTTCACGCACACAGAGACAGCCAGCTACAGCACCTGGGGCTCCCGGCCCGACGGCAAGCCCTACGGCAGCTGGACCTTCCCGATGCCCTTGCCGGTTTGTCCAGGGAACGGACTGGTCATGTACCGGGACTTTACGGATGCCGAGAAGGCCAGCCTGAAGGCGTTGATCGCCGGACCTGAGTACCGGGCGCTCGTCGAAGGCCGGGACACGCCCCATTACCGCGCAGCCTGGCTGGAAGGACGGCTGTCGCCAGCCTCGGACGATACGGTCTGGATTCTGCTGCAGGCAACCTGGGAAGCCGACGCGGACCCGGCGCGTCAGGCGCGCTACGACCGCGAATTCGTCGTCGCCGTCGACGCCCAGCCTGCCAAGCCGGGCGAGCTGATCTGGGCCGTGCTTCAGGCCCGCGCCGCCAACGCCGAACGCCAGCTGGGCGACTTTGATGCAGCCGGCCGCAGGCTGGCGGCGGTGGATCCCGCGGTGTTCGCAGCGAGGACCGGCGGCGAGCCGGACCCGGATGCGAAGAACCGGCCGCACTGGAAGTCGTTCTATGAGGAGCTGGGCGTGGTGATCGCCCGCCGCGATCCCAGCCGCGAGCCGCTCGACATGATCAACGAGCGGACCGCCGCCTGGAAGTGCAAGGCGATGGCTGACCGCAGCAAGGCGCAGCCGACTGGTTTCTGCGAGACGCCAAAGATGGTCGCGACCATCAAGGAACTGCAGGACTAGAGCGGGACCCGATTTGATAGAATCAAATCGGCCGCTCCAGCGTCTTTGTGGTCGCGCGTTTGATCCGATAACCGGTTCCCACTTATCGGAACGCGCTCTAGGGGCCCTTCACCACCTCGCCGCCCTTCATCACGAACTTCACCGTCTCCAGCACCCGCACATTGGAAAGCGGGTCGCCCTGGACGCCGATCAGGTCGCCCCAGGCGCCGGCCTTGATCTCGCCGACCTGGCCGGTCTGGCCCAGCGCGTCGGCGGCGGTGATGGTGGCGCTCTGGATGGCCAGCAGGGGCGTCGCGCAATAGCGGACCATGACGGCGAACTGCCTGGCGTTGTCGCCGTGCGGGAAGATGCCGGCGTCGGTGGCGTAGACCTGCTTCACCCCGGCCTTGACCGCCTTGCAGAAGTTCTGCCGCTGGGCCTCGGCGATGTCGCGGTCCTTCTTCAGCTCGCTCTCGCGCACCCCGTTCTTCGGCCCTTCGGCCTGGGTGTATTCGGTGTTGTAGATATCCATCCCGAAGTAGGCGCCGTACTTCAGGGCCAGCTTGATGCCCTCATCATCGACCAGACTGGCATGCTCGATGGTGTCGACCCCGCCCTCGATGGCGGCGCGGATGCCCTCGGGTCCGTGCGCGTGGGCGGCGACCTTCATCTCGGCCATGTGGGCTTCACTGGTCACGGCCTTGATCTCCTCCAGCGTCATCTGCTGGACGCCGACCGCGTCGTTCGAGAAGACGCCGCCGGTGGCGCAGATCTTGATCGCCTTGGCCCCGTACTTCTTCAGCCAGCGCACCTTCTTGCGGGCCTCTGCGGGACCGTCGGCGACGCCCAGCGCCGTCTGGTTGGCGGAGGGCGGGAAGTAGGTGGAGTCGCAGTGGCCGCCGGTGGCGCTCATCGCATAGGCGGCCGGGACGATGCGCGGGCCGATGACGATGCCCTCCTCGATGGCCTCCTTGACGCCGACGTCGCTGAAGCCGTCCGAGCCGACGTTGCGCACGGTGGTGAAGCCGGCCAGCAGGGTCTTTTCGGCGTTGGCGGCGGCGACCACCGTCCAGAAGCTGTCGGTGTAGGCCAGGTCGTTGTAGCCGCTGTACTGCGGCGATGAGTCCAGGTGGACGTGCATGTCGATCAGGCCGGGCAGCAGGGTCAGGCCGGGCAGGTCGACCTTGGTGGCGTCGGCCGGCACGGTCATGCTGGCCTGGCTGCCGACGGCCGTGATCTTGCCGTCGGTGATCACCACCAGGGGCTTTTCGAGATACTTGCCGCTGCGCACGTCGAGCAGTCGCTCGGCGGTGACCACGACGGTGGCGGCGTTGGCCGCGCCCGCGAAAAGACTGAGGGCGGTCGCGCCGATCAGGGCCAGTTTACGCATGGTGTGAAGCTCCACAGAATTCATTGGCTGGACGCTAGAAGTGTTTGGCGAGGAAGGGAACGCTTCAGCGATCCTTCTCCCGCTTGTCGGGAGAGGGGATTGCGCGAGCAGCGGTTGATGCGCCAACCTTGGGGCATGACTGAGCATTTCAAGAGTTTCGACGGACAGCGTATCGCCTACCAACGGGCCGGGGCGGGGCGGCCGGTGCTGCTGCTGCATGGCTTCATCGCCACCGCGCGACTCAACTGGTTCGAGCCGGGCATCGCCGAGGCCCTGACCGGGGCCGGGTTCGAGGTCATCGCGCCGGACCTGCGCGGGCACGGCGAGTCGGCGGCGCCGGAAGAGGCCGCCGCCTGGCCGGGCGATGTGCTGGCGCTCGATCAGGCGGCGCTGGTCAGGCATCTGGGCCTCACCGACTACGACCTGGTCGGCTACAGCCTGGGGGCCCGGACGGCGGTGCGGTTCATGGTCGGCGGCGCGCGGCCGCGCCGTTGCGTGCTGGGCGGCATGGGCGACAGTGGCGTCATGCAGGCGGGCGCGCGGGCGGCGATGTTCGAGGACAGCATCCGCAACGGCGAGACCGCCAAGGACCCCCGGGCCGGCAAATACATCCAGGCGCGAATCAAGGCCGGCGGCTTCAATGCCCAGGCCCTGCTCGGCGTGCTGTCGAGTTTCGTGCCGACCACGCCGCATGACCTTGCGGGGCTGGATGTGCCCACCCTGGTCGTCTGCGGGGCCGACGACGCCGACAACGGTTCGGCCGAGAAGCTGGCCATGGCCATGCCCAACGCCAAGGCGGTGCGCGTGCCCGGCGACCACCTGACGGCGGTGGCCGAACCGGCGCTGGCCAGGGCGATCGTGGAGTTTTTGGCGACTTGAGCCGCGTGCGTCCTTCGACACGCGGCCTGCGGCCGCTACTCAGGATGACGAACAGGGTGGATTGCACAAACCTTCGTCATCCTGAGTAGCCGCGCAGCGGCGTGTCGAAAGCCTGCCCTTGGGCGGGCCGGGCAGGCCCGACCCGAGGGGACGCACAATCACCGGAACGGCGGCTCGTCGAAGGCGCGGAGCTTGCGGCTGTGCAGGCGGGGTCCTTCGGCGCGCAGCAGGTCGACGGTGGCGATGCCGATCTGCAGGTGCTGGCCGATGGCGCGTTCGTAGAAGGCGTTGGCCTGGCCCGGCAACTTGATCTCGCCGTGCAGTGGCTTGTCCGACACGCAGAGCAGCGTCCCGTAGGGCACCCGGAAGCGGAAGCCCTGGGCGGCGATGGTGGCGCTTTCCATGTCGATGCCGACGGCCCGGCTCTGGTTGAAGCGCAGGGCGCTGGAGGTGTAGCGCAGCTCCCAGTTCCGGTCGTCGGTGGTGACCACGGTGCCGGTGCGCAGGCGACGCTTGAGGGCCTCGCCGCTTTCACCGCTGATCTGCTTGGCGGCGTCGTAGAGGGCGCGCTGGACCTCCGCGATGGAGGGAATGGGGATGTCGGGCGACAAGACCGCATCAAGGACATGGTCCTCGCGCAGGTAGGCGTGGGCCAGAACATAGTCCCCGATCCGCTGGGAGCCGCGCAGGCCGCCGCAGTGGCCGATCATCAGCCAGGCCTGCGGGCGCAGGACGGCCAGGTGGTCGGTGATGGTCTTGGCGTTGGACGGGCCGACGCCGATGTTGACCAGGGTGATGCCCTGACCGTTCGGCGCAATCAGGTGGTAGGCCGGCATCTGATGACGGCGCCAGGCGCCGTTGGCCACGGCCAGTTCGGGGTCGGGGGTGTCCTTGGTGACATAGACGCCGCCCGAGCAGCTGAGGGCCTCGTAGTGGCCCTCCTTGAGCTGCTCACAGCCCCAGCGGACGAATTCGTCGACGTAGCGATGATAGTTGGTGAACAGGATGTATTGCTGGACGTGCTCGGCCGGGGCGCCGGTGTAGTGCTTGAGGCGGGCCAGCGAGAAGTCGGTGCGCAGGCCGTCAAACAGGGCCAGGGGGCGGTCCTCGGCCATCAGCGGATCCCACAGGCCGTCGGCGATCTCGTCGCCGATGTAGGCGAGTTCGGTGGCCGGGAACCAGCGGGCGATCTCGCTGGCCTGCGCGTCGGCGAGGCTGAGGTCGCCGCCGTCCAGCACGTAGGGGAAGGGGATTTCCTGGGCCGAACGGCCGACGTCGACCTCGACGTCGAAGTCTTCCATCAGGTGGCTGAGCTGCTCGACCAGATAGTCGTGGAACATGGCCGGCCGGGTGACGGTGGTGGCGTAGTGGCCGGGATCGGACAGGCGCGCATAGGCGCGGGTGATCACCGGATAACCGCTTTCGCCCGACCAGCTGAGCCGCAGTTCCGGGTAGGCGTAGGCGCCATTCTCGCGGAGGGAGGGGTCCGGTCGCTTGCCCTCTTCGAGGAAGGCCTTGAGGTTTTCACGGAGGCAGGCGACCGATCGGTCGTATTCCTGTTCAAGTCGCTCGACGATGGCGACCGCTTCTTTTTGCTTTTTCATGGCGCCTTATAGCGGCGACTTGCCAAAAAGGGGAGACGCCGTTCGGCCACAGGTCGTCTTGAACAACATCATGCCCCGAACCACATCCTCGGCATGAACAACTCTCTGCGCACCTTCATGCTGCTGGCGGCCCTGACCGCCGTTTTCCTGGTTGTCGGCTATTTCATCGGCGGGACGACCGGGATGCTGATCGCCCTGGTCCTGGCCGGGGGCATGAACCTGTTCAGCTACTGGAACGCCGACAAGATCGTGCTGCGCCTGTACGGCGCGGTGGAGGTTGACGAGGGCCACCCCGAGCCGTTGATCCGCACCTATGTCGGTGATGTGCTGGAGATGGCGCAGCGGGCCGGGCTGCCGCCGCCCAAGGTCTATGTCATCGAGGGTGACCAGCCGAACGCCTTCGCCACCGGGCGCAACCCGCAGAATGCCGCCGTGGCCGCGACCGTGGGGCTGCTGCGCATGCTGGACCGGCGCGAGATCCGGGGCGTCATGGCCCATGAGCTGGCCCATGTGCAGAACCGCGACACCCTGACCATGACGATCACCGCCACCATCGCCGGGGCGGTGTCGGCCCTGGCCAACATCGGCCTGTTCTTCGGCGGCGACCGGGACAGGCCGGCGGGGCTGATCGGGACCATCGCCCTGGCCATCCTGGCGCCCATCGCCGCCGCCCTGGTGCAGATGGCGATCTCCCGGGGCAGGGAGTACGAGGCGGACAAAGGCGGCGCGGAGATCAGCGGCGATCCGGACGCGCTGGCCAGCGCCTTGGCCAAGATCGACAGCTGGGCCCATCGCGAGCCAAACTTCACAGCCGAGCGCAATCCGGCGACGGCCCAGATGTTCATCATCAACCCGCTGTCCGGCCAGGGCGTCGATAACCTGTTCTCGACCCACCCCAGCACGCTCAATCGCATTGAAGCGCTTCGCAAGCTGGCCGGCCTGAGCGCGCCTGCCCCGGCGCCGCGGGTCGAGGGCCGCCGGGCCACAGCCGTGCCGACGACCCGCGACGGGCGCAAGACCGGA
>JBILYE010000014.1:0-27174 GCA_044377925.1 Caulobacter sp. | reverse complement strand
GGGAGAGGGCTCCGTTGGGCGCTGCCCCCCAAACGGATCAAACGTCTCATCCAACAATCGACAAGATTTCCATTTCTTCACGGGCGCGTGAGAGTCCCCTCCCTATATAGTGCCCACCAAGCCCCATGACCGAGTCTGCCCATCCGCCCCGCGTCTCTGACATTCTTGCCGGCATCGCCGCCGAGGAACGCGAGGCCGTGGCCGTCAGCGACGTCACCAAGGCGTTCGGGGACCGCGCCTTCGGGGCGTTGATGTTCGTGTTCGCGGCGCCGCTGGCCCTGCCCATGCCGCCCGGCGTTTCGGCCATTCTCGGCGCGCCGCTGCTGTTCATCACCGTGCAGTGGATGATCGGCCGCGATCACCTGTGGCTGCCCAGCGTCATCGCCAACCGCACCATGTCGCGCACCGACTATGTGGCGCTGATGGGCAAGCTGACGCCCTACCTGGCCTGGCTGGAGCGCCGGCTGCGGCGGCGGCTGACCGTCCTCTATGGACCGGTGATCGACCGGCTGACCGGGCTGTTCTGCGTCCTGCTGGCGATCATCGTCTTCCTGCCGATTCCGCTCGGCAACATGGTGCCCAGCTTCGCCATCGCTGCTTTCGCTTTGGGCCTGGCCGAGCGCGACGGCGTCGCCGCCCTGGTCGGCTGGCTCAGCGGCCTGGTCGGCATCGTCATCCTGCTGCTGTTCGGCAAGGCGATGCTGGTCGGCGCCTTCGCCTTCCTGTCCGTCGTGCAGGAGAACATCGGCTGGTTCGCGGGTCTGTTCAGCTAGGTCCCCTGCTGGATAAACGGGACTTTCTCGAACAGGCGCCGCTCTTCCCCGCGCGGATCATCAACAAGCCTGGGCTCGACGTTCCAGACCATCGTTTGCCGCCGTTCCAGCCCGTAGGGCTCCCAGGTCGGCAAACCGGCGCCGTTCGGGTCGCCGGCGCGGGCGAAGCGGATGAAGGCGTCCATCATCAGGCCGCTGACCGCCCGGGCATCCTCGCCCGTGCCGGTGATCGAACCCGGGGCGTCCAGGGTCCCGAACACCAGCGGGATGTCCAGGGTATGCGGCGCACCCCAGATGCCGCCGTCCTTGGGCGACCTCCAGTCCAGCTGGTAGGCGAAGACCGGCGATCCCTGCCGCGCCCGCAGTTCGGCCTCGACGATGGCCGCCCGCCAGGATCGCGAGGCGGTCGTGGCGCCGAAGAAGACGTCGCTGGGCGACCAGGCCGGGTAGAGCTCCCGGTAGCGGCGGATGACCACGCCCGGATCGCTGAAGAAGCCGCGGGTCTCGTCGCGGGTGTTGCCGATCATCATCGGGATGCCGGCGCTCTGCGGCGGGGCGTCCGGATAGAAGGGGTGGCGGGTCAGGCTGCGCTCGTCCAGCACCGGTCCGAAGTAGAGGCCGCCGGAGCCGATGACCGGGTCGGTCGCCCCCAGCGCCTCGACAATCTGGGCCGCCGGCAGGGTCGCGAGGGATTCGGGCCTGACCTTCAGGGTGTCGAGCAGGGCCTGCGTCCGCCGGGTGGCGTTGCCGGGGCCCGAGGCGGTCAGCTGCTGGCCGCTCATCGTGGCGGCGCGTTGGAACAGGCCGCTCGCCGCCGGCATGGCCATCAGAGTGGCGATCTTGGCCCCGCCGCCCGACTGGCCGAACAGCATTACCCGGCCAGGATCGCCCCCGAAGGCGGCGATGTTGTCCCGCACCCATCGCAGGGCCAGGACCAGATCCAGCATGCCGGCGTTGCCGCCGTCCTCGAAGCCGGGGATCAGGCGGTTCAAATAGCTGTAGCCGAACGGCCCCAGCCGATGATTGACCGTGACGACGACCACATCGCCCCGCGCCGCCAGCCGCGCGCCATCGATCAAGGGGCTGGAGCCGCTGCCGGTCATGTAGGCGCCGCCGTGGATGTAGAGCATCACCGGCCGCCGCGCCGCGTCTGCCCCCGGCGTCCAGACATTGAGGAACAGGCAGTCTTCCGACTGATCCGCCTCCTTGCCGCGTTGCAGTGAGGCGTGGCCGAAGGCCGTGCAGGGCAGGGGGCGCGTCCAGGGCGCCGGCGGCAGCGGCGGCTGGAACCGGCGCGGTCCGGTGTCGGCGCCGTAGCGCACGCCCTTGAAGACCAGCTGGCCGCCTTCCCGCAGGCCCAGTACCGGTCCGTGACGGGTCCGCACGATCGGATCGGTGCGCTTCGCAAGGGCCTGGGGCGCCAGACCAAGGCTCGCCAGACCGGCCGCGCCGACCAGGACCGCGCGCCGATCCGGGAGGGTGAGGGGGCTGCTCATCCGGTCATGATACCGGTTACCTATTCGCCCGGGCAACGGCCACGGCCGACATACCCGGAATTCAAAAGTTGATCCCGCCCTTGCGCTGGCCTGCCGGCGCGGCGCCGCACGATGCCGCACGGCTGTAGGTCGACGCGGGCGCAAACGGACCCACATTCCCGGTGCATGGGGCTACGGCCGGACCTACAGACAGACCTACATTCAGCGACGTCCGGGCCACACGGAAACCACGCCTTTTCAACGACTTGAGTTTCCGCCGGGGGCTTACGCCGGGAATGTCGTGCTATAATGTGGGCCGCTTCGATTAGCCCCGCCTCCACAGGCCGCCGCTGCTGGTGTACTCCCGCCCCATGACAACGCCTAACAGCCCCTCCGACACCTGGACCGTCGCCGGCCGCACCTTCAGCTCCCGCCTGATCGTCGGCACCGGCAAGTACAAGGACTATCAGACCAACGCCGACGCGGCCCGCGCCGCGGGGGCCGAGATCGTCACCGTGGCCGTGCGCCGCGTGAACCTGACCGACCGGACCCAGCCGCTGCTGATGGACTTCGTCAAGCCGACCGAGTTCACCTACCTGCCCAACACCGCCGGCTGTTTCACCGGCGAGGACGCCGTGCGGACCCTGCGCCTGGCCCGCGAGGCCGGCGACTGGAGCCTCGTGAAGCTGGAAGTGCTCAGCGATCCCAAGACCCTCTACCCGGATATGGAAGAGACCCTGCGCGCCCTGAAGCTGCTCGTCGCCGAGGGTTTCGACGTCATGGTCTACTGCACCGACGACCTGGTCTATTGCCGCAAGCTGGAGGAGGCGGGCGCCGCCGCCATCATGCCGCTGGGGGCGCCGATCGGTTCGGGCCTGGGCATCCAGAACAAGGTCAACCTGCGGCTCATCGTTGAACAGGCCAAGGTTCCGGTCCTGGTCGACGCCGGCGTCGGCACGGCCAGCGATGCGACCATCGGCATGGAGCTGGGCTGCGACGGCATCCTGATGAATACCGCCATCGCCGAGGCCAAAGATCCCATCCTGATGGCCAGCGCCATGAAGCATGCGGTCATCGCCGGCCGCGAGGCCTATCTGGCCGGCCGTATGCCGCGCCGGATGTACGCCGATCCGTCTTCGCCGCTGGCGGGGCTGATCTGATCTCGCCAAACCGGTGGAATGGTCTAGCCTGACGTCCTTCTGGAGGGACAAGCATGAAGACCGCATGGCTGCTGGGCGTGAGCCTGGCCATCCTTGTTCCGACCACCCAGGTGGCGCAGTCGGCCCAGGCCTACCGTCCCCTGGCCCTGTCGCCGATGTGCCTGACGGCTGAAAGCGAGGGCGGCCCCGCCGAGGCCAAGGTCCTCAAGCCCCCGCCCATGTCGGCCGACTTCGGCAATGGTCGCTACCGGATCGCCGCCAGCGCCGAGGGCCAGCGCTGGTTCGAATACGGCCTGCAGCTGGGCTGGGCCTTCAAGCATGAGGAGGCGACGGCCGCCTTTAAAGAGGCCATGCGGCTGGACCCGGGCTGCGCCATGTGCGCCTGGGGCTACGCCTGGTCGCTGGGCCCGACCATCAACTTCGGCATCGGTCCGGAGGATCTGGTCAAGGCCCGCGCGGCGGCCGCCAAGGCCAACGTCCTGCTGGCCAAGGGTTCCGACCGCGAGCGCGAACTGGGCGCCGCCCTGACGCGGCGCTACGCCGGCAAGGGCGACAACAGGGCCTTCGCCAGAGCCTTGGACGCCCTGGCTACCAAATACCCCACGGAAGACGCGATCTGGGTCTGGGCCGCCGACGCCTGGATGATCGTCGATCAGCCGGCCCGCGCCATGCCGCTGCTCGAAACCGTGCTGGCCCGTCGCCCCGATGACGCCGGCGCCATCCACTTCTACATCCACGCCAGCGAGTGGGTCGGCGCGCCCGGCAAGGCCGAGGTCTATGCCGACAGGCTGCAGGGGATCGCGCCGGGAGCCAGCCACCTGATCCACATGCCCTCGCACACCTACTACCAGATCGGTCGCTACAAGGACGCCGCCCGCGCCAACCTCGACGCCATGGACGTCGACGCCGCCTGGGTAAAGCGCACCGATGGCCCCGCCGACCTCTTCAAGGTCGGCTACTACGGTCACAACGTGAACTTCGCCCTCGGCGGGGCGATGATGGCGGGCGATGCGAAATCGGCGCTGAAGATCGGCGGCGTGTACCGGGCCATAGACCTGGACAAGGCCAATCCCTGGATCCGGGCCGGCTCGTCGCTGGGCTGGTTCGCCTACGGGCGCCACGGCGATATCGACGACCTGCTGGCCCTGCCCAAACCGACTCATTCGCTGCACAGGGCCATGTGGCGCTACGCCCGCGGCGAGGCCCTGAGCCGCCGGGGCGACGCCGCCGGCGTCAGGGCCGAGGCCGCGGCCATGGCGGCGGCGCGGCCCTCCATCGCCAGGGGGGACTCCAAAGACTACATCGCCTTCGTCGACGTCGCCCTGGAGGTGCTGCTCGGCCGGGCGGCGATGCTGGAGAACAGGCCGCGTGAAGCGGCGCGCCATTATCACAAGGCGGCGCTGCAGCAGGAGCGTGATCTGCAGGGCCGCGACCCGCCGCCCTGGTGGTATCCGATCCGCCGGTCCTATGCCTCGGCCCTGCTGGCCTCGGGCCAGACCGACAAGGCGCTGAAGGAAGTCGACAAGGTGCTGGCGAAATGGCCGCACGATCCTCTGACGCTGGTCGTCGCCAGCCGCGCCGAGTCGAAGAAGGGCAGGGCGGACGCCTCCGCCGAGCGGATGAAACAGGCGGGGCGTGAGTGGATGGGTCAGAGTCTGGCCGGGATCGCCCCCGACCAGATCTGAGGTCCGTCTTTCAGAAAGGGACCGCTACTTGCCGCTCAACGCCTTGGCGATCGCGGCCTTCAGCGCCTCGGTCTGGGCGCCGCTGATGAAGTCGCCTTCGACGAAGAAGGCCGGGGTGCCGTTGATGCCCATGTCCTTGGCCAGCTGCCGCTGGTCGGCCAGGTACTGCACCTGCTCCGGAGTCTGCTCCAGGGCCCGGACAGAGGCCGGGGCGATGCCGTTGCGGGCGAGGAGGTCGTCCACCTGCTCGTCGGTCAGCGGCCGGTGGTCCATCATCTCGAAGTGGGCGTCGGCGAACAGGCCCTTGTTGCCCAGCGCCCGGGCCGCCGCCGCCGCGTACTCTGACGTCGGTCCGAAGTTGCCGAGCGTATAGTCCTTGAACACGAAGCGGACGTTGGGATTTTCCCGCGCCAGTTTGGCGACCTCGGGGGCGATGACCTTGCAGTAGGTGCAGTTGTAGTCGAACAGCTGCACGACGGTGACCTTGCCCTGGGGGTTGATCACGAAGTCCCGCCTGTCGCGTTGCAGCTGCACCTTGTGGCTGGCGAACTGCTTTTCAATGACCGCCTCTTCCTCGGCCATCGCCTTCAGCTGCAGGGCCTGCTGGGCCTCCAGCAGGATTTCGGGATGCTGCAGGATGTAGGCGCGCACCTTGTCGCCGAAATCCTTGTCGACCTTCATATCCTGGGCCGCCGCAATCGAGGCGGGGTCCACCTCGGTGATCGGCTTGTCCTTCTTCTCGCAGGCGGTCAGCCCGACCGTGGCGGCCAGGGTGATGACAAGCGGGATCGTCGAGCGGCGCATGAATGTCTCTCGGAATTCAGGGGATCGTGGAGGGTCTGCGAGCGGACCTTAGCCTTCCTTGGCCAGGTCCTGCAGGTCTTCGCGGCTGGGGTTGGCGGTGAGGACGATGTCGGTGGCCCGGCGCCAGCCGACGCTGTTCTTGTCGAGCAGGTCGCGGGCCCGCATGGCAAAGCCGCGCGCCTCGTTCAGGCCGCCGAGCGCATAGTAGTATTCGGCCGTCGACAGGCGCGCGAGGCCCTCGTCGCCCTTGGCGTCATAGGCCTGCGCCAGCAGGCGCCAGGCGTCCGGAATGTCCTCATGCAGCAGCGAGCGCTTCAGCATCTCGATGCCCTCGTCGCGCTTGGCCGGGTCGTCCAGGTTGATCAGCGTCTGGCCGAGGTTGATGCGCAACAGCGGCGCGTCCGGCTTGTATTTCACAGACTGGCGCTGCGGATATTCGGCTTCCCTGGCGCGGGCGAACTCGAACAGCATCTGGCCCTTGAGCTCCCACAGGTAGGCGTTCTCGGGCTGTTCGGTCAGCAGGTTGTCGACCATGACCACGGCGCGGTTGACGTCCTTCAGCCGGTAGTAGGCGATGGCCCGGGCATAGCGGGCCGGATAGCTCTTGTCGGTCTCGGCGTACTTGATGAGGGCGACCTGAGGCTGGGTGAAGGCGACGATCTTGGCCTTCATGATCTCGTGGGCCTCAAGCTCGGCCGGCGAGTCGACCGCCTTGTAGTGCGACTGGGACTCGACCTTGCTGCGCAGCATCTCGATACGGGTCGAGGACAGCGGGTGGCTGCGGAAATAGGGGAAGCGGCGGGCTTCCTGGAAGACTTCCTGGTAGCGGAACTTGTCGAAGAACTCGACCAGGCCCCGTGACGACTGCCCGGTCTTCTCGAGGAAGCCGACGGCGGCCTGGTCGGCGCGGCCTTCCTGTTCGCGGCTGAAGCCCAGCGCGCCCAGGGTGCCGAAATAGCCGGAGTTGCCGATCAGCATGGCCCCGGCGTCCGGCGCCCCGGCCAGCAGGGCCAGCACGCCCAGGCCCATGGTCAGCAGCATCGGGCGCAGGCCCGCGTTCTGCATGTCGCCCGAGCGCAGCGGGTGGGCTCCGGCCAGGTGGCCGATCTCATGGGCCATGACGCCCTTGAGCTGATTGGGGTTCTCGGTCTCGAGGATCAGGCCGGCGTTGAAGCCCATGACCTGGCCCTGGGTGGCGAAGGCGTTGAGCGACTTGTCACCGACCAGGAGGATGGTGACATCCTTGGGCGTCATGCCCGCCGCGGCGATCAGCGGATCGGCCTGGGCGTGCAGGATGGCTTCGATCTCGGTGTCGCGCAGCAGCGACACCCGGTCTTCCTGGGCAAAGGCCGGCAGGCCGGCGGTCAGCACAAGGCTGACCGCCGTGAGACCGGCGATGGCCGCCTTCAGCGGCCGCCAGGATGAGAAGGCGCGGGAGCTCATCAGGTCACGTTACTCCGTTAGCGCCCCCGCGCGGACTCAAAGACTAGTGTGGGTTGATCACCGACGCCACCAACCCTTCTTGGGTTTTTCCGGCGGGGCGGTGATTTCGTTCGGATCGGGCAGGGCAGGCGCGGCCGGTTCCGGAGCCGGGGCAGGCTCCGGCGCGGCGGCCACGACCGGTTCCGGCGCCGGCTCGGGAGCCGGGGCGGGCGCTTCCACGACCGGTTCCGGCGCGGCCTCGACGACCTCGGAAGGGGCTTCCGGAGCGGCTTCCACCACCTCTTCGGCCTTTTTCGGCTTGGCGCGGCTCTTGCGGGCCTTCTTCACCGGCTCTTCGACGGGCAGCTCGACCCAGACCTCGTCGGTGAAGGGCTCACCCGCCGCCAGCGTCGCGATCGGCGGATCGATCATGGCGAAGTCCTGCGCGGGCTCTTCAGCCGGCAGAGCGGCTTCGACGACGTCGGAGGCTTCAGCGGCGACGGCGTCACGCGGCTCGCGCGGACCCCGATCCCGGTCGCGGCCACGACGACGGCCACGACCGCCGCGTTCGCCACGCTCGCGCTCGGGACGCTCGCCACGCTCGGCGACCGGACCTTCATCGCTCTCGACCAGCGCAGGGCGGACCGGCGCCTGGTCGGGGTCGCGGACGCTCAGCATGCCGCCGCCCTCAAGGGTGGCCGGATCGTGCCACTGGAAGGGATCGTCGCCGAAGGGAACGCGCGGGCGGGCCCAGGCGAAGCCGTCCTTGGGACGATCTTCCTCGCGGCTGCGGCGACCGCCGCGACGGCCGCGACGCCGGCGGCGTCCGTCCTTGTCGAACTCGTCGTCGCCACCGGCTTCGGCGTCTTCACCGTCCTCGGCGTCACCGACGCTGGCGTCGGCGGCGATGGCCGGGCGATCTTCGGTCTCGTCCTCGCGGCGACCGCCACGGCGACGACGGCGACGGCGGCCATCACGGCTTTCGTCGTCACGGCGCGGCTCCCGCTCGGCGCCCTCGCGCCGGGCCGGACGGTCGTCGGCTTCGGCGTCATCGTCGTCGATGATTTCTTCGTCGTCCTCCTCGTCGTCGGGCGGCACGAAGTCGTCGTCGTCATCGACCAGACCATGGCTGGGCAGGGCCAGGACGGAGGTGTCCAGAGCGTGCAGGCTGTGCTCGCCCAGGGCCGTGCGCTCCAGCTCATGCTCGGCATGGGCCAGGGCGTCGTCGACCTGGATGGTGACGTACAGGTGGTGGACCTGGTGGATGCGGGCCAGGTGGGCGCGCTTTTCGTTGAGGATGTAGAGGGCCACGGCCCCCGGCACCTTCAGGGTCAGCTCGCCGCCGCCGCGCAGGGCTTCCATCTCCACCGCGCGCAGGGCCGACAGGGCGCTGGACTCGACCGAGCGGACCCGGCCGACGCCTTCACAATGCGGACAGACGTGGGTGGTGCCTTCCAGCACGCCGGTGCGGCGGCGCTGACGGCTGATTTCCATCAGGCCGAAGGAGGAGATGCGGCCCATCTGCACGCGGGCGCGGTCGTCCTTGAGATTGTCCTTGAGGATCTTCTCGACGGCGCGATTGTTCTTCGACTCCTCCATATCGATGAAGTCGATGACGATCAGGCCGGCCAGGTCGCGCAGACGCAGCTGGCGGCAGGCTTCCTCGGCCGCTTCGCAGTTGGTCTTCAGCGCGGTGGCTTCGATGTTGCGCTCGCGGGTCGCCTTGCCGGAGTTGACGTCGATGGCGACCAGCGCCTCGGTCTGGTTGATCACGAGGTAGCCGCCCGAACGCAGCGGCACGACCGGCGTGTAGATCTGGCTCAGCTGGTTCTCGATCCGGTGGGCCACGAACAGCGGCGTCGGCTCGCGATAGGCCACCACCTTGGCGGCCTGGCTGGGCATGATCATCCGCATGAAGTCGCGGGCTTCCTTGTACCCGGCCTCGCCCTCGACCTGGACGGTATCGATGTCCTTGTCGAACAGGTCGCGGATGGCCCGCTTCACCAGGTCCTCTTCCTCATAGATGAGGGCGGGGGCCACGGAGTTCAGGGTGGTGTCGCGGATGTTTTCCCACAGCCGCATCAGGTACTCGTAGTCGCGCTTGATCTCGGCCTTGGTGCGCTTGGCGCCGGCCGTGCGGACGATGAGGCCGAGGCCCTTGGGAACGCCCAGGCCCTGGACGACGGTCTTCAGGCGCTTGCGGTCGGTCGCCGAGACGATCTTGCGCGAGATGCCGCCACCGCGATCGGTGTTGGGCATCAGCACGCCGTAGCGGCCGGCCAGCGACAGGTAGGTGGTCAGGGCCGCGCCCTTGTTACCGCGCTCTTCCTTGACGACCTGGACCAGCATGATCTGCCGGCGGCGGATGACGTCCTGGATCTTGTACTTGCGCATGAGGCGGCGGCGGCGGCGCTCGACCTCTTCTTCCATGTCGTCATCGTCGTCGTCAGACGCGGAGGCCTTGCTGACGGTTTCGGCGTGCTCGTGATCGTCGTCGCCGTGGGACTCGTGCGAGTCCTCGGCGCCGTTGTCTTCCGCCTCTTCGCCGTCCTCGGACGCCTCGATCGACGGATCGGCTTCACGGGCAGCCGGCTTGTTGCGCGAACGGCCACGGCCGCGGTCACGCTTGGGCGGCGCCGGCTCGTCGTCGTCCTCGGCCAGCTCGCGGGTGAGCGCCTCGCGGTCGGCCAGGGGGATCTGGTAGTAGTCGGGGTGGATCTCGTTGAAAGCCAGGAACCCGTGGCGGTTGCCGCCATACTCGATGAAGGCGGCCTGCAGGCTGGGTTCGACCCGGGTTACCTTGGCGAGATAGATGTTCCCGCGAAGCTGTTTCCGGCTTTGGCTTTCGAAGTCGAATTCCTCAATCCGGCTTCCATCCATGACGACGACACGCGTTTCTTCGGCGTGCGCGGCGTCGATGAGCATCTTCTTTGTCATCGATTGTCTCTCTCCGGCTCTTGGCGCGCTCAAGGCGCAGCCGCCGGTCTGTTGAATCGGCGCGCAGCACGTCGCCAAGCCCGGCCCCGGTGGGGGCGGCTCTAAGCGGACAATGTTGGGGAGCGTGCGCGCGGCCCATGAAAGTCTCTGTTGTTCCTGGATGCGCCGGTGCGGCGCTCAGGATGCGGAACGGTTCGGCGCCCTTGCGTCGGAGCTTCCTCCAACCAGGCCGGGCGCCAGCCTGTGTGTTGCGCGGAGCGAACCCGTCGGTTGCGGGGTGCGGCGCGCGAGCGGGACATTAGCCTGATGTGGCAAGGAAAGGGAAGGGCGGGATTGAGGCAGATCAAGGCCGGCCGGCGCGGAAGGCCCAGACTGCGGGTGCTCAAAAGGAGAGCCTCTCCATGAAAAACCCCCTGATCGTCGGTATCCTGGCGCTGACCTGCGCCCTCGGCCCGGTCGTCCAGACCGCCAGCGCCCAACCGGACCGGCGTCCGCGCGCCGAGCACCCGCAGCACCGCCGCCAGCCGCCGCCCCCCGGCTGGGATCGCCGCCAGTGGGAGTACCGCCAACGCTATGAGCGCACCCATCCCCGCCGCCGCAAGGACGATCGCCATGACGAGGTGATCGCCGGTCTGTTCGGTTTTGTTCTCGGCGCCGCCCTGGCCGAGTCCCGCGAGGAGCAGCGCGACCAGGTCAGGCTCGAAGACCGGCAATGGATCGCCGCCTGCGCCCGCAAGTACCGCTCCTTCGACGCCCGCAGCGGCACCTACCTCGGTCGGGACGGCCTGCGCCACTACTGTCGCCTCTGACCGGACGTACGTCGGCGCGGCGATGTCGGCCTCCGCCGCCCGTGAATGGAAGTGACCCACCGTTCGCGTGGTTCTCGTGGCCGGTCCGCTGGCCGCGGCGGAGATGCGTGAACGGAGCGTCGTTCCACAGCGGCCGTCTGGATGTCCCGGAGGCGATAACGCGGGGGCTGCTTCGTTGGTTCGGATCGGGGTCGATAATGAGTACAAATCCAAGATTCCTAACCCGCCTTAACCCCTTCTCCACCTCCATCCGCCCATAAGCGGTCTGATCGCCGGACTGGCGGGTGGGGCGTAAGAATGCGCGGGTTTACGGGTAGCGTCGGCAAGCGTTGGACGGCGGCGTTGATCGCCGGCGGTCTGATCGTCGTCGCCCTTGGCGCCGGCGCCTTCGCCCAGGCCTCCGGCATGGCCGCCGGGATTCTGAAGGTGCGGCTGGGTGGCGATACGTCCGAGACCCGGCTGGTCATCGACCTCGACCGCTCGGTCTCCGGCAAGCTGATCTCCGACGGCGCCGCCGACAACACCGTCATCGTCGCCTTTCCCCGGGTGGGCGTGAGCGGCGACCTCAAGGGGGCCGGACAGGGGGTCGTGCGCCGCTGGACGGTCAACACCACCGGCGGCTCGGCCCGGCTCAACATCGAACTGGCCCGCAAGGCCCAGGTCGCCCGCCGCTTCCTGCTGCCGCCGAGCGACGGGGTCGACCACTACCGCTATGTCATTGACCTGCGCGCCACCGGCGGGCCGCTGAACTCGCGCGACGCCAGGGATGCGAGGGCGCTCGGTCCCGCCCAGTCGCTGCCCGTCGAGCAGGGCGCCCGCCGTCCAATGCCCGTCATCAAGGCCAACCGTACGTCGGGCCGCAAGGTCATCGTCATCGACGCCGGCCATGGCGGCCACGACCCCGGAGCCATCGGGGCCAACGTGCACGAAAAGCAGGTGACCCTGGCGGCCGCGAAGGCGCTGAAGTCCCGGCTGGAAAAGACCGGCCGCTACACCGTCATCCTGACCCGCGACTCCGACCGCTATGTCACCCTCGAAGGCCGTGTGCAGATCGCCCGCCGCGCTGACGCCGACCTGTTCATCTCGCTGCATGCCGACGCCGGCCCCGGAACGACCAGCGGCGCGTCCGTCTACACACTTTCGGAAAAGGGCGAAGGGCGGGTCGGCAAGGTGCTCGGCAAGGACGACTGGCTGATGAACGCCTCCCTGACCGGCGGCGACCGCGGCGTCGGCCAGATCCTGCTCGACCTGTCGCAGCGGGCCACGAAGAATCGCTCTGCCGGCTTTGCCGAGGTGCTGATCAGCGAGATCTCCAACGTCACCCCGATGCTGCGCCGCAGTCACCGGGACGGCAACCTCGTCGTCCTTCTGGCCCCCGACGTGCCGGCCGTGCTGCTGGAAATGGGCTTCATCACCAGCCCCAGCGACGAGGCCCGCCTCAACAACGCCGCCAGCCGAAACCGGCTGGTGAACAGCATCGGCGACGCCATCGACCGGTGGTTTTCGCGCGACATGAGAGTCGCTTCCCGCTGAGCCCACGATAGGCCGCATTGGCGCCGTCCCTCTGGCGCGCTAGAGGGAATCCCATGTCGGACAAGAAATCCCGGGGCGTGTGGCCGGTGTTCAACCCACCTGAGCAGTGGGTCGCCGTTTTGGGCATCGGCGTGCTCGGCGTCATCGCCGTGGCCGGCTTTGCCATCGCCATCTATGCGGCCGTTCTGTTCCACGACATGCCGGACGCCGGCGACCTCGTCGACTACCGCCCGCCGACTGCCACGCGCGTCTATGGCTGGGACGGAACCCTGATCGGCGAGTTCTCCAAGGAGCGCCGTATCTTCGTGCCCTACGACCAGATGCCGCCGCGTCTGGTCCAGGCCTTCATGGCCGCCGAGGACCGCAACTTCTTCCAGCACAGCGGCGTCGACGTTCAAGGGCTTGGCCGCGCCATGCTGCGCAACGTCGTCAATGTGGTTCGAGGGCGAAGGCTGGAGGGCGGCTCGACCATCACCCAGCAGGTCGCCAAGAACGTCCTGCTGACCAGCGACGCCACCCTCGGCCGCAAGCTGAAGGAAGCCATCCTGGCCCGCCGCCTGGAGCAGACGCTGACCAAGGATCACATCCTTGAGCTCTATCTGAACGAAATCTGGCTGGGTTACCGCAGCTATGGCGTCGCCGCCGCCGCCTACAACTATTTCGGCAAGTCGCTCGACAACCTGACCCTGTCGGAAATGGCCTATCTGGCCGCCGTGCCCAAGGGGCCGGACAACTATCACCCGGTGCGCCGCAAAGAGAACGCCATCGCCCGCCGCAACTGGATCCTCAGCCAGATGGCTGAGCTCGGTTGGGTCAGTCAGGCCGAGGCGGACGCAGCGATGAAGGAGGACCTGGTCGTCCAGGCCGCTCCGACCCGCGCCAAATACAAGGACGCCGACTACTTCGTCGAGGAAGTGCGTCGCCGGGGCCTCGGCACCATGGGCGAGCGCCTGACCGAGGGCGGCTACTACATGCGCACGACCCTCGATTCGAACCTCCAGACGGCCGCCCGCATCGCCCTGATGAACGGGCTGGAGGCCTATGACCGCCGGCACGGCTGGCGCGGGGCCTGGGGCACGACCAACGGCGCCGCCGGCTGGGAAGCCGCGGCCTTGAAGAAGTCACCGCCGTCGGAGCGCCGGGGCTGGCGCGCCGCCGTGGTCGAAAGCGTCGAGGGCGTGGTGCGTGTGCGTCCCGCCAAGGACTTCGGTCCTGGCAACCTGGCCGCCGAGGACGTCGCCTGGGCCCGGGCCGGCAAGGGGCTGAGCCCCGGCGACCTGATCTTCGTCGAGCCGGCTGAAAAGACGCCCGGCGTCTACCGGCTGAAGCAGGTCCCGCAGGTCAACGGGGCCCTGGTCGCCATCGAGCCCAACAGCGGCCGGGTGCTGGCCATGGTCGGCGGCTATTCCTTCTCGCTGTCGAATTTCAACCGCGCCACCCAGGCGATGCGCCAGCCGGGTTCGGCCATCAAGCCGTTCGTCTACGCCGCCGCCCTGGAAGACAGCTACACCCCGGCCAGCATGGTCACCGACGCCCAGATCACCCTCAAGGGGGCGGTCAATGGCGAGGACTGGACGCCGGAGAACTACAACAAGAAGTACTATGGCTCGATGCCGCTGCGCCGCGGTCTGGAACTGTCGCGCAACGCCATGACCGTGCGCCTGGCCCAGGGCGTCGGCATGCGCAAGGTCAGCGATCTGGCGGTCAAGATGGGGGTCGCCGACAACATGGCGCCCGTGCTGGCCATGGCGCTGGGGGCAGGGGAGACCACGCCCCTGAAGATCACCGGGGCCTACGCCGCCTTCGCAAACGGCGGCCGTCGCATCGACCCGCACCTGATCGAGATGATCGAGGACCGCGAGGGCAAGGTGCTGTTCCGCGCCGACAAGCGTGACTGTCCGCGATGCAACGCCGGCTTCAACGGCGACGAGAGCCCGCGCATCGCGCCGGGGGGCCAGCAGGTCATCGACCCGGTCACCGCCTACCAGATCAGCTCCATGCTGGAAGGCGTCGTCCAGCGCGGCACCGCCACCCAGGCCCGCGTGCTGGGCCGCCCCGTCGCCGGCAAGACCGGGACCACCAACGAATACCGCTCGGCCTGGTTCGTCGGCTACACGCCGCAGATCGTGGTCGGGGTCTTTGTCGGCTTTGACGACAACCGTGGTCTCGGCGAGGGCGAAGTGGGCGGGGTCGCCTCCCTGCCGATCTTCATCGACTTCATGAAGGTGGCGCTCAAGGACGTTCCGCCGACCGAGTTCAAGCCGCCGAAAACGGCCAAGTTCGCCATGGTCGGCGGCGTGCGCGAGGCTTTCCGGCCAGGCACGGAGCCGCGCGGCAACGTCGGACTGCCAACCGGACCCAAGCCCGACGGCCCGATTCCCTACGACGGCGCCTTTACCGCGCCGGTCGCCGCCCCGCCGCCGGAGCAGAAGCCGCCGCCCAGGCCCAGGGTGCCGGACGACCTCAGCGGATTGTATTGAGGCGCGAGCCCCTGTACTTCCGCCCCTCCACGCGGCCCGGCCGTGTGCCCTGAACACTGGAGTTTTCCATGAGACCGGATGTCGAGGCCGCAAAGGCCGACATCGAGCAGGCGATCAGCCTGCTCAGGAGGCGACTTTGACTGGGATCCAGCCCTAAGACGCCTGGATGAACTGGACGCCCGTTCGGAGGATCCCACCCTGTGGGACAAACCGACCGAGGCCCAGGCCCTGATGCGCGAGCGTCAGGCGCTCGCCGCCAAGATCGCCACGGTCCGCGCCCTGGAAACAGAACTGGCCGACGCCGTCGACTACGCCGAACTGGCAGACATGGAATCGGACGAGGGCGCCCTCGAGGAGGCTCGCGCCCAGCTCAAGGGCCTGCGCGAACGGTCCGACCGCGCCCAGCTGGAAGCCCTGCTGTCCGGCGAGGCTGACGGCAACGACGCCTATGTCGAAATCAACTCCGGGGCCGGCGGCACCGAGTCCTGCGACTGGGCCAACATGCTGCTGCGCATGTACAGCCGCTGGGCGACGCAGCACGGCTACAAGGTCGAGCTGATCGAAGAGACCTCCGGCGAAAGCGTCGGCATCAAGTCGGCGACCCTGCAGATCACCGGCCCCAACGCCTACGGCTGGCTGAAGACCGAGGGCGGCGTCCACCGCCTCGTCCGCATTTCGCCCTACGACGCGGCCGCCAAGCGTCACACCTCGTTCGCTTCGGCCTGGATCTATCCGGTGGTCGACGACACCATCGAGATCGAGATCAACCCGGCCGACGTTCGCACCGACACCTACCGGGCCAGCGGGGCCGGCGGTCAGCACATCAACAAGACCGACTCCGCCGTGCGCCTGACCCACATCCCCACGGGCATCGCCGTCGCCTGCCAGGCCGGCCGCAGCCAGCACCAGAACCGCGAGGAAGCCTGGAAGATGCTGCGCGCCCGTCTCTACGAGATGGAACTGCAGAAGCGGGAAGCCGCCGCCCAGGCCCTGGAAGACCAGAAGACCGATATCGGCTGGGGTCACCAGATCCGCAGTTACGTCCTGCAGCCCTACCAGATGGTCAAGGACCTGCGCACCAACGTCGAAACCAGCGACACCGCCGGCGTGCTGGACGGCGACCTGGACCAGTTCATGGCGGCGTCACTGGCCCAGCGGGTCGGCGCGACCCGGGACGCCTAGGGTTTCCTGCGCAGAATGGTGTCGGCGCTCCACACGCCGCCACCGGCGCAGGCCAGGTAGAGGAAGATGAAGCAGAAGAGCAGGGCCGGCTCGCCGCCGTTGAGGGCGGGGTAGAAGCTCTTGGGGGCGTGGGCCGCGAAGTAGGCCACGGCCATCATGCCCGACATCAGGAAGGCCACCGGCCGGGTGAACAGGCCAAGCACCAGCAGGCCGCCGCCCACCACTTCCAGCCAGCCGGCTACCAGCAGCATGGTCGGCAGCGGGTCAGGCGCGCCGGCCTGCGCCACCGGAAAATGGAAGATCTTCATCAGCCCGTGAGCCATGAAGGCCAGGGCGGCGACGATCCGCAGGAGGCTGAGCACCCGGGCCGATTGCGGAGCCAGGAAGGTGAAGTCCATCGATAGTCCCCTTCAACCGGCGGCCGGAGGGTCAGGCCGCCTTCTGTGCGTCGACCATCCGCTGGATGGCGACGTAATCGGTCTTGCCGGTGCCCAGCACCGGAATCTCCTGAACCTTGAGGATCTTTCGCGGCACCGCCAGTTCCGGCGCGCCGATCGACTGGGCGTGCTGCAGCAGGGCGGCGACCGCCGCATCGTGCCGGTCGGTGACCAGGAGCAGTCGCTCACCTTTCTTGGGGTCCGGCATCGAGATCACAGCATGGCGCTCGTTCGGCCACACCGCCACGGCCAGGTCTTCGGCGGCGGTCAGGCTGACCATCTCGCCGCCGATCTTGGCGAAGCGCTTCACCCGGCCCTTGATGGTGATCCAGGTCCCGTTGTCGTCGATCGACACCACATCGCCGGTGTCGTGCCAGCCGCCCGGCGGCGGATCGACGCCGCCGTCCTCGCGCAGATAGCCGGCCATGATGTTCGGCCCGCGGATCAGCAGCCTGCCGCCCCCCGGAATGCCCTCGACCGGCTCAACCCGGTACTCCATGCCGGGCAGCAGTCCGCCGACCGTGCCCCGGCGATTGTCGTCCGGCCTGTTGACCGCCACCACGGGCGCGGCCTCGGTGGCGCCATAGCCTTCCAGGACCGGCACGCCGCCGAAGCGGTCGCCGATCAGGTTGTGGGTCTCGTCGCGCACCTTCTCGGCCCCGCAGACGATGAACTTCAGGCCCGACAGTTCGCCCGGGTCCGCCGAGCGGGCGTACTGGTTCAAGAAGGTGTCGGTGGCCAGCAGAATGGACGCCTGGCTGTCCTTGATCAGAGGCGGGATCTGCTTGGTGTGGAGTGGCGAGGGATACTGGAACGCCTTCATGCCGGTCAGCAGCGGCAGGATCACCCCGCCGGTCAGCCCGAAGCAGTGGAAGGTCGGCAGGGGATTGAACATCACCCAGTCGGGATCGAGATCGATGAACGCCGCCACCTGCATGGCGTTGGCCACCAGGTTGGCCTGGGTCAGCACCACCCCGCGCGGGGCGCCGAAGCTGCCCGAGGTAAACAGGATGACGCCCGGATCGTCGGGTTTCGTCTTCGCCGCGAACATCTTGGGCGCCAGGCCGGCGGCCAGGGCGAACACCTTGTCGGCCAGGCCGATCTGTCCGCGCACGTCCTCAAGGTAGACGATCTTCGCATTGGTCTCGAGGGCGTCGATCAGGTCGTGCAGCTTGCCCTGCTCGATGAAGGCATGCGCCGTCAGCACCGTCTTCACCCCGGCCAGCTTGCAGGCGGCCCGCAGGTTCCTGAGGCCCGAGGTGAAGTTCAGCATGGTCGGGATTCGCCCGAACGCATGCAGGCCGAAGAAGGTCACCACGACGCCGGAGCTGGACGGCAGCAGCAGGCCGACCTTTTCGCCGGGCTCTGTGATCGCCGCGATCTTGCGGCCCAGAGCAAAGCTCGCCCGGATCAGCTCGGTATAGCTGAGGGGCGTGCGGTTCTGGTCTTCCAGGATGGCTTTCTTGGCCCCGTGGGTATCCCGGGCGTCGACGAGGGCTTCAATAAGCGAACGTTCGACGTCCCGCGCATCAAATGCACGCGGCATAGGGGCTCCGAGCTGTTTCCCACCGTTGTTGTCGGCAAGCGTACAGAGCCCGTCACCCGTTGAAAAGGTCCGTTACAGCCTGTGATCCGGGGCAAGGCCTTGCGCGGCCAGCCGTGCGGCGCGCCGCTTCTGGACAATTCCGTCCACGGACGACAGCCAGCCGTCCCGCACAAAATCGTTTTCGAGGTGGAGGTAGGGCCCCTTGGCGCTGCCGCGAGACGGATCGGCAATACAGTCGGGCGCCCGGCGGCAGGCCTCGATGACCGCCTGCGGGGCGGAGATGGCCACCACCGGCTGCCCGACACTGGCCAGCGCGATTCTGGCCTCCTCCCAGCCCTTGGCCAGGGCCAGGCGCCCGCCGACGCTCGGCGCGCCCATACGCAGGTCCGGATTGACCGTCTGCCACAGGCGCTCGACGCCGGCGCGGTAGCTGTCGCCCGTGGCCGGGGCGGAGGCGTTTGGCGTCCAGCCGCCGGCCCAGGGCTCGCGAAAGCCGCCCAGGCCGATGCGGCTGAGCAGCGCGTCGTGCGGTCCGGCCCCGGCGGGTTTCCATGGCGACAGCAGCAGCAGGGCGTCGCCGCCGTATCCGGCCTTGGCCGCAAGCACCGCAACCGCCGCGCCTGAACGCGAGCCAATCAGGATCACCGGTTTGCCGTCGTCGGGAATGACCGCCCGCAACAGCGCCTTCACCCCCAGCAGGTCCGGCTGCATGTCCGGGATGTGGCCGACATCGCGCACGGCGGTGAACCGCCCCGAGCCGCCCTGGCCGGCGCCCTCGAGCACCCAGACGGTGTAGCTTTTGGCATTGAGATCAGACGCCGTCTCAAACCAGGCCTCGGCGCTCTCGCCATAGCCGGGCAGGATGACAATATGGGCCAGCGGTCCCGTCGACGGCGCTGAAACCCCGTACCGTTGAGCCGGATAGTCCCCTGCCTTCACCAGCCCCCAGGCCCAGCCCTCCGGCGGCAGGAAGCGGATCGAGATCGCCGCCGGCGTGCGGCTTTCGACAAAAGGCTCACGCCCGCCGTCCGGCCCGCAGGCCGACAGCAGCAACGCCAGACAAAGGAGCAGACCGCGATACATCAGCGCGACATTGGGGGGTGAGGGCAGGGGGCCGCAAGAGGCCTCTCGCATCACCGTTCCTTCTCCCGCTTGTCGGGAGAAGGTGGCCCTCGAAGGGGGTCGGATGAGGGCAGCGCCAGCAGTGGAACGTCGCCCCCTTTCTGGCATTTCGGAGGCTGCATCCTGACAGGCCGGCGCTGCCCTCATCCGGCCGCTTCGCGTCCACCTTCTCCCGACAAGCGGGAGAAGGGAGCGCAAAGGGTTGATCCTTCGCGCTGGAAAGCCGATTTAAGCCCCATGGTCACCGTGATCGACACCCTCAAGGCCCGCCCTCGTCACCCCGAGAAGCAGGCCCGCCCGGACTCGCCCGTTCTGCGCAAGCCCGAATGGCTCCGCGTCCGTGCGCCCGGCAGCGCCGGCTACAACGAGACCCGTGACATCGTCCGCCAGCACGGCCTGACCACGGTCTGCGAAGAGGCCGCCTGCCCGAACATCGGCGAGTGCTGGACCCAGAAACACGCCACCATGATGATCATGGGCGAGATCTGCACCCGCGCCTGCGCCTTCTGCAACGTCGCCACCGGCAAGCCGAACCCCCTCGACCCCACCGAACCGGCCCGTGTGGCGGAAGCGGTGGCGAAGATGGGCCTCAACCACGTGGTCATCACCAGCGTCGACCGTGACGATCTCGCCGACGGCGGAGCCCAGCATTTCGCCGACGTGGTTCTGGCCATCCGCGCCGCCGCCCCGAACACCACCATCGAGATCCTCACCCCCGACTTCCTGCGCAAGGACGGGGCCGAGCGTGTGGTCATCGATGCCGCGCCGGACGTCTTCAACCACAACCTCGAGACCGTGCCGCGCCTCTACCTGTCGATCCGGCCTGGCGCCCGCTACTACAACTCCCTGCGCCTGCTCGAGCGGGTCAAGGAGCGTGACCCGACCCGCTTCACCAAGTCTGGCCTCATGGTCGGCCTCGGCGAAACCAAGGAAGAGGTCATGCAGGTGATGGATGACATGCGTTCGGCCGGCATCGATTTCCTGACCATCGGCCAGTACCTGCAGCCGACCCGCAAGCACGCCCCGGTCGACCGTTTCGTGACGCCGGACGAGTTTGCCGCCTACGAGCAGATCGCCCGCGCCAAGGGCTTCCTGATGGTCTCGGCCAGCCCCCTGACCCGCTCGTCCCACCACGCCGGCGAGGATTTCGAGCGGCTGAAGGCGGCGCGCCTGGCCAAAGACGCCGCAGCCTGACTTGCGGCATGCGCTGACAAAAGTCCTGCCCTACAGCCCAGACCTGCTGTTCCAGCTGGTCGGTGATGTCGAGCACTATCCGAAGTTCGTCCCCTGGGTCACCGGCATGCGGGTCTGGAACCGGCGCGAGCCCGAGCCCGGCGTGACGATGCTCGACGCCGAGGCCGCCGTCGCCTTCACCTTCCTGCGTGAAAAGTTCGCCACGCGCGTCCGGCGCGACGAAGGCGCCGGGGTCGTCGAGGTGAACCTGCTCTACGGCCCGTTCCGCCGCCTGTGGAACCGCTGGCGATTCGTTGAACACGCCGACGGTTGCGAAGTGAGCTTCGAGATCGAGTTCGAGTTCAAGGTGCCGATGCTCGACCGCATCCTGGCCGCCAATTTCGACCAGGCCGTCGCGAAACTGATGAAATGCTTCGAGGACCGGGCGGAAGCGTTGAGCAAGACAGCCGGCTGACCCTTCTCCCGCTTGTCGGGAGCTGGGTTGGATGAGGGCAGCGCCAGCCTCAGACGATGAGCAACAACAAAAAAGGACAGTCACCGGAAGCCGGTGCTGCCCTCATCCGTCAGCCCAGCGGGCTGCCACCTTCTCCCGACAAGCGGGAGAAGGGCGCTTCGCTTGACTACTGCCGCGTATCGCCCGGACGGCTGCCCGGCAGGCCCTCGGCGTCGTCGCGGGGCAGCATGCCGCCGTTGCCGACGTTGCCCAGCAGCTGTTCGAGGATGGTGATCTCACGCCCGCGGGTCGGGGTCTTGTTACCGTTGAACGACACCACCTTGCCGTCTTCCAGCTTGTAGGTGTTGACCGCCAGCACCGTTTCGCTGCCGCCGTCGAACGACACGGCGACGACGTCGCGCTTGGCCACCCGCGGCTTGTAGAAGGCGACCCGGTCACTGACCTGGGTCATGTAGAACCACAGGTTGGAGTCGCGGGACGACACGAGCTTGATCTCCTGGCCCGGCGTCGCGCCGTTGCTTTCCGTCAGCGAGGTCGCCGAGGGCGAGCCCAGCTTGGTCATCACCGTCGACTTGGTGTCTTCCCCGACCTTGACGTCGGCCGGATTGGACTCGACGACCTGGAAGCCATTGTAGGTGGTCATCGGCGTGCAGGCGCCGGTGGCCAGGACAGCGGCGCCGACGAACAGCGCGATAGCGGACTTGCGGATCAAAGTCTGAACTCCAGCCAAGTGCCTGACAGGGGGAGGGGATATCGGTTCCGCCGCCCGTCACGCGCATAATGTTTCAATCGAGCCCGTATCGGCTCGTTACCTTTGACCTATCGCCCGCGCGGGCTTAGTTCAATGCCCCGCTTTAGCCAGAAGGCGGGGCGAAATCGAGGCGGATATGTTCTTCAAGCGGTTCAGGAAGGTCAGACCGGCGGTCGTCGCCGGAGAAGCCCTTTATGCGTCCGCCGTCGCCCAGGCCCGGCGGCCGGGCCTCTACACCACCCTTGGCGTCCCCGACACACGGGAAGGACGCTTCGAGCTCTACAGCCTGCACGTCATCCTGCTGCTCGACCGGCTCAAGGGCGGCCCGGAATCACAGCAGGCGGTCAGCGGCGAAACCAAGCAGGCCTTGATCGATCGCTTTACCAAGGGCCTGGACGACGCTTTCCGCGAACTGGGCGTCGGCGACACCGCCGTGCCCAAGCGGATCAAGAAGCTGGGCGAGGCGTTCTACGGCCGGGCCCGCTCGGCCGACCAGGCCTTCGCCACCCTGCCGGACCTGCGGCCGTTGCAGGCGCTGCTGGCCCGCACCCTGTTCGCGGGCGACGACGCAAAAGCGGCCGGCATGGCCGACTATATCGTTCGGGCCCGTGATCGCCTGGCCGCCCAGCCGACGGATCGGCTGCTGGCGGGTGAGGCCGATTGGCTGGAGGTCTGATGGATACGCCGCTCTGGTCCCACACTGTGACCCTGGCCGAGATCAGCCGGGGCCTGACCCCCGTCGAGCTGACGGCCGACGCCGCCACCCGCGTGGCCATTGCCCGCGAGCTCGGCCTTGAACGCCTCGATTCCTTCACCGCCCGGGTGCGCGCCCGGCCCTGGCTGGACGGCGCCGAGATCCGGGGCTCGCTCACCGCCGAGGTCACCCAGATCTGCAGCCTGACCGGCGAGCCCTTCGAACAGACGCTGACCAGCGATTTCACCGTCCGCGCCGTGCCGGAGGGCAGCGAGGCCGCCCCTAAGTCCGAATCGATGGAGGTCGACATCGACCCGGAGGGCGACGATCCGCCCGACGTCCTGACCGCCGACAAGGTGGACCTGGCCGCCTATGTCGTCGAGCACCTGGCGCTGGAGGTCGATCCCTTTCCCCGCAAGCCCGGCGCGGTCTATGTGCCGCCTGTGGAAGACAACGTGCTCTCGCCTTTCGCGGCCCTCAGCAAGCTGAAGCCTCGCGCGGAATGAGCCTGCACTTGCATCCCGCCCGCCCGGCGCTATCGTCCGGCCGCTTCGCCCGCCGACCGTGTCTGGCCGGTTCCACCAAGGCGTCTCCGGGAGCCATAGGCCCGTCTTGTCCCAACCTCTGACTCTCTCCATCGACGCCATGGGCGGCGACCACGGCCCGTCCGTGGTGATCCGCGGCATCGGCATCGCCTCGCGCCAACTGGGCGCCGGGGTGCGCTTCCTGATCCACGGGGATGAGGCGAAAATCGCCCCCGAGCTGGCGAATCTGCCGGCCCTGGCCCCGCTCTGCGAGGTCCGCCACACCGAGAAATTCATCGCCATGGATGAAAAGCCCGCCCAGGCCATGCGCCGCGGCAAGGGCTCAAGCCTGTGGAACGCCGTCCAGGCGGTGAAGGACGGCCAGGCCGTCGCCGCCGTCTCGGCCGGCAACACCGGGGCCCTGATGGCCGTCTCCATGCTGATCCTGCGCATGGGTCCGGAGATCAACCGCCCGGCCCTGACGGCCAGCTGGCCGACCGCCGGCGGCATCACCACCGTGCTCGATGTCGGCGCCAACGTCAGCGCCGACGCCGAACAGCTGGTCGAGTTCGCCATCATGGGCGCCGCCTTCCACCACGCCATCCAGGGCGGCGGCCGCCCGACGGTCGGCCTGCTCAACGTCGGCTCGGAAGACCAGAAGGGCCATGAAGAGGTCCGCGAGGCCCACGCCCTGCTCAAGGCCACGGCCTTCGAGTTCGACTATCATGGCTTCGTCGAGGGCGACGATATCGCCAAGGGCACGGTCGATGTCGTGGTCACCGACGGCTTCACCGGCAACATCCTGCTGAAGACCGCCGAGGGCGTCGTTCGCTTCATTGCCAACGAGCTGCGCTCGGCCCTGAAGTCCAACCCGCTCAACATGCTGGGCGCGGCCCTGGCCACCGGCGGCCTCAACAGCCTTAAGCTCAAGCTCGACCCCGGCGCGGTCAACGGCGCGCCGCTGCTGGGCCTCAACGGCATCGTCATCAAGAGCCACGGCTCGGCCGACCCCAAGTCCTACGCCGCCGCCGTCGTCGTCGCCGCCAATCTGGCCAGAAGTGATTTCGCCGCCGAGATTGACCGCAGCGTCAGGCAGTTGTCGGCGGCCCTGCTGGCCAAGCCATCCGTGGAGCCCGAGGTACAGTGACCAAAGTCCTGCGTAGCGCGATCACCGGCGTCGGCGCCTATCTGCCGCCCGATATTGTGACCAACGAGGCGCTGTCGAAGATCGTCGACACCAGCGACGAGTGGATTCGCGAGCGCACCGGCATCCGCCAGCGCCACCGGGCCAGCGACGACCAGGCCGTCTCCGACCTCGCCGTGGAATCAGCGCTGAAAGCCCTCGCCGACGCCGGCAAGACGCCCGCCGACATCGACCTGATCGTGGTGGCCACCACCACCGGCGACCTGACCTTCCCGGCCACAGCCGCCATCGTCCAGCGTAAGCTGGGCTGCCCCGTCGGCATCGCCTTCGACGTCCAGGCCGTCTGCTCGGGCTTCGTCTACGCCCTGACCGTCGCCGACGGCTTCGTCGCCCGTGGCAACGCCAAATGCGCGCTGGTCATCGGGGCCGAGACCATGACCCGCCTGATGGACTGGACCGACCGCGGCACTTGCGTGCTGTTCGGTGACGGGGCCGGCGCCGTGGTGCTGGAACCGGTGGAAGGCGAGGGGACCAACACCGATCGCGGCCTGATCAGCTGGTCTCTGCGCTGCGACGGCACCAAGCAGGACCTGCTTTATGTCGACGGCGGGCCCTCGACGACGGGCACCGTCGGCAAGCTGCGCATGGCCGGCAACCAGGTGTTCAAGCACGCTGTCATCAACATCTCCGAATCGATCGAGACGGCCCTCGAGAAGGTCAATCTGACCATCGCCGACGTCGATTGGTTCATTCCCCACCAGGCCAACGAGCGCATCCTGCACGGTGTGGCCAAACGCCTGGGCCTCGACGAGCACAAGGTCATCCAGACCGTCGGCGACCATGCCAACACCTCGGCCGCCTCGATCCCGCTGGCCCTGTCGACGGCCATCGACGACGGCCGCATCAAGCGCGGCGACCTGCTCCTCATGGAAGCCATGGGCGGCGGCCTGACCTGGGGCGCCTGTCTGGTGCGGCTCTGAGTTCCTTCTCCCGCCCGTCGGGAGAAGGAACTGACTTCATGCCTCCACACCCGCGCGGAACCCTTTGACGCCACGACGTTTTCGCGTCATGAACGCCATTAACGTTTGTCCGGGAGGGGTCCCATGAAGGGCGCGACGCTTACGCGCGCGGAACTGTGTGAAGCGGTCCACGAAGAAGTGGGCCTGACTCGGCAGGACTGCTCTGAACTGGTCGAACGCACGCTCGACCTCATGGCCGAAGCGCTGGAGCGTGACGAACAGGTCAAGCTCAGCGGTTTCGGCGTCTTCCAGGTCCGGGCCAAGCGCGCCCGCATGGGCCGCAATCCCAAGACCGGCGAGCCGGCCGAGATCGAACCCCGCCGGGTCATCGGTTTCCGCGCCAGCCAGGTGATGAAGGCGCGAATCGACCGCGCTTTGGAAGGCTAGGCCCCGTTTGGCGAAGGGCCCCAACGCCTTCCGCACCATCTCGGAAGCGGCCGACGAGCTCGGCGCGCCGCAACATGTTCTGCGTTTCTGGGAAACCAAGTTCACCTTCATCAGCCCGATGAAGCGGGCCGGCGGACGCCGGTTCTACCGGCCGCAGGACATCGAGGTCCTGCGCGCGGTGCAGACCCTGCTGCACAGCGAGGGCTACACCATCAAGGGCGTGCAGAAGCTGCACAAGGACGGCGGCGTCAAACGCATCCTCGCCGTGGCCCGCGGTGAGGAAGGTCCCTCGCAGACCGACTCAGGCGACCTCGCCCCGCCGACCGGGGAGCTCAGCGACGAGGCCCGCCTGCGCCTGACCGACACGCTGAGTGAGCTGGAAGCCATCAAGGCCCGGCTGGACGGGTTGCTGAAGCGGTAACGTCCATGCGTCCTTCGACACGCGGCCTGCGGCCGCTACTCAGGATGACGAACGTCTGTGAAATCCGAAGCAGGCAATCGCCTGCGCAACCCACCCCTATTCGTCATCCTGAGTAGCCCGCGCAGCGGGCGTGTCGAAGGACGCACGAACGTTCTGCAATCAACCCACTTTCGCCGTTGCCCGCGCCGGACCTCATCCCTATAAGGGCGCTCCTCCCTGTTTCGGAGCGTGGCGCAGCTTGGTAGCGCACTTGACTGGGGGTCAAGGGGTCGCAGGTTCAAATCCTGTCGCTCCGACCAGGGAGGCTCTTCTACAATCAGTTCGTCAGGTCCGGGGTCCGCCCGGTTCCTTGTTCATCCAGGCCAGCAGCGGAAACAGCGGCAGGCCCCAGGCGACGCCGGCGACCGCGAAGAAAACCAGCTCCAGCAGGAAATTCCTGGGCAGCAGCCCGTGCAGGCTGACCACGCCCATGGCGTAGAGCGCCAGGAAGACCAGGATCAGGATCGTCCCGATCATCTTCTTCAGTTTCGGATCCAATGAAAAACTCCCGCCGCTGAGGTCAGCGACGGGAGCCTTAGACGTTTGCGGGGCGCGCCTCTAGCGCTTGCGAAAAATCAGGCCCCAGACGAACAGCAGGACCACCGCCCCGATGATGGCGGCGATGGCGCTGGCGATCCAGCCCATGTAGTGAAACCCGAGCAGATCGACGATCAGCCATTTGCCGAGAAGGCCGCCGATCAGACCGGCCGCCAGGTTCATCAAAAGTCCGTCGTCGCGCCGCAGGATTTTTTCGGCCACCCAGCCGGCGAAAATCCCGATGATGATTGCGGCAATCCAGCCAACACCGACCATTCCAGTAGCTCCCTTCAGATGAATTCCTGGCTGTAACTCCAGGTTGGCAAGGAGGTTCCTTTGTTGTCAGGCGTTGGTCAACGGCGTGGCAGTAGAGACGCAAGTCCTGTCAGGAGCAGAGCCGACACCGCCGCGAACCCCGACACCATCCAGAAGCTGGTGACCGGCCAGCCGACCTGCGCTCCCAGCCAGGGCGCCGCCAGTCCGCCGGCCAACGCCGCCGCCATCCCGGTAAACGCCGATCGCCGACGCCCCGTCGCCCAGGCCGCCAGGGCGCCGAGGACAAAACTGAGCAGCATGAGGCCGAACAGACCGGGCGGGGGCATGAAGGCATGATGCCCTGAGTTCGACGGTTCGTCACGCCTGCCC
>JBILYE010000192.1:0-7262 GCA_044377925.1 Caulobacter sp. | reverse complement strand
GAACCCTTGCCGATGTCGGCGGGGCGGTCGATGCCGATGACGATCACCGGCTTGCGGTAGCGCTCGCGCAGCCGCCCGGCGGCGATACCGACGACACCCGGATGCCAGCCGTCGCCGGCGGCGACGATGACGGGGGCGTCGGGGTCGAAGTTGCTCTGCTTCTCGATGGCGGCGACGGCCTCGTCGATCACCGCCTTCTCGACCTCCTTGCGGGAGGCGTTGAGGGCGTCGAGCTCCTGGGCCAGGGCGGAGGCCTCTTCCGGGTCCTCGGTGCTGAGCAGCCGCGCCCCAAGGTCGGCGCGGCCGATGCGGCCGCCGGCGTTGATGCGGGGGCCGAGGATATAGCCGGCGTGGAAGGCCGTGGCCGGCCCCTGGCTCTTGGCGACATCGAGCAGGGCCTTCAGGCCGATGTTGCGCCAGCCGCTCATCACCTTAAGCCCCTGGGCGGCCAGGGCGCGGTTGAAGCCGGTCAGCGAGGTCACGTCGCAGAAGGCGCCCATGGCGGCCAGGTCCAGCCAGTCCATGACGTTGGGGGCGGCGCGGTCCTCGAACAGGCCGCGCTTGCGCGCCTCGCGGTTGAGGGCGGCCAGCAGGACGAAGACCACGCCGGCGGCGGCAAGGTGCCCCTGGCCCGAGGTGTCGTCGAGACGGTTGGGATTGACCAGGGCGGCGGCGGGCGGCGGGTCGCCTCGCATGAGGTGGTGGTCGATGACCACGACGTCGAGGCCGATCCGCGCCGCCTCGATCAGAGCGTCATGGGCGGCGGCCCCGCAGTCGACGGTGATGACCAGCTCGGCGCCGCTGTCCTTGATCTTGCGAAAGGCGGCGGGGCTGGGGCCGTAGCCCTCGAGGATACGGTCGGGGACATAGACCGGCAGGTCCCGGCCCATGGCGCGGAACCAGCGGACCAGCTGGGCGGCGCTACTGGCCCCGTCGACGTCATAGTCGGCGAAGACCGTCACGGGCCGGCCGCTGACGGCGGCATCGACGAGGATCTCCGCGGCGCGGTCCATGTCGGCAAAACTGGAAGGGTCGGGAAACAGGGACTTGAGGGTGGGATTGAGGAAGTCCCCTCCCCCCTCGGCCGTGACGCCGCGAGAGGCCAGGGCGCGGGCCAGGGGCTCGCTGAGGCCATGGCGCAGCTGGTGCTCGCGGGCGACGCTCTCATCGGCGGCGCGGCGGCGCCAGACGCGGCCCGTGAGCGACTTTCGGACGCCCAGGAAGTTTTCCGGGCCGGCGCCGTCAGCCATTCAGGGCTCGCTTCATGCGCACTTCGCGAACGGTGTGGCTGTGGCTGTTCATGACCAGGGAATGGGTATGGACGAAGCCGTTGCGAAAGGTGACGCCGTCGAGCAGCGCCCCCTTGGTGACGCCGGTGGCGACGAAGATGGCGTCGGCGCGGACGATGTCGTCCAGGTCGTACTTGCGGTCGAGGTCGGTGATGCCGAGGCGGGCTGCCCGGCCGCGCTCGTCGGCGGTGCGGAACATCAGCCGGCCCTGGAACTGGCCACCGACGCATTTCAGCGCCGCGCAGGCCAGCACGCCCTCGGGCGCGCCGCCCTGGCCGATGTAGAGGTCGATGCCCGTTTCCGGGTCAGCGGTGTTGATCACCCCGGCCACGTCGCCGTCGGAGATCAGGGCGACACGGGCCCCGACAGACCGCAGGCTGGCCATGATCTCGGCATGGCGCGGCCGGTCCAGCACGCAGACGGTGATCTGGTCGGGCGTGGTTCCCTTGGCGTCGGCCAGGGCCTGGACATTCTCGGCCGGGGTCTTGTCGAGATCGAGGATGCCGGCCGGATAGCCGGGCCCGCAGGCGATCTTGTCCATGTAGGTGTCGGGCGCATTGAGCAGGGTGCCGGCCGGGGCCCAGGCCATGACGGCCAGGGCGTTGGCCTGGGCCTTGGCGGTCAGGCTGGTGCCTTCCAGGGGGTCGAGGGCGATATCGACCCGGGGACCGCCCTTGCCCACCTTCTCGCCGATGTAGAGCATCGGGGCCGCGTCCCGCTCGCCCTCGCCGATGACGATGACGCCGTCGATCTCGAGGTCGTTGAGGGCGTTGCGCATGGCGTCGACGGCGGCCTGGTCGGCGGCCATCTCGTCGCCGCGGCCCACGAGGGCCCAGGAAGCGATGGCGGCGGCTTCGGTGACGCGCACGGCGTCGAGGACCAGGCCGCGGTCAAGCGAGGGCGCTCCCAGGGTTTCCGTTGTCATTCAGGCGTCTCCCGGCCTTTTTTTCCCCGTCAGATGCGGGAACAGGGGGTTTAGCGGCTGCCGGGAGTCGGCGCGAGGGGCAACTGGGCGACCCGGCCGACCGGCGGCTATCGAAGCGGACTACATTATAACCCGCTCTCCAGGGGTCGAGACGCCGTTTCAGGGCCAAGCGATTGAAATTGCGTGCCTTCGGTGTGGGTCGAGTGTCAGTGGATGTAGGTCCGGATGTAGCCCGGAGCGTAGGTCGGATGCGAGCGAATGCAGGTCGGAATGTGTACGCGCCGACCTACGGTCTTGCGGCGCCGATCTTCGGCCCATTTTGGGGCGAAAAACATATGTCTAGACATATTCATCTAACGTCGGAGGGGCGTCAGGCCTGCGAGATGTCCAGACCCGCCAGGCGCTCGCGGCGCTCTGCATAGCGGTCCCCGAGGGCGGCGGTGGTCAGGAAGACGCCAAGGATCTGTTCGGCCGCCTCAGCGTCGAGGGTGTCAGCGCCCAGGACAAGGACATTGGCGTCGCCGTGCAGCCGGGCCCCTTCGGCTTCATCGACAGTGTGCAGCAGGGTGGCGCGGATAAAGGGGAAGCGGTTGGCGGTGATGGCCATCATCTGGCCGCTGCCACAGATGCCGACGGCGAAGTCCGAGCGGCGGTGCTTGATCTCGACGGCCAGGGCCAGGGCGTAGTCCATGGCGTCGACCCGCTGGTCGGCGCTTTCAGTCCCGCAGTCGAGAACGGCGTGGCCCTGAGCCTGCAGCCAGGTGATCAGGCGCGCCTTCAGAGCGACGCCCCGGTGGTCTGCGGCGATAGCGATCGGTTTGGAAGTCAATAGGCGCGTCAACGGTCGCCCTTCGTCCCGATTTCCACCCTGGCGCCTCCGGCTGCGTAGAGGGGCGCAAACCTATCGCATCGGAGAGCGCTTTCCACCCCTTGGCCGGTCGCCTCGAACTGGCGCGGGGACAGCGGCCGCCTTCCGCTGAAGCCCGTCTGGCTGTTGCAGATGGCGCCCTCGCAGCGCCGGCCGGATTGGCTGCGGCGTCCGCTGTCCACCCATTGCGCAAGCCCGGGCTCCAGGCGAAGCTTTGCCGGACGGGTGATGGCTGACGCTGCATCCAGGCGGAGGACCGAGAATGGCTGAGGTCCCTGGCTCAGGAACCGCTGACGATCCATGGCGGCTGAAGACGCCGCCCCTGACCTCCGAGTTCACAATGTATCGCGACGTTCGGGACGGCCGGGAGGTCCTGGTCTGCACGGTCGGAAAGACTGTGCTGTTCTATGACGCCCGGTGCCTGGACGACCTTCACGCCATGCTCAAGGCGCATGGTGACTGGATCGAACTCGGTTCCGCGGACGAACAGAAGGAAGCAAAGGCCGGGACGGTCGAGGCCTGGGGCCGCTCGCCCGACAATCCGGTTGGCGGCTGGTACGGGCTGAAGAAGGGCCTGAGAGGGCGGTTCGGGATGTATGTCCCACCGTTGATGGAGCGCCTCGGTCTTGCCGAGGTTGAACACAATCCGCGGGGAAACCGGATCCGCGCGTCTTAGGCCGTGGAGCGACCGCGCCGTGAAGGCCAACTGCCGGTCGCGACCCAAGCCGGATGATCGCGAGCATGACCATGCCAAGCCGCCACAGGTGAGGCAAGCCAACTTAAGTTGCCTTGCGCGCCCATCCACAGGGGACGGTTCTCAACTATTCGACCGGCGACAGCCTGGTGCTGGCCACGGTTGACGTTGCCGCGACGGGGCGTCTGTTGGCCGACTACCTGGCCGAACGCCTGTGGGGACCTGGCGGGATGGAGGCCGACGGGCAATGGCAACTGGAGTCGGAAGACGGCCTGGAAATGGGCGGGTTCGGCATCAGCGCCCGGTTGCGCGACATGGGGCGCTTTGGACAGCTGATGCTGGAGGACGGCGTCCTTGCCGACGGGAGACGGGTCTTGCCCGGCGGTTGGCGCGATCTGGCGGGCCGTCCGGATTGCGAGGCGACCGGCTTTGGCCGCCTTGGGCCGGGTGATCCGGGTGGCTACGGCTATCACTTGTGGGCGACACCGCCCGCCCCGGGGGTCCACGAGGGCGTCTTCGCGGCGATCGGCGCCTTTGGTCAACTGATCTACATCAACCCGGGCGAGCAGGTGGTCGCTGTTGTTCAGAGCGCCTGGCGCACACCCTATGACGTGGCGGCGAGTGGTGAGACCGTGACGCTGTTGCGGGCGGCTGTGCGGGCGCTGGGTCGGGACTGAACCATGGTGACTGTCCTCCGGCGCAGCAGGATAACTGTCACCGTTCAGCGCGGACGGTGACAGTCACGCTTCGCGGGACAGTCACATTATGATCAGATCCGCGCGATCCGTAGCAGCTTCGGCCGTTCCAGCACCACCGGCAGGCGCTCAAGCCGGTCGATGGCGTCGGTCAGCACCGACTCGGCCACCGCGTGGGTGGTCAGGACGATCGGCACGCCGCCGACGTCTTCGACCGGCTTCTGCAGGAAGCTGTCGATGGAGACGCCGCATTCGGCCAGGGTCTCGGAGACGGCGGCGATGACGCCCGGTTGGTCCTTCACCAGCAGGCGCAGGTAGGCCTTGCCGACGCGACGCGTGGGAGCCACCGCCACGAAGGGCGGCAGCTGGCCGGCCGGGGCCTGGAAGACCGGGCGTTTGGGATGGGTCATCACATCGGCGATGTCGGCGGCGACGGCGGCGGCGGTGGGGCCGGCGCCGGCGCCGGGGCCCTGGATGAAGATGCGGCCGATGCGGGCGCCTTCGATGAACAGGGCGTTGGTGGCGCCGCGGGTCTCGGCCAGGGGATGGCCGAAGGCGACCAGGCTGGGGTGGACGCGGACGGCGACGCCGTCGTCGGTGCGCTCGGTCGAGGCGATCAGGCGGATGCGGTAGCCGAGGTCCTTGGCCATGGCGATGTCGAGCTGTTCGACCCCGTCGATGCCCTCGATCTCGGCGGCGGCGAAGTTGGGGGCGCAGCCGAAGGCCAGGGCGGCCAGGATTGAGATCTTGTGGGCGGCGTCGAAGCCGCCGACGTCGGTGGTCGGGTCGGCCTCGGCATAGCCCATGGCCTGGGCGTCCTTCAGGACGTCGGCGAAGGCCCGGCCCTTGGACTCCATCTCGCTGAGGATGAAGTTGCAGGTGCCGTTAAGGATGCCGGCCAGGGCCGAGACGTCGTCGCCGACCATGGCCTCGCGCAGCATCTTCACCGCCGGGGTGCCGCCCATGACGGCGGCCTCGAACAGCAGGGGCACGCCGGCGGCCTCGGCCAGGGCGGCCAGTTCGGCGCCGTGGACAGCGATCAGGGCCTTGTTGGCGGTGACGACGGGCTTGCCGGATTTCAGGGCAGCCTCGACGGCGGCCTTGGCCGGGCCGTCGGAGCCGCCGACCAGCTCGACGAAGATGTCGATGTCGGGGGAATTGGCGAGGGCGACGGGGTCGTCGAACCAGGAGAGCGTGGAGATGTCGACCGGCCGGTGACGGGTGCGGTTGCGGGCGCTGACGGCGGTGATCACCGCGAGGTCGCCGGCGGGGGCGAAGTCGGGGCGTTGAGCGAGGAATTCAAGCAGGCCACCGCCGACGGTGCCGAGGCCGGCGACGCCGATGCGCCAGGTTTTCTTGGTCATACTTCCCCCTACTGAGCCGCGAGCGCGTTGTGCGCCCGGCCCAGGATCTCCGACGAGTTGGCCAGGAACTTCTTCACGTTGCGGGCGGCCTGGCGGATGCGTTGTTCGTTCTCGACAAGGCCAATGCGGACGTAGCCTTCGCCGTACTCGCCAAAGCCGGAGCCCGGGGCCACGGCGACGCCGGCCTCCTCGACCAGCAGCTTGGCGAACAGCATCGAGCCCGCCTCCTTGTACTGTTCGGGGATCGGGGCCCAGGCGAACATCGAGGCGGGCGGCGAGGGAATGTCCCAGCCGGCCTGCGCCATGCTCTTCACCAGCACATCGCGGCGCGACTTGTAGATGGCGCGGATCTCGTCGACGCAGTCCTGGGGCCCGTTCAGGGCGGCGGCGGCGGCGACCTGGATGGGGGTGAAGGCGCCGTAGTCGAGGTAGGACTTCACCCGGGCGAGGGCGGCGCACATGCGCTCGTTGCCGACCACCATGCCGACCCGCCAGCCGGCCATGGCGTAGGTCTTCGACAGACTGTTGACCTCGACGGCGCAGTCCTTGGCGCCCTCGACCTGCAGCACGCTGGGGGGCGGGTTGTCGTCGAAGTAGATTTCCGAATAGGCGACGTCGCTGATGACCAGCAGATCGTGCTTCTTCGCCAGCGCCACGGCGTCCTTGTAGAAGTCGAGATCGACCCATTGCGCCGTCGGGTTGGACGGGTAGCTGAGGATCAGGACGGTGGGCGGCGGGACGGAGTTCTTCACCGCCCTGGAGACGCCCGACAGATACTCTTCCGGCGACAGGGCCGGCACGTGGCGGATGACGCCGCCGGCCATGATGAAGCCGAAGGCGTGGATCGGATAGGCGGGGTTGGGGCAGATGATGACGTCGCCGGGCGCGGTCAGGGCGTTGGCCAGGTTGGCGAAGCCTTCCTTGGAGCCCAAGGTGGCGATGACCTCGGTGTCGGGGTTCAGCTTCACGCCGTAGCGGCGGTCATAGTAGCCGGCCATGGCGCGGCGCAGGCCGATGATGCCCTTGGAGGCGCTGTAGCGGCCGGACTTGGGATCGCGGGCCGTCTCGATCATCTTGTCGACGATGTGCTTTGGCGTCGGCATGTCGGGATTGCCCATGCCGAAGTCGATGATGTCGACACCCTGGCCGCGCAGGCGGGCCTTGATGCGGTTGACCTCTTCGAAGACGTAGGGCGGCAGGCGGCGGATACGGTGGAAATCGGTCGTCATTGGGGGCTCTTCGCCGCAAATCGGCGCTGTAGGAGCAAAGGTTAGGGATGGATAGCCCACGAGGCGGGGCCAACCAAGCCAGCTCTTGGAAGATTATGCCCCCGACGCCCGCAGGTTTCCCTACTTCGGTACCGGGGGCGCCTTAGCTCGCGCCCGGGCGGCGGCGGCATAGGCCTCGGCTTCGGCGATTTCCGCGTC
>JBILYE010000191.1:0-7295 GCA_044377925.1 Caulobacter sp. | reverse complement strand
CGTCTGTCAGGGTCAGCAGGTGGCGGACGGTGAGGCCGGCGGTCGGCAGGACGGAGACGGGCCGATCGATGTCGAGGCCATCGTGCAGGACGGCGGCGCCGACCAGGGCGTGGGTCACGGATTTCGCCATCGACCAGCTGACGTGGCGCGTGGCCGGGCCATGGTCCGGCCCATAGAGTTCGTAGCGGGTCTCCCCGCCCTGAAGAACCAGCAGGGCGTCGGTACGGCCGAGTCGGGGATCGCCGAGTGTGGCGCCGATGGCGTCGACTTCTGCCCGCCCCTCTGGCGACAGGGTGGTCCCCAGCAATGGCAGAGCTCCCAGGCCGAGGATGAGTTGGCGACGACGCATGCCGCACCTTATCCCGGTTTCTCGCCGAACACCGTTTGACTCTTCCGCCAATTCCGCCACTGGCGGCCCGGCTCTCCCGACGTTAGGTTTCGCGCCCATTCGATCCCCCGGAGTCTGAGCCTCGATGAAGTCCCTGCTTCTGGCCACCGCCATCGCCATCCTGCCCTTCTCGGCCTTCGCCGCCGATCCCCTGTTCGACGCAGGCCGACTGACCGAGCATGTGAAGGTTCTCTCCGACGACAGCTTCGAGGGGCGTGGCCCCGCCACCGCCGGTGAAACCAAGACGGTCGCCTACATTGCCGAGCAATACGCCAAGGCCGGTCTGCAGCCCGGCGGCGACAAGGGCAAGGACGGCAAGCGGGCCTGGACCCAGGACGTGCCGCTCGGCCGCTTCGACATCGACGGCCCGGTGGCCGCCAGCTTCACCGTCGGCGGCAAGACCGTCTCCCTGGCGCAGGGCGACGACATCGCCATCCGCGCCTCGATGACGGGCCAGAAGGCTGTGTCGCTGAAGGACACGCCGATCGTCTGGGCCGGCTATGGGGTCAAGGCCCCGGAACGCAACTGGGACGACTTCAAGGGCCTGGACGTGAAGGGCAAGATCATCGTCGTCCTGATCAACGACCCGGACATCGAGACCGGCGAAGGTGACTTCGGCGGCAAGGCGATGACCTACTACGGTCGCTGGACCTACAAGTACGAGGAGGCCGCCCGCCTGGGCGCCGCCGGCGTCCTGATCGTCCATGAAACCAAGGGCGCCTCCTACGGCTGGGCGACGGTCAAGAATTCCAACACCAACACCATGTTCGACATCGTCAGGAAGGACCCGACCAAGGCCCACACCGCCGTCGAAAGCTGGATCACCCGCGATGTCGCCGTGGCCCTGTTCAAGGACGCCGGCCTCGACTTCGAGGCCGAAAAGAAAAAGGCCCAGGGGCGCGACTTCCAGCCGGTCGAACTGAAGGGTGCGACCTTCTCGGCCGACTTCAAGGTCAAGCCGGAGGTTATCGTCTCCAAGAACGTGGTCGGTGTGCTGCCGGGCAAGACGCATCCGGACGAGTACGTCATCTACTCGGGCCACTGGGATCACCTGGGCGTCGGCCAGCCGGACGCCAGGGGCGACACCATCTACAACGGCGCTGTCGACAACGCGACCGGCGTCGCCGCTGTCATCGAACAGGGCCGCGCCTTCGCAGCCGGCCCGCGCCCCGACCGCTCGATCGTCTTCATGACCGTCACGGCCGAAGAAAAGGGGCTTCTGGGTACGGAATACTACGCCTCAAACCCGCTCTATCCGCTCAGCAAGACGGTGGCGGTGATCAACACCGACTCCCTCAAGCCGCTCGGCCCGGCCCGTGACTTCACCGTCTCCGGCGACGCCAGGCAGGACCTGCTCGACCTGCTGATCGCCGAGGGCAAGGCCGTGGGCCGCAGCTACATCCCCGATCCGCGTCCGGAGGCCGGCAGCTTCTACCGCTCCGACCACTTCCCCTTCGCCAAGCGCGGTGTGCCGGCCATCTCCTTTGGCGGCGGAATCGACATCATCGACGGCAAGCCGGGCGAGGCCCGCGCCTGGGCCGAGGCCTACACCAAGGACAAGTATCATCAGCCGGCGGACGAATGGTCGGCCGACTGGCGGATGGACGGCATGGTCGCCGACCTGACCCTGCTGCACGACCTGGGTTCGGACCTGGCCAACAGCCGCACCTGGCCGGAATGGGACAAGGACTCGGAGTTCAAGGCCGCCCGGGACGCCACCAGGTCCGAGCGGAAGTAGTTATCACTGGCGGCGCCTTAACCGGCGTCGCCGGAGACCCCAGATGACCGCCAGCGTCTTCGATCTGTTCAAGCCGGGGGTCGGCCCCTCCAGTTCCCATACCATGGGGCCGATGACGGCGGCCGCCCGGTTCGTCGGCGAACTGAGGACCGGCGGCCTGATCGCCGGCGTTACCCGCGTTCAGGTCAAGCTCTACGCCTCCCTGGCGCTGACCGGCCGAGGCCATGCCACCGACCGGGCGACCATGCTGGGGCTGATGGGCTTCGAACCGGCCGGGCTCGACCCTGACGCCGGCGACGCGGCCCTGGAGACCCTGCGCGCCACCGGCCGCATGCAGCTTGGCGGTCAGCGGGAGATCGCGTTCGACGATTTGGTGGATATCGTCTGGGCTGGCCGCCAGCGCCTGCCCCAGCATCCCAATGCCATGACCCTGACCGCCTTCGACAGCGCGGACCAGATCATCCTGCAGCAAACCTACTTCTCCATCGGCGGGGGCTTCGTCTGCGAAGAATCGGAGATCGGCCGCAACGCCCCGGCCGAAGAGACGGCGATCCCCCATCCCTTCGAGTCCGGCGTCGAGCTGCTCGAGAAGGCGGAGGCCGCCGGCCTCACCATCGGCGAACTGATGATGGCCAACGAGATCGCCCGCGCGCCTGAAGCCGTCGTCGTCGAACGGCTCGACGCCATCTTCGGAGCCATGGAGGCCTGTATCGACCGCGGCATGCGGATGGACGGCATCCTGCCCGGGGGGCTCTCGGTCAAGCGCCGCGCCAGACAGGTGCACCAGACCATCATGGCCAAGGTCGAGCGCCAGATCAGCGATCCGCTGGCCGCCATGGACTTCGTCAACCTCTGGGCCCTGGCGGTGAACGAGGAGAACGCCGCCGGCGGCCGGGTCGTCACTGCCCCGACCAATGGGGCGGCCGGCCTGGTGCCGGCCGTGCTCCGCTTCTACGACCGCTTCATGCAGGGGACGCCCGAGGGGCGCCGCACCTTCCTGCTGACCGCCGCCGCCGTCGGCGCCCTCTACAAGAAGAATGCCTCGATCAGCGGGGCCGAAGTCGGCTGCCAGGGTGAGGTCGGGGTCGCCTGCTCGATGGCCGCCGCTGGTCTGGCGGCTGTCATGGGCGGGTCCAACGCCCAGATCGAGAACGCCGCCGAGATCGGCATGGAGCACAATCTCGGCCTGACCTGCGATCCCATTGGCGGCCTCGTGCAGATCCCCTGCATCGAACGCAACGCCATGGGCGCCATCAAGGCCATCGACGCCGCCCGCCTGGCCATGCTCGGCGACGGGCAGCATTCGGTCAGCCTCGACAAGGTCATCGCCACCATGAAGCGCACCGGCGAGGACATGAACGAGATCTACAAGGAAACGTCGCTGGGCGGTCTGGCGGCGGGGATGCCGGTGAACCGGGTGGAGTGTTGAGACGGACCCGTACTCAATAACGTCTTCCTTGCCCGGCGGTCGGGAGCTATCCCAAGGCCAATGTCCCACGCCCACCACGATCACGGCCCCCATCAAGGCCACGACCACCACCACGGCGGTCACAAGGACCACCATCATGGTCCGGGCGGTCACAGCCATGCGCCCAAGGATTTCGGGCGCGCCTTCGCCATCGGGGCCGGGCTGAACATCGCCTTCGTGGTCGCCGAGGTCGGGGCGGGGCTCTACACCGGCTCGCTGGCCCTGCTCGCTGACGCCGGGCACAACCTGTCGGACGTGATCGGCCTGCTGATGGCCTGGGTGGCCGTGATCGTCGCGCGCCGGGTCCCGGCCGGGCGGCGGACCTATGGCCTCGGCAAGAGCACTATCCTGGCCTCATTGGCCAATGCCGGCCTGCTGCTGCTGGCGGTTGGCGGTATCACCTGGGAGGCGGTGCGCCGGTTCGGCTCGCCGCAGGATATCCCGCCGGGCCCTGTGATCATTGTCGCCGCCATCGGCGTGGTCATCAACACGGCCACGGCCCTGATGTTCATGCGCGGTCAGGAGGATCTCAACGTCAAGGGCGCCTTTCTGCACATGGCCGCCGACGCGGCGGTGTCGCTGGGCGTGGTGTTCGCCGCCATCATCCTGTGGGTGCAGCCGGAGTGGCGCTGGATCGACCCGATGATCAGTCTGGTCATCGCCGCCGTCATCGTCGCCGGCGCCTGGGGCCTGCTTCGTGACAGTCTGGATCTGGCTCTCGACGCCGCCCCACGCGGCATCGACCCGGACAAGGTCAAGGCCTGGCTGGCCGCCCGGCCGGGGGTCACAGAGGTTCATGACCTGCACATCTGGGCGATGAGCACCAGCGAGACGGCCCTGACCGCCCACCTGACCCGGCCCGACAACACCGACCCAGACCAGTTTCTCGACGAGCTTTGCCACGACCTGGTCCACGAGTTCGGCATTGGCCACGCCACCCTGCAGCTGGAGACCGGCCGCCGTGGTCCCTGTCGTCTGGCCCACGCCCACGGCGGACATTAGGTGGCGCTGGCGCTGACCCTTTACCGGCTGGCGATGACGGCCTTGCAGCCGTTCGCGCCCGGCCTGCTGCGGTCGAGGGCGGCGAAGGGCAAGGAGGATGCGGGGCGGCTTCAGGAGCGGCTGGGGTACGCCTCGGTGGCCAGGCCTGAAGGCGGACTGGTCTGGATTCATGCGGTCAGTGTCGGTGAGAGCCAGGCTGTGTTGCCGTTGATCGAGCGGCTCAGCCAGGCTCGGCCGGACCTGACCCTGCTGGTCACCTGCGGGACGGTGACAGCCGCGGCCCTGTTGGCCAGGCGGTTGCCGGCCGGGGCCATTCATCAGTATGCGCCGCTCGATACGCCGGCTTCGGCGAGGCGGTTTCTGGACCACTGGCGGCCGGATGTGATGGTCCTCGTCGAGAGCGAGATCTGGCCGAACCTGATCCTCGGGGCCAGAGAGCGGGGGGCAAAACTGGCGCTGATATCGGCCCGCATCACGCCCAAGACAGCACAGGGCTGGGCCCGGATGGCGACAAGCATCCGACAACTGCTGGCCAATTTCGACCTGGTGCTGCCGCAGGACGAGCTGTCGGCTGAACGGCTGAGCTATTTCGGGGTCGAGACGGACGGCCGGTTGAACCTGAAGCTGGCCGGGGAACCTCTGCCGGCCGATGCCGATGAGCTGGCCGCCTTGAAAAAGGCCGTCGGCGACCGGCCGGTGGTGTTGGCCGCCAGCACCCATGCGGGGGAGGAGGCGATCATCGTCACCCCGATGCTGACCGCCATCCGCAACGAGGCGCCGGGCGCCCTGCTGATCATCGCCCCCCGGCATCCCGACCGCACGGCCGAGGTGCTGACTGATCTGGGCCCAGGCCACGGGGCCGTGGCGGTCCGCTCGCGGGGCGACAAGGTCACCCGCCAGACCCAGATCTATGTCGCTGACACCCTTGGTGAGATGGGCCTGTTCTTCCGTATCGCCGACGTCGTGGTCATGGGCGGCAGCTTCGTGCCCGGTGTCGGCGGTCACAATCCGATGGAGCCGGCCCGGCTGGGCGCGCCGGTGATCAGCGGGCCGCAGGTGTTCAACTCGGCCGAGGTCTATGAGGCCATGACCCTCGGCGAGCGCGGGGCGATGATCGTCGAGACGCCCGGCGACCTCTCCATGGCCCTGGCCGGCCTGCTGGCCGGGCCGGAGGCGGCGAAGGCGCTGGGGGCCCGGGGGCAGGCCTTTGCCGAGGCCCAGTCGGCGCAGCTCGATACCGCCTGGGCGCGGCTGGAGGCCCTGCTGCCATGAAGCTCTCCACGCCCCGCTGGTGGTACGTGCGCGACAATGTTCCGGGCGTGGTGACCCGCATGGTGCTGACCCCGCTCAGCTGGGTCTGGGCGGCGGTGACGAAGTACAAGATCGACAACGCCCGGCCGGTGGACGCCGGCCTGCCGGTGATCTGCGTGGGCAACCTCACGGCCGGCGGGGTCGGCAAGACGCCGGTGGTGCGTGAACTGCTCCGCATGCTGCGCGAGGACGGGGTGGCGGCTCACGGCCTGTCGCGCGGCTATGGCGGCAACGAGCCGGGGCCGCTGAAGGTTGATCAGGCCATCCATGGGACGCAGCAGGTCGGTGACGAGCCGCTGATGCTGGCCGCCGACGGGCCCTTCTGGGTCAGCCGCGACCGGCCGGCCGGGGCGGCGGCGGCGAAAGAGGCCGGGGCCCAGGCCGTGGTCATGGACGATGGTCACCAGAACCCGTCGCTGAAAAAGACCCTGTCGCTGGTCGTCGTCGACGGCGAGACGCGGAACAATGAATGGCCGTTCGGCGACGGCGCCGTCTTTCCGGCGGGGCCGATGCGCGAGCCGCTGAAGGTGGGCCTGGCGCGGGCTGACGCGGTGGTGCTGCTGATGCCGGCCGACCTGGCGCAGCCGGATCCGGACCTCGTCGCCCTGTTCAAGGGCAAGCCAGTGTTCATCGCCCGGCTGGAGCCGGCCGGACCGGCCCCGACCCATCCGGTGCTGGCCTTCGCCGGCATCGGCAAGCCGTGGAAGTTCGAGCGCTCGCTGATCGCCGCCGGGGCGGTGCTGAAGGATTTTGCGCCCTTCCCCGACCACGGCGAGTACCGCGAGGCGGACCTGGCCTTCCTCGAGCAGCGGGCGGCCCAGCTCGGCGGGACGTTGCTGACCACCGAGAAGGACTGGGTCCGGCTGCCCGGAGCCTGGCGCCGGAAAGTCGGATGTTGGCCCGTGCGGGCGCGGTTCGAGGACGAGGCGGCGGTTCAGGCCCTACTCAGGTCCGCCCTCTAGTCCTGGCGATAGACGATGCCGCCCTTCATCACGAAGCTGACCCGCTCCAGCACGGTGACGTCGGCCAGCGGATCACCCTTCACGGCGATGATGTCGGCCTGCTTGCCGCTCAGCAGCGAGCCGATCATGCCGGCCAGGTCGAGGTGGTCGGCGGCGTAGATGGTGGCGGCCTTGATGGCCTCCAGCGGGGTCAGGCCGGCCTTGATCAGCAGGGCGAACTCCTGGGCGTTGTCGCCGTGCGGGGAGACGCCGGTGTCGGTGCCGAAGGCGATCTTGACGCCGCCGGTGTGGGCGCGGCGGCCCATGTCGAGCATCTTCGGACCGGCCTCGAGGGCCTTGGCCTTCACGGCGGGGACCATCCAGGTGTCGGCCTTGGCCGCCTCGCGGGCCACGAAGTCGCCGGCCAGCAGGGTGGGCACCAGGTAG
>JBILYE010000190.1:0-7302 GCA_044377925.1 Caulobacter sp. | reverse complement strand
GCCTCGTCCACCCCGCAGACGGGGCCGGGGCAGGCGCGTTCCAGAAGCAGGTCGGGCTTAGTGGCCATGGGCGAGGTGTCGGCACTCTTGGTGGCGGAAACAGGTCGTCTGGTGGTCGTTGACCATCCCGACCGCCTGCATGAAGGCATAGACGATCACGGGGCCGGTAAACTTGAAGCCCTTCTGTTTCAAGGCCTTGGCCATCGCCTCGGCCTGCGGCGTCTTCACCGGCGCTTCCCGGAACGAGCCCCACTGGTTCTGCACCGGCGCCCCGTCCACGAAGTCCCACAGGAAGGCGCTGAAGTCCTCGCCCCGATCGCGCATGTCCAGCCACAGCCGCGCGCCGTTGATCGCCATGTCGATCTTGGCGTTGGACCGCACGATCCCCGCGTCGGCCATCAGCCGGGCGCGATCGGCGTCGCCGTAGCGGGCGATCTTCTCCGGATCGAAGTCGTCGAAGGCGGCCCGAAAGGCCTCGCGCTTCTTCAGGATGGTGATCCACGACAGTCCGGCCTGAAACCCGTCCAGCACCAGCTTTTCCCACAACGCCCGGGCGTCCCACTCGGGCACACCCCATTCGGTGTCGTGGTAGTCAATGTAGATCTGGTCCTTCACGCCGGGCCAGGGGCAGCGAATCAAACCGTCGGTCATGGCGGTGTTCCTAGCATGTTCCGCATTGGTGATCCGCCCCGATCACCCCGCAACAGGGGATGACCAGCGGGCTGGCCATCGCCTATTCTCCGTCCCGAGGGTTGCGGGGCGCGCCATGAAACGACTGATCGCACTGTTGGGGGCGCTGGCCCTGTCGCTGGCGCCGATGGCCGCCGCCGCCGCCAGTCTGCCGGGTGTCATGGCCGCCGCCGAAAGGGGTGACGCCGCCGCCTTGCTGCGCGACTGGAAGGACCCGGCCGTGGCCGCCTCGCTGAAGGCCATCGGGCCGGACGCCCTGATCGACTACTACACGGCCGTCGGCAAAGCCTTCGACCGGATGGGCAGGCGCAGGGCCGCTGCTGAAGCCTACGTCGAGGCTCTCGACCTGGCCCGGAAGACGCGGGGCGCTCGCCACGTCTCGCTGGTCGAACTGCACGGTCTGGTGGCCGCCGCCCAGTACGCCGATGGTCAGTATGCCGACGCCATCTGGAACCTCGAAGAGGCTTCATCGATCGCCACCGGCGCGCTTGGCCCCAACGATCCCCTCGTTGCCGCTCTCGACAAGACCAGCGCCGACTACGCCAGGGTGGCGACCGCCAGGGGTGTCGATCTGGGCGGCAACGGCGACATCCCGCTTCCCTCGCCTCCGCCTCCGCCTCCGCCGCCGCCTCCGCCGCCGCCGCCGCCGGTCACCGCCTCGCCGCCGATGGCCTCCGCTCCACCGCCCCGGCCGCCGTCGCCGCCGGAAGCCTCCGCTCCGCCGCCGTCAGCCTCATCGGTGCGTCCGGTCGACAACCGCAAGCCCTTCCAGAAGGTGACCGTCTTCTACGCCACCGAACGGCGCCCGACCGGCTCGACCCTGCCGGCCGGCTTTTATGGCGGCAAGCGCGGGCCGATGGTCTACGGCAAGGCGGAGGTCAGCGTGCCCAGCCGCCGGCAGGTGGGCGAAATCCCGACCCCGTCGGTCTTTACCCTGACCCTGCGCGCCGACCCGGAGAAGCACTTCATCCTGACCAGTGTCGCCCCGATCAGCACGCGGGACGGCTTTCTGGGCGCGGTCTCCAGCGCCGTCGGAAGGTCCCGCCAGAAGGAAGCCTTTGTCTTCGTCCACGGCTTCAATTCCAGCTTCGAGAACGGGGCCCTGCGCACCGCCCAGCTGGCCGCCGACCTCAAGTTCGACGGCGCCCCGATCCTCTACAGCTGGCCCTCGCGCGGTGATGTCTTCGGCTATGCCGACGATGCCAGGGAGGCCGAGAGCGAGCGGGAAGCCGAGGCCCTGGCCGCCTTCCTGCAGGACGTGGCCACGAAGACCGGGGCCGAGCGCATCACCCTCATCGCTCACTCGATGGGCAATCGGCCGCTCCTGAACGCCCTGCAGAAGATCGCCCCGCCGGCGGCCGGGTCGCCGCCGCTGTTCGATGAGGTTGTGCTGGCCGCTCCGGACGTCGGCGTTGATGATTTCGATCAGGCCTGGCCGCGCGTGCGCCAGGCCGGCGGGCGCTTCACCCTCTATGCCTCAAGCCGCGACAAGGCGCTGATGTTCTCGGCCCAGATCAACGGCATGCGGCGGGTCGGCGACGCCAACCAGCTGGTGCTCGTCGACGGGCTGGAGAGCATCGACACCACCGCCGCCAGCAACGGCCTCATCGGCCACGACGACTTTGCCGGCACCGCGCTGGACGACTTCCGGGCCGTGGTCTGGCTCAGCCTCGCGCCGGAGCGTCGATGCGTGCTGCAGCAGGGGCAGGGTGACCGGCGCTGGTGGGCCTTCGGCGGCGCCTGCCCGGTGACCGACTTCCGGGCCGCCACCCTGGCCGCCCGCGCGGCCGGCGGCACGGCGGCGGCGCTGCAGCAGGTCGATCAGCAGATTCCCCGCGCCAGCGGTACGGCGCGAGAGGCCATGGACCGCATGCGCCAGATGCTCAACGCGTTCGAGGCCCGCTAAAGCGCATTCCGATAAGTGGAAGCCGGTTATCGGGCCAAACGCGCGGTCACCTTAGAAAGCCACCGTTGCGGCCAGGTAGACCCTGCCGTCGAAATTCTCACCGCGCTCATGGCTGTCGGTGTCGTACCAGCGCAGTTCAAGGGCCAGGGTCTCGGTGGCCTTCCAGGTGATCCCGGCGTTCCAGGCGCGATAGTCGGCGCCGTCGTCCTGCTCGCGCAGGCCATAGGCGGCGGAAACCTGCCAGTCCTCGGCCAGCCTGCGGCTTGCCTGGGCCTCGACCCACCAGGCGGCCTCCGTGGCCGCATAGTTGTCGGGGCTGTATTCGACGCGCAGGCGCAGGTCGGTTCCGGCGACCGGCAGGGTCGTGTCGGCCCGCAGCTCCAGCCACTCGCTCTGCACCCCGCCCGGCGTGCCCGGCATCGTCTTGACCATGGCGCGCAGGTCGAAAGCGACATCGCCGACCTTCGGCTTGACGCCGACGTAGGCATGCAGCTCGGCGTCGCCGCCCTGGCTGACATCGGCGTTGCTGCCCCAGGCGCCGATGTAGACCGGGTCGAAATCCCAGGTCGCTTCCAGCTGAAAGGCGGCGTCACCGGCGCTTTTTCCGGTCCCCTTGGAGACAAGCTGGCTGGCGCCGGTGGCCTCGACGGCCCAGCTTCGCTTCTCGTCGGCCAGCGCGAAGGCGGGCGTCAGCAGGGCGCCGCACACGACAGGCAGGGTTAGGCGGCTGGCGGCGGGGGAGGGACGCATCGCCCCTACATAGTCAGCCGTCAGATGATCTTGAAGAGCCTCAGGCCCTGATAAAGGCATAGGGACAGCACCAGCAAGCCCACCAGCCAGGTGAAAATCTTGACCGGGACGATCTTGACCACCCAGCCGGCCAGGGGTGCTGCCAGCACCCCGCCGACCACCAGCCCGGCCACGGCGGCGGCGTGCTGCATCAGACCGCCGGTCTTTTCCCAGTGGCCGGTGAGCAGGGCGGTGAGAAAGGCCACCGAGATGGCGACGGTGACGAAGAATTCGGCGGTGTTGACGGTGCCGATCGAATAGCGCGGCTCGGTGCCGGTGCCGACCAGGGCGCTGGTCACCGTCGGGCCCCAGCCGCCGCCGCCCGTGGCGTCGCAGAAGCCGCCGACCAGGCCGAGCGGGGCGATCAGCTTGGGCGAGGTCGGGGTGCGGCTCGGGCCCTTCCAGGCCCGCCAGAGGATGACCAGGCCCATGATCCCCAGGTAGCCGACGATGAACGGCTTGATGGTGTTCCCGTCGATGCTGGTCAGCACATAGGCGCCCAGCACGCCGCCGACGACACCGGCGATGGCCAGGGGAAAGAACATCTTCCAGTTGACGTTCCTGTGGGCGACGTGGCTGGCGGCGGATGTCGCGGTGGTGAACACCTCGGCCGCGTGCACGCTGGCCGAGGCCGCGGCCGGCGGCACGCCAAAGGCCAGCAGCACCGTCGAACTGACCACGCCATAGGCCATGCCCAGGGCGCCATCGACGATCTGGGCGCCGAAACCGACAAAAAAGAACAGCAGGAAGTCTTCCATGGGCGCTCCAGAGCTGGCCTTCGCAGTACCGTCTCAAAGCCGACTTGCTGAATAGGAATAAATCTATCGTCCTCGATAGCCGCGCTTCACCGCTTGGGGAACGCGCGCGCAGGGCTTAAGTTACGCCCAATGGCACAAGACCACACCCTCCTCCGCCCGTGGCGTCACATCGACCGCCGCAAGTCCCGCCAGATCATGGTCGGCAAGGTGCCGGTCGGCGGCGACGCGCCCATCGCCGTGCAGTCGATGACCAACACCCTCACCGCCGATGCGGCGGCGACCATCGACCAGGTGCGCCAGCTGGAAGAGGCCGGGGCCGACATCGTCCGGGTCAGCTGCCCCGACGTGGAGTCCACCGCCGCCCTGCCGACCATCGTCCGCGAGTCGAAGGTGCCGATCGTCGCCGACATCCACTTCCACTACAAACGCGGCATCGAGGCCGCCAGGGCCGGCGCCGCCTGCCTGCGGATCAATCCGGGCAATATCGGCTCGCCAGACCGCGTGCGCGAAGTCATCCAGGCCGCCCGCGACCACGGCTGCTCGATGCGCATCGGCGTCAACGCCGGCTCGCTCGAGCGCGAACTGCTGGAAAAATACGGCGAGCCCTGTCCCGACGCCATGGTCGAGAGCGCGCTCAGCCACGCCCGCATCCTGCAGGACCACGACTTCCACGACTTCAAGATCTCGGTGAAGGCCAGCGACATCTTCATGACCGTCGCCGCCTACCAGCAACTCTCCGAAGCCATCGACTGCCCGCTGCATCTGGGCATCACCGAGGCCGGCGCCCTGCGCACCGGCACGGTGAAGTCCTCCATCGGCATCGGCAACCTGCTCTGGGCCGGCATCGGCGACACCATCCGCGTCAGCCTGGCCGCCGATCCGGTCGAGGAGATCAAGGTCGGCTTCGACATTCTGAAGTCGATGGGTCTACGCCACCGCGGCGTCAACATCATCGCCTGCCCCAGCTGCGCCCGGCAGGGCTTCAACGTCATCAAGACGGTGGAAGCGCTGGAAGAACGCCTGGCCCACGTCTCCACCCCGCTGTCGCTCAGCATCATCGGCTGCGTCGTCAACGGCCCTGGCGAGGCGCTGATGACCGATCTGGGCTTCACCGGCGGCGGGGCCGGGCACGGCATGATTTACATGGCCGGCAAGCCCGACCACAAACAGTCCAACGAGACCATGGTCGACCACATCGTCGAGCTGGTCGAGAAGAAGGCCGCCGAGCTCGAGGCGGCGAAAGCGGCGGCGGAGCTGCAGGCGGCGGAATAGTCGCCCCCCCGGACCCTCCCTTGGCCCATTCTGAGCAACCCGTTTGTTTCGGGGACCGCCGAGTCGGCTAGACTATATGATGATTTGACGACGGCGGGTCTGGGGGCAGTCCCCGCTTTCGGAAATACGGTCACTCAGTCGAATTCAGGCGTAACGTTCGGGCGCGTATGGTCGCGTTCGTCCATTCCAACCCAATTCGGACGGTCGGTGGGCCGCCCAACCGGGGGTTCGACCATGCGGTCGCGAGACGAGCTACGAAAGACCCAGGCCCGCGCCGTGGCGCGGATCGGTGGCGACTATACCCTCCGCACCATGATCAGTATGGCCGGCCACCTCGACCACGACTATGCGCTGGCTGTCGTCTACATCGCCATCCTGCAGGCCAATATCGCGCCCTTGATGGAAGATCCGGCCCTCTCCGCCAGGTTCGCCAGCATCGACACCATCGCGCCGGAAGACCTGCGCCGGCCGATCAGCGTTCACGCCCTGGCCGGCTCCCTGCACATGCCCTACGAGACCACCCGCCGCTGCGTCGGCCGGCTGATCGACAAGGGCTTCGTCAAGCGGGTCAGCCGCAGCGGCATCCTCACCTGCTCCGCCAAGATTGCCGAGCCGTCCATGAATCGACTGGCCGAGCAGATCTATCAGGACACCCTGCGCCTCGTCGGCCAGCTGCGCCGCAGCGGCGTGGAGCTGGACGGGGTCTGACAGCCGCCGCCGCCGGAGACGATCAGGCCGCCTCAGCCCGCGCCGCCCACCGTCACGTCGAGATCCAGCCGCAGGCCCTCCGGCTCGTAGCGCGCCGTCGCCCGGCCGCCCAGTTCGTGACTGGCGGTGCGCTCGATCAGCCGTGATCCAAAGCCCCGGCGCGTCGGCGTGGTCGCCGCCGGTCCGCCGCGCTCCGTCCACGACAGCATCAGCCGCTTCCCCTCCAACGCCCAGCGCACCGCCAGCCGTCCCTCGGCCGTCGACAGGGCGCCATACTTGGCCGCATTGGTCGCCAGCTCGTGGAACAGCATCGCCAGGCTCAGCGCCTCCTGCGCCGACAGCTCGACCTTCGGGCCCTCCAGGCTCACCCGCTCGGCGCCGTGCGGCGACAGCTCGCCCTCCAGGACGCCGCGCAGGTCCGCCCCCACCCAGCCGGCGCCGGTCAGCAGGTTGTGCACGGTCGACAACGCCATGATCCGCGCCTCGAAGGCCTCGCGGAAGGCGGCCGGGTCCGGCGTCGAGCGCAGGGTCTGGGCGGCGATCGACTGCACCGTCGCCAGGCTGTTCTTCACCCTGTGGTTCAGTTCGTCGACCAGCAGCTTCTGCCGCTCGGCGGCCCGCACCTCGTTCGTCCGGTCGGCGCCCTGCACGAAGATGCCGCTCACCCCGCCTTTCCCGTCGAAGATCGGCTGATAGGTGAAATCCACGAACCGCTGGCGCAGCGCCCCGTCCTTGCCCTCCAGCAGGATCGGCGCGGCCGTCATGCCGATCGGCTCGCCGCTGCTCTGCACCTGTTTCAGCAGGTCGATGAACCCCTGGCCGACCACCTCGGGCAGCACCTGCGCCACCGTCCGCCCCACCGCCTGGCGCCCGCCGATCAGCTTCAGATAGGCGTCGTTGGCAAAGGTGAAGGTGTGCTCCGGACCGGTCAGGACGGCGATGAACCCCGGCGCCTGACGGAACAGCCGCTGGAACTCCTCGCCGGACTGCACGGCGCTGACCTGCGCCCGCTCGGCTTCCTGCGCCCGCTGCAGCAGGGCCGTCCCCACCGGTGTCGCCCCCAGCGGCAGCGCCGCCGCCGCCTGGGCCTTCTGCCAGTCGGTGACATCGACGGTGTTCTGCAGCACGAACTCGACCGCGCCGTCCTGGCCCATGATCGGGGTGTGAACCGCCGTCCAG
>JBILYE010000189.1:0-7323 GCA_044377925.1 Caulobacter sp. | reverse complement strand
ATGCCGGTAAACGCCGACCGCCGACGCCCCGTCGCCCAGGCCGCCAGGGCGCCGAGGACAAAACTGAGCAGCATGAGGCCGAACAGACCGGGCGGGGGCATGAAGGCATGATGCCCTGAGTTCGACGGTTCGTCACGCCTGCCCCCCTGCAAGGCGAGCCCCCGGGCTTCCGCCCCTTCAAAAGCCCTCTCCGATAGGGAGAGGGAGGGGCCCGTACCGCGCAGCCTTGGCGAAGCAGGGTGGGAGGGTGAGGGGGTCTGCTGGTTCAGGGTCCGCACGGCTCGGCATCGCGTGCCGTTCGGTTTCCGCAGTTGGGCAAAAGAGAATTCCGCGCCGCGCCAACACCGACTGGACCCCAACCCATGTCAGGCCTACATCCCCGACATGACGTCGTTCCTGCGTTCTGATCGCTCGACCGCCGTGGCCGTCTGGCTCGGGGTCGTGGCTCTGTTCATCCTGGCCATGGTCGTGGTCGGCGGGGCGACCCGCCTGACCGGGTCAGGCCTCTCCATCACCGAGTGGAAGCCGATCATGGGCGCCCTGCCGCCCATGGGCGACGCCGCCTGGGCCGAGGCCTTCAACAAGTACCGACAGATCCCGCAGTACCAGCTGGTCAACGCCGGCATGACGCTGGCCGAGTTCAAGTACATCTTCTGGTGGGAGTGGGGTCATCGGCTGCTGGGCCGCGTTATCGGCCTGATCTTCGCCATTCCCTTCATCTACTTCCTGATCCGCCGCCAGATCCCCCGCCGCCTCATCTGGCGCTGCGTCGGCCTGCTGGTGCTGGGTGGCCTGCAGGGTCTGGCCGGCTGGTGGATGGTGGCCAGCGGCCTGTCCGAGCGGGTCTCGGTCGCGCCTGAGCGGCTGACCCTCCACCTGGGCCTGGCTCTCATCCTCTTCGTCGCCGTGGTCTGGACGGCGCTTGACGCCTTTGCCGGCAAGCCGCGCCAGGACAGCGTCACCCGCTGGCGGACCGGCGCCCTGGTCTTTCTCGGCGCGGTCTTCCTGCAATGCCTGCTCGGCGCCCTGGTCGCCGGCACCGACGCCGGCTTCGTCTACAACGACTGGCCGCTGATGAATGGCCACGTCTGGCCGCAGGACTATGCCGGCAACGGCGTCTGGCAGACCCTGGCCCACAACCAGGCCTCGGTGCAGCTGCACCATCGCCTCGGCGCCTATGCGCTGGCCCTGGCCACGGTCGTCCTCCTCGCCCTGGCCCTGCGCAGCCGGGGCCTGGCGCGCGAGAGCAGGCAGGCCGCCCTTCTGGTCGGCGGCGTGGTGCTGCTCCAGATCGTCCTGGGCATCGCCACCCTGATGATGGTCGTGCCCCTGTGGCTGGGTATCGTGCACCAGCTGGGCGCCGTGCTGCTGCTCGCCGCCGCCACCCTGTTCGCCTGGCGCGTCCGGCGGGTCTGAATTTCTGCCGGGTAAAACTCTGGCGACCTGGCGCCGAGTTTCAATGCCGCCGCGGTCTAGGCGGGGAAGCTGTTCCAGGGGCCGGTGACGGCCAGGGTGACGCCCGGGGTCTGGATGTTGACGAACATCGTCGATCCGTCCGGCGAGAAACAAGCGCCGGCCAGCTCCGAATTGCCGGCCATCCTGTTGCGGGCGACGGTGTAGATTCGGCCATCTGGGGTCACGCCCTTCAGGTGGTTGGGCTTGGTCGGAGAATAATTGTCCTCGCAGACGAACAGGTGGCCGCCCGGGCCGACGGCCAGGTTGTCGCCGTAGTCCATCACCCGGTTGTCGCTGGGTTCGACGAACAGCTGGGCCTTGCCGCCGGCCTCGTCCGGCTGTCCCTCGCGCGGGGCCGGGACATAGCGGACGATCTGGCCGAGCTTTGCCGACCCGCCCGAGGTGCAGGCGAAGTAGAGCTCGCCGTCACCAAAGAAGATCCCCTCGCCGCGGGCGAACAGGGTGGCGCCGGCCGCATGGCCCCGCTCGGCCAGGTCGTCGTGCGGGTTATCGACGCCATCGAGATCGATCCAGCGGGCGGCCCGCCAGTCGCCGGCGAACCAGTCGCGGCCTTCCCAGTTGCGGCTATCGGCCATCCCGGACAACGACAGGGCCTGCAGCCGTCCGCCCTTGTGCAGCTCGCCCCGGGCGTTGGGCAGCAGGCGATAGAGCAGGCTCTCCTCAGTGTCCTCGGTCAGATAAACAATGCCGGTCGCCGGATCGACGCAGGCCGCCTCATGCTTGAAGCGACCAAGCGCCGTCAGCGGTCGGGCCTCCACCAGGCCCTGGTGAGCGGCGGGCACCTCGAAGACATAGCCGTGATCCTTGCCCGCCGAGGTGGTGGCGCGGGCCGTTGTTTCCTCGCAGCTCAGCCAGCTGCCCCAGGGCGTCACCCCGCCCGAGCAGTTCACCGCCGTACCGGCCAGGCTGAGGTACTGGGCGTCCAGCCTTCCCGAGGCGGGGTCGTAGACCAGGGTTGTCGTACCGCCGGCCGCCGGGCGGTCGTTGCCGATCAGGGCATAGGCGCGCGTCCGGTCGATTCCGGCCGGAATACCGCCGGCAAAGGCGCTCCGCTTCCCGTCGCCCGGCTGGAGTTCATGATTGCGCACCAGGGCCAGCCGACCGTCCGCCAGCGGCAGGCAGCCCATGCCGTCGAACTTGCCCGGCACGATCAGGCCGTCGCTCATCCGCTCGCCGGCCCGGGACAGGATGCGGTAGGAAAAACCGCGCGGCAGATCGAAGACCCCGGCCGGGTCCGTTTCCAGCGGGCCCCAGGCGGTGACCTCGTTGAGATAGGTCTCGGCCGTCTCGGCCCGGGCCAGTCCGGCGAAGGCGGTCGTGGCGGCAAGGCCGGTGAGAAGGGCGCGGCGGGAAAGGTTCACGGGAGACGCTCCGAGGCGGGTTTCGGCAGGTTCTGGCTAGAGTGATCCTGCGACAGGGGTGTTACAGGGCGGGAAATGTGCGGGTATTATAATACCGTAGGCATGAAGTTGTTATTGTTCAAGGGGTTGAGACTGTTTTGCCGCGCGCATGCTGGTTGACATTGCGCCGTTCCCCCCGTACTGACCCGCCCTCAAGTCGGGGGCCGCTTGCTCCCGCCCGAACCGGAATACGAACCCATGATGAAGACCACGGCTTCGCTGAAGCCCGCCGAGGTCGAGAAGAAGTGGATCGTGATCGATGCCGAGAACGCCGTCGTTGGCCGTCTCGCCTCGTTCATCGCCATGCGTCTTCGCGGCAAGCATCGTCCTGACTACACCCCGCACGTCGATTGCGGCGACTATGTTGTCGTCCTCAACGCCGACAAGGTGAAGTTCACCGGCCGCAAGCTGGACCAGAAGATCTACTACCGCCACACCGGTCACCCGGGCGGCATTAAGCAGATCACCGCCGGCAAGCAGCTGAACGGCCGCTTCCCCGAGCGCGTCCTGGAAAAGGCCGTCGAGCGCATGCTGCCCAAGGAAAGCCCCTTGGCCCGCGCCCAGATGACCCACCTGCGCATCTACAACGGCGGCGAACACCCGCACGAAGCGCAGAACCCCCAAACCATCGCGTTCGCCGACATGAACGCCAAGAACGTGCGGAGCGCCTGATGGCCGAAGGTCTCGAAGCCCTGCAAGCCCTGTCGTCGTCGCCTGAAGCGGCCCCGGCTGAGCCCAAGATCGACAAGTTCGGCCGCGCCTACGCGACCGGCAAGCGCAAGAACGCCATCGCCCGCGTGTGGATCAAGCCCGGCAAGGGCACGATCACCATCAACGGTCGCGACCAGGAGATCTACTTCGCTCGCCCGGTGCTGCGCATGATGCTGGCCCAGCCCTTCCAGGTCTGTGACCGCGTCGGCCAGTTCGACGTCGTTGTCACCGTTGAAGGCTCGGGCCTCAGCGGCCAGGCCGGCGCGGTGCGTCACGGCCTGTCCAAGGCCCTGACCTACTACGAACCCGGCCTGCGCACCCTCCTGAAGCCGCACGGCTTCCTGACCCGCGACAGCCGCGTCGTCGAGCGCAAGAAGTACGGCAAGGCCAAGGCCCGCCGTAGCTTCCAGTTCTCGAAGCGCTAAGGCGCGGACGCAGATACGCGTTTGCGAAAGGGCGCTTCGGGCAACCGAAGCGCCCTTTTTCTTTTGTCTTTTGTGGAGGCGAGCATGACCGCTCCGAAGATCTTCATCGATGGCGAAGCCGGGACCACCGGCCTGCAGATCCGCGAACGGCTGGAAGGCCGCCGCGACATCCAGCTCGTCTCGATCGATCCGGCCCGCCGCAAGGACGCCGACGCCCGCGGCGAGCTGCTCAACGGCTCGGACCTGGTGATCCTCTGCCTGCCCGACGACGCGGCGCGCGAGGCCGTCAGCCTGGTCACCAACCCGGCCGTGAAGATCATCGACGCCTCGACCGCCCACCGGGTGGCGGACGGCTGGACCTACGGCTTCGCAGAGCTGCCGGGCCAGCGCGCGGCCATTGCCGCCTCTACCCGGGTCAGCAACCCCGGCTGCTATCCGACCGGGGCCATCGCCCTGATCCGGCCGCTGGTCGACGCCGGCCTGCTGCCCGCCGACTATCCGGTCAGCGTCAACGCCGTCAGCGGCTACAGCGGCGGCGGCAAGGCGATGATCGCCGAGTTCGAAGGGGAGGGCGCCGAGGCCTTCCGCATCTACGGCCTGAGCCAGAGCCACAAGCATGTCCCCGAGCTTCAGAAGAACACCGGCCTGACGTTGCGACCCTTTTTCGCCCCCAGCGTCGGACGCTACGCCCAGGGCATGATCGTCGAGGTTCCGCTGTTCCTTGAGCGGCTGAACGGCAATCCCGCCCTGGCCGACCTTGAGGCCTGCCTGAGGGCCGCCTACGCCGGCGAGACCTTCGTCACCGTCGAGGATACCGCGGGCGTCACCGGCCTGGAGCCCGAGGCCCTGAACAACACCAATCGCATGCAGCTGTTCGTCTTCGGCGGTCACGACCAGGCCCGCCTCGTCGCCCGGCTCGACAACCTGGGCAAGGGGGCGTCCGGCGCGGCGGTGCAGAACATGAACCTGATGCTCGGCCTGCCGGAAGGCGCCGGCCTGTGACCCTGCGCCGGGCCGTCCCTGCCGACGTCCCGGCCATCGCCGCCCTCTATCGCGCCAGCCAGTGGGAGAACCTGCCCAACCTGCCGGATATCCACACGCGGGAAGAGGACGTGGCCTTCTTCGGCGGCCAGATGCTGCCGAACCAGACGGTCTGGGTCATCGAGGACGGGCAGGGCGGTCTGGCGGCCTATGCGGCCGGCGTAGACGGCCGGCTGAACCATCTGTTCGTGCATCCGGACGCTCAGGGCAGGGGCCACGGGTCTCGCCTTCTGGAGCTGTTCCGGGCCGACGCCAGGACGCTGGACCTGTGGACGTTTCAGCAGAACGTCCGGGCGCGGGCCTTCTATGAGCGCAAGGGCTTTGTCGCCGTCGAGTTCACGGACGGCGAGGGCAACGAGGAGAAGACCCCGGATGTGCGCTACGAGTGGCGCAGATGACCTCTTCCAAAAGGGGAGGTCACGTCGGCCTCACGGAAGGGTGCGCGATGGTGAGTGGCTGAAGGCGCGGCGCGCTCCATATCTTTCGCCATGACCCTCGCTCGCCGCCACTTCCTCGTCTCGTCCGCCGCCTTCCTTTTCGCCGGCCCGGCCCTGGCCGCCGACAAGGACTTTGCCGGCTCGCCTTTCCGCCGGATCAGTAACGCCGAGTGGCGCAAGCGCCTGTCGCCCGCCGCTTACGATGTCCTGCGCCGCCAGGGCACCGAGCGACCGGGGACCAGTCCGCTCGACAAGGAGCACCGAAAGGGCACCTTCATCTGCGCCGCCTGCAGCCTGCCGCTGTTCCGCTCGGAATGGAAATTCAACTCCGGCACCGGCTGGCCGAGCTTCTTCACGGTCATCGAGAAGAACATCGGCAAGTCCCGCGACATCGGCCTGGGGATGATCCGCACCGAATATCACTGCGCCCGGTGCCTGGGTCACCAGGGCCATCTTTTCGATGACGGCCCCCGCCCGACCGGCCTGCGCTACTGCAACAACGGTGTCGCTCTGAAGTTTCTGCCGACTTAAGGCTGCGGTGATCGGGGGCGTCTTCAGCGAGTTAGCCGAAATAGCCACCTAGAATCTGCAACGGCGTGCCGGCGAGAATGCAGGCGGCGATCGCGACTTCGAATACAACAGCTCCCCAGTTCTGTCGGTTGTTTCCGTCGTCCGCCACGATGGAGATCAGGCGACCAACGGCTGCGCCGAGCCAGGCGAGGCCCACGACGAGAAAAGCATGAGCCTCACGCGTCAGTAGCGGCGCCAGCCCCAACATGATGAAGGTGACGCCGAGTGTGCCTCGGAACTCGGCACGGCCAGCGGTTGTGACGGCTTTGAGGCCTGTAAGGCTGGATGCCCGAGCGGGAAAGAACAGACCGAGGAAGCCCATCGCGGTCGTGATGATCGCACCCGTAACATTCAGCCAGATCATTGCATTTCTCCCCAGGGATTGTCAGTGCGCACAGTACCAAATTGAGGTACCAGTCCTCTAGTACGTACCTTTTGGTGCCTGTGAAGGATGGGGGGATGCTCACGCCGAATGTGATGTCGCGCAAATGCGCGTCCCGAGTGTTCATGAGCCTCTTGGCTAGCAAGTGGTCGCTGTTGATCATCAACGCGCTCGGCGATGACCGGCTGCGGAACGCAGAGTTGATGCGCGCTGTCGACGGTATCTCGCAGAAAATGCTGACGCAGACCCTACGGCAGCTTGAGGGTAGCCGAGTTGTCGCAAGGCAGGACTACCAAACCATTCCTCCTCACGTGACCTACGAACTCACTCCGCTCGGTCTATCGCTGCGTCGGGAGGTGCGATCATTTATTGACTGGGTCGAGAGCAATTTGGGAGAGCTGAGACAATAGAGCTCCCTTAAGGTCATGCTTCTCGCGACAGTCACTGCGAGCCGCTAAGCCAGGCCTGCTCCGCGCCCAGCATGGCCTCGACCAGGTCTGGCCGGTCGATCCCCGCCAGATCGGCCCTAGGCGTCTTGCCGCCCTCCTCAAGCAGATAGGACAGGAACCGCAAGCTCGGCCGATAGCCCGCCAGTCGCGCGGCATCCAGAACCGGCGTCTCCCCCGGGATCCGCGCCACCATGGCGTCCTCGAAGTACACCGCCCCAAGTCGGACGATCTTCCACACGCCATCCCGCCGCTCAACCCGCGCATGCATCCGCGCATGGCTGGTGACCATCACCTCCACCCCGCCGATCCGGCCACCCAGCAGAATGGCCGCGCCGCTCTCGGCCAGAGCCCGGTCGCCGTTCAGGGTGACCAGGGTCGGGGCCATCTGGTGCAGGTGGCGCATGCCCGAGGCGAACGCCTTCTCCGACGCCG
>JBILYE010000188.1:0-7335 GCA_044377925.1 Caulobacter sp. | reverse complement strand
CTGCTGGAACAGAAGCTGGCGAAGGGCCGGGGCTGGATCGAGTTCACCGTCTATCCGCTCTACAGCCCGCAGTCGCTGATCGCCGAGGGCACCGCCAACTACGGTATCGACCTGGCCTTCCCGCTGCAGGACAAGATCACCTTCGAGCGCGACCTGCTGTTCCCCCTGGCCGGCCTCGACCCGGCCACGGCGGCGAACCAGGTGGCGCTGGGCGAGGCGACCAAGGATCTGGCCGGCGCCCGCCTGACCATCGCCCAGATGTACCTGGACGGCGAGATCGACCGGGAGACGGCCGTCACCCTGGCGCAGAAGTATCAACTCATCAGCCGCGCCCGGGCCGAGCAGTCGATCAGCTTCACCGAGACCTACCGCAGCTATGTCATCAACTATGGACTGGGCCAGGAGATGAGCCAGGCCTATGTCGAGGCCGCCGCGCCGGATCAGGCCGGCCGATGGAAGGCGTTCGAAGCCTTGATCTCGGAACCGACCACCCCGGCGGATCTGCTCAGGCGTCAGGGCCACTGAGGGAGAGGGCCGTCGGCGCCGAGCCCAGGATACACTCAATTCAGGTGCTTGGCGGATGGGCGAATGCCTGTAGGGTCCCTCCCCAAACTGGGGCGATTGGCCGCAGTCCTCCTTGGAGCCGCCATGCCTTTCGCTGCCGTTGTTGAAGTCTCCGCGCTTGATGGAACCACGGGCTTTCAGATCAGCGGGGAGGCCGTCAATGACTACGTCGGCAAGACCGTCGCTGCGGTCGGCGACATCAATGGCGACGGCATCCAGGACTTCGTCGTCAGCGCCGGCGGTATCGACCCTAACGGCGCCACCTCGGGCGGCGCCTTTGTCGTGTTCGGTCGGCTGTCGGGCTTTCCGGCCGAGCTGAACCTCTCGACCCTGAACGGAACCAACGGCTTCCAGATCAACGGCGAAGCCGCGACCTTCACCGGGGGCGGCGTCACCGCAGGCTCGGTGTCTGCGGCCGGCGACGTCAACGGTGACGGTATCGACGACCTGATCATCGGCGGAGCGGGCGCTTCACCCAACGGCCAGAACTCCGGCGCGGCCTGGGTGCTGTTCGGCAAGAACACGGCCGTCAATGGCGCCTTCTCCGCGAACGTGGAACTGAGCGCGCTCAACGGGACGACGGGCTTCCAGCTGAACGGCGTCGCCCTGGGCAACCAGGCCGGGGGCCCGGTCGGCACGGTCGGAGACATCAACGGCGATGGTTTCGACGACCTCTTCGTGAGCGCCTATCGCGTCAACGCCAACGGGGCGCTGTCCGGCTCGACCTATATCGTGTTCGGCGACAATGCCGGCTTCTCCGCCAATTTCGAGCTGAGCAGCCTGGACGGGACCAACGGCTTCCGCCTCGATGGCGAGAACGCCACCAGCTACACCGGATTCGCGGTCAGCTCGGCCGGCGATCTGAACAACGACGGCTTCGATGACATGATCGTCGGCGCCTTCGGGACAGCGAACCGCACGGGCGCCGCCTATGTGGTGTTCGGCAAGGACACGGCTGTCAGCGGCAATTTCGCCGCCACCGTCAGCGTCGCGACCCTGAACGGCGCGAACGGCTTCCAGATCAACGGCGTCGCCCTCGGCGACCATGCCGGCATCACGGTCTCCTCTGCCGGCGACATCAATGGCGATGGCTTCGACGATGTGGTCGTCGGGGCTTACAGCGTCGACAACGGCGGGTCCTACGCCGGGGCCAGCTATGTGATCTTCGGCAAGACGACCTCGGTCAGCGGCAACTTCGCCGCCAACTTCGACCTGTCCTCCCTGGACGGCACGAACGGCTTCCGCATCGACGGCCAGGCCGGCGACTACGCCGGCCGATCCTTGGCCGGGGCCGGCGACGTCAACGGCGACGGCATTGACGACCTGCTGATCGGCGCCTACCGCGCCGAGCCGAACGGCGCCTACTCCGGCGCCGCCTACGTCCTGTTCGGCCGCAACACCGGCTTTGCCGCCTCCGTCAGCCTGGGCAGCCTGACCACTGCGACCGGCGTGCGGATCAATGGCGAGGCGGCCGGCGACAACTTCGGGGGCGATGTCTCCGCCGCCGACATCAACGGCGATGGCCTGATCGACCTGATCATCAGCGCCGCCTATGCCGGCCCGGGCGGCAACGGCAACGCCGGCGCGGCCTACGTCATCTTTGGCCAGCAGGGGGCCAGCGCCTTCGTCGGCACGCCTGGCGAGGATGACCTCAGCGGCACGGCGGGGGCCGACACCGCCGACGGCGGCGCGGGCAAGGACATCCTGCGCGGTCTGGGCGGCGACGACGTCCTGAACGGCGGCGACGCCAACGACCAGATCTTCGGCGGCGCCAACAACGACATCCTCGGCGGCGACGCCGGCAGCGACATCCTCTATGGCGACGACGGCACTGACACGCTGAACGGCGGCGACGGGGCCGACAAGCTGTTCGGCGGCACGGGGGCGGACCAGCTGAACGGCGGCACGGGCAACGACCGGATGGCCGGCGAGGCCGACGTCGATACCCTGAACGGCGGGGCCGGCAACGACTACCTCGACGGCGGCCTGGGCGCCGACATCATGTCGGGCGGCACGGACAACGACGTCTACATCGTCGACAACGCCGGCGATCAGACCATCGAGACCGCCGGCCAGGGCTACGACATCGTCCGCACCGCCCTCGACGGCTGGGTGCTGGGCGCCAACCTGGAAGGGCTGGAGCTGCAGGGCTCGGCCGACATCGACGGGAGCGGCAACGCCGACGCCAACAACCTGCAGGGCAACAGCGGGGCCAACACCCTGTCGGGCCTGGCCGGGGTGGACACCATCAACGGCAACGACGGCGACGACACCATCATCGGCGGGGCGGGCAACGACCTGCTGCGTGGCGGCATTGGCGCGGACACGTTTGTTGTCGCCCATGCCTTCGGCCCGGTGCTGGAGACCGACCAGATCTACGACTTCAGCGCCGCCGAGAACGATCGTCTCGACTTCTCCGCCGCCTTTGCGGGTACGCTGGATGTGGTCGCCGCCTTCAGCAAGACGGCGGGCGAGATGACCGTGACCTTCGCCGCCGGGGCCACCACTGTCCGCCTCGACACCAACGGCGACGGCAAGGCCGACTACCAGGTCAAGATCAACGGCGACGTCACCAACGACACCGGAAACTGGCTGCTCTAGTGTCTTCGTGGTCGCGCGTTTGATCCGCCAACCGGTTCCCGCTTGTCGGAACGCGCTTCAGAGGGTCAGCTTGCCGAAATAGCCGGTCAGTTCGAGGTAGCCTCGCGCCTCTTCCGAACTGACCGCACCTTCCCAATAGACCGGGCCGCCGCCGGCCCGGCTGTCCAGTTCCTGGTCGTCGAACAGGGGCTTCAGCACGATGGTCCTGCGACCCCCGGGCAGCGGGACGGTGATCGCCTGCTCCACGGGGTACAGCGCCTGGGTGCGGGGCGAGCGCCAGCGGCGGCGGGCCTCGAAGGTCAGCTCGCCGGGACGGAAGACGGTCAGGCGGCCATCCGGCGAGCGATAGGAGCCGCCGGTCCACAGGGGCTTGCCGGCCGCGTCGCGTACCTGGAAGGCGGTCAGGGCGCCGCCGTCCTTGAGGTTTAGCCCGGCCCAGTCCCAGCCGACCGCCGCCGGGTTCAGCAGGGTCGAGGACCATTCGCGGTCGAGCCAGGCCTCGCCGGTGACCTTCACCCGCTTGCCGTCCCGCAGGATCGAGCCCGTCACCGCAAGGTGCGGCAGGCTGTAGTAGTGGCTGGCCTCGGCGGGCCCGGGACCCTTGCGACTGAAGCCGCCGACGCCCTGCAGGATCGGCGGCTGGCTGGGGGCGAAGGTCAGGTCCAGGTCGAAGTCCGACCCGCCGGCTTTGGTGCGCCAGCGGTTGTCGGGACCGCGACGCAGCGACCAGTCGTCGATGACCAGATTGGCGTCGGTCTCGGACGCCTCGGCCAGGCCGAAGCCGGCGCGGGCGACCCGCTGGCTGTGCAGCAGCTTGCCCTTCTTCGGGTCCGACAGGGCGGCGTGGGCGAACAGCACCTGTCTGGCGGCGAAGGCGCTGGGGTTGGCTTGGTCGACGTCGGGGCGGGTGCGGAAGAAGGTGACCTGGAAGCCGAGTGGGCCGGTGTCGGTCTCCAGCCAGCCGGTGACGTACCACCATTCGGTGCGGAACTGGGGATGGCTGCCGTGGTCGCGCGGGAAGGCGATGGTCTCGGCCGGGGTGACGGGGGCATAGACCGGGGCGACGCGGCCGGTGTCGGCGGCGATCAGCAGGAGGGCGGCCAAGGCGGCGATCAGGGGGCGCATCACCAGTCCTCCCGCACGGCGCGGACGGCGTCCATCGACAGGGCCCGGCGGCCGGCCAGCAGGGCGGCCCCGGCCGAGGCGGCGATCAGGGTGACGGTCACGATGGCGAACAGGCCCCAGGGCAGGCGCGTCTCCATGGTCCAGTGGAAGGACTGCGGGTTGACCACATGGATCAGCACCTGGCTCATGATCAGGCCGAGCGTCAGGCCGGCGGCGACCCCGACCGTGCCCAGCAGGGCGCCCTCGATGGCCAGCATGGCGGTGATCTGGCGTTTGCGGACGCCCAGGTGGCGCAGCATGCCGAACTCCTTGGTGCGGGCCAGGGTCTGGGCCGAGACGGTGGCGGCGACGCCGGCCAGGCCGACCAGGATGGCGACGAACTCCAGCACATAGGTGATGGCGAAGCTGCGGTCGAAGAGGCCGAGGGCGATGGCGCGGATCTGGCCGGGACGCAGCATCTCGGTGCGGGCCGCGACGTCGGGGGGCAGGGCGGCGCGGACGGCGGCGGAGACCTCTTCCACCTTGGCGCCGGGCTTGAGCTTGATGGAGGCCTCGCCGCGCAAGGGATCGCCGGTCAGACGGCTGTAGTCCTCGCTGGTCAGGACCACGGCGCCGTTCTGGCGGGCGTAGTCGCGCCAGAGGCCGGCGACGAAGACCTTCGGCCGGCCCTTGAGGGGCAGCTCCAGGGTCTGGCCGACCTTCAGATGGTTGAGCCAGGCGGCCGGTTCGCTGACCCAGATGGGGGTCAGGCCGGCCGGGACGGCGCGGGACTGGCCGATCAGGGGAATGCGGTCGCCGGGGTCGTCGCGGGTGACGGGCTGGGCGACCAGGGCGACGGGCGGGGCGTCGGTGGACAGGCGCAGGGGCGTTGCGCGGGTGAAGTGGACGGCGGCGACGCCGGGAGCGGCGGCGATCCTGGCCTGGCCGGCGGGATCGAGGCCGCCGACCTCGGAGGGGCCGGTGAAGCGGATGTAGAGATCGTCCGGCAGGACCTGGCCCAACCAGTCATCGACCGAGCCCCGGAAGCTGGAGACCATGACGGCCATGGCGATCATCAGCGAGGTCGAGGCGACGATGCCGCAGAGGGCGACGGCGGCCTGCGACGGGGCGCCCCAGAGGCGGCGGACGGCCAGCTCGGTGACCGGGCTCTTGAGGGCACGGGCTTCCAGCGGCGAGAGCAGGGCCCTGGCCAGCCAGGGCATGGCGGCGACGCCGCCGGCCAGCAGCAGGGCCATGGAGACATAGCCCAGCAGAGGCAGGCCATAGATGGCCGGGGCGAAGGCGCAGGCGGCGCCGAGGGCCAGCAGGATGAGGGCGAGGCGGAAGCCCGGTTTGGCCGAGGGGTCGATGGCGTCGCCGACGTTCTTGAGCGCCACGGCCGGCTGGGCGTTGGCGGCCTCGCGGGCCGGTATCAGGCTGCCGACCAGGGCGCAGGCGAGGCCGAGGACGAAGAAGACGCCGGCTGCAACGGGAGCGAAGATCAGGGTCGGGCGGGCGCCCTGGAAGAAGCCGCTGCCCAGGTCGCCGCCGAGCAGGCGCAGCGCCGTGCCGGCCAGCAGGAGGCCCAGACCCAATCCCAGGGCGGAGCCGACAGCCCCGACGATGCCGCCTTCGGCCAGGACCTGGATCAGGAGGGCCCGGCGATTGACGCCCAGCACCCGCAGCAGGGCGAACTGGGAGCGGCGGCGGGCGACCGACAGGGACTGGGCCGAGAAGACCAGGAAGGCGCCGGTCAGCAGCGCCATGAGGGCCAGCATGTTGAGGTTGACCCGGTAGGCGCGGGAGAGGCTGTCGCTGCGCCGCTCCTGGCTTTCCTGGGTGACCACCTCGGCCTCAGGCGGCAGGCTTTTCTCGAGCGCCGCGCGGGTGGCGGCGGGGTCGGCGCCCTGTTTCAGCTTGAGGTCGACGCGCTGGAGCTTGCCGATCTGGCCGAAACGCCATTGGGCGGCGGCGATATCCATGACCACGATGCGGCGGCCTTCGGCGACGCCGGGGAGCGGGCCGGCGATGGTCAGGAGGACGGTGCGGCCGCCGGCGGCGATGGTGATGACATCGCCGGGCTTGCGGCCCTCCATCAGGGCCGGGGAGACGAAGGCGCTGTTCTCGTCGAACACCGCCCCGGCACCGCCGAAGCCGCCCTCCCCTGCCCCTGACGGTCGGCCCAGCAGGTTGGGCGTCACGGCGGCGGCGCGGAAGATGTCGAGGCCGATCAGGGTCAGCCGCTGTTCCTCGCCGGGGACAACGCCGGTCAGCTGGATCACCGGGCTGGCGACCGCGACGCCGGGAACGCGGGCCAGCGTCGGATAGAGGCCCTCGTCGAACCCGACGGGCGCGACCGACTGGACCTGCAGGTCGGCGTCGCCGTTGACCGTGCTGATCGCTTTGGAAAACTCGGTCAGGGCCGAGGCGTTGATAAGATGGACCGCAAAGCCCAGGGCCACGCCGACGGCGATGGCCACGGCGGCGGTGACCACCCGCACCGGCTGGCTGCGCCACTCGCCGAGGATCAGCCAGAGCATGGCCCGCAGGCTGGGCCGTTTGTCAGCCATGGGGCACGAGGCCCTGATGGGTCAGGGTCAGCCAGCGGTCGGCGGCGGCGCCCACCTTCTCCGAGTGGGTGACGATCAGCAGGGCGGCGTTCGCCTCGCGGGCCTGGCCGGCCAGCAGGTCCATGATCCGCCCCGAGGTTTCCGGATCGAGGTTGCCGGTCGGCTCGTCGGCCAGGATCAGGGCCGGGCGGTGGACCAGGGCCCGGGCGATGGCGACCCGCTGAAGTTCGCCGCCCGAAAGCTGGCGGGGATAGTCGCCGCCCCGGCCCTGCAGGCCAACGGCGTCGAGCAGGGCGGTGGCCTTGGCGATGGCCTGATCCGGCGGGGTGTGGGCCAGGACCAGCGGCAGGGCGACGTTGCGGGCCAGGGTCAGGTGCGGCAGCACATGGAAGGCCTGGAAGACAAAACCGATGCGGTCGCGCCGCATCAAGGTGGCGCCGTCGTCGTCGAGGCCGGACAGCGGCTGGCCGCCGACGACGATCTCGCCCCGGTCGGC
>JBILYE010000013.1:0-27599 GCA_044377925.1 Caulobacter sp. | reverse complement strand
CACCAGCCGGCCCTTCGTCGGCTTGCCGTCGACATCGAGCGGCGCGGCGGTGAACTTGCGGGCCGTCCACTTGGCCGGACCGTCGTAGGCCTTGCGGGCGCCCGGCTCTGCGCAGGGCGTCAGCTTTCCGGTGGCGCCGATGCGGCACACCAGCCGCAGCGTCCTGACCTCGCCGATGGTCTTGGTCGGGCGAACCCGGCCGGTCCATTGCAGACGATCCAGTGCGACCAGGTCGTAGGGCAGGCCGTCCGCGGCGAACTTCCCGGGCGCGCTCCACACGACCGGAATGCGGACCAGTCGGCCGGCGACCGAGGCGCCGTCCGGCCCGACCGACTTCATCTTGTAGAGCCCGGTCAGCTTCAGGCTGGGCCTGGCGAAGCCGGCTTCGGGGTTGGTGTCCTTGATCACTTCGCAGCGGTCGAGATCACCCAGCGCCGTGGCGCGGCAGATCATCGTCACCGTCCCGCCCTGGCCGGTCTCGTAGGCGGAGACAGGATAGGCGTCGGTCAGGTCGGCGGGAGCCGGCTTCGCCACCCACTCCGGTCGGCCGAACTCCGGTTCGGGCGCGGCGGCGGGGGTGTCCTGGGCGATCAGGGCCAGGGCGAGCAACGAAAGCAGCATGACCTAAACTTCGGACCGTTCCCTGAGGCGTTCAAGCCCCTGCGCGGCGAGGTCGCACAGGGAACGCAGACCCTGTTCGGAAAAGACGTCCAGGGCGGCGTCGTATGCCATGGCCGCGTTCGCCAGTCGATGGTCGCCGCGGCCGGTGATCTCGACCCGCAGTTCGTACAGCCGCGCGAGGCCCAGCTGGGTCAGGGCCCAGGCGACCGGATCGGTGGTCGGGGCGCGAGCCGCCAGGTCGGTCAGCATCGCCGCCTCGGCCGCGTCGAGCACGGCCAGATCCCCCGTCAACTCCGCCAGGCGGCCCAGGCAGTTGGCGCGGCCGGCGGCGACGCAGGCGTGCAGGGCGAGCGCGGTCTCGCGGCCGAGGCCGAATAGAGCGCGGTCATAGCAGCGCAGGGCCTGGTCGAAGGCGCGCGGCGCGTCGGTGAGTTCGCCCAGCGTCTGCAGGGCCAGGCCAAGCTGGGCCTGGATGCGGGTCCAGTCGAGTGGGCTGTGGTCGCGCGGGATCAGCTCCAGGGCGTCGGTCAGCTGCTGCACGCCGTCAGCGGCGGCGCCGGCGTCGGCGGTCAGTTCGGCCAGGGTCGCAAGGGCGGCGCCGGCCTGGGCGGTGATGCGGGCGGTCAGCAGAGGTTCGTAGTCGGCGTCCAGTGTCTTGCCGGCATGGGTCAGCTCGCGCAGGGCGCACGCGATCAGCGGCTGGTCCTTCAGGCGCGCGCCGCAGCCGGCCAGGATATCGGCCAGCACGGCGCGCTGCTCGGCGGCCGCCATGCGCAGGGCCACATTGCCCTTGCCCGCCTGGTCCAGACGACGAAGCGGGGCCTCGAAGCGGCCCGCGGCGGCCAGGGCGTCTTCCAGACCACCGCTGCGGAGCGCACGGCGACCGGCGACACCCGCCAGCCCGCAAAGAGCGAGGGCGCCGGCCGGTCCCGGATCGGCGGACACAGGGGTCAGGGTGGCGACCACGGCGGCTTCCAGGCCCTCGTCGCTGAACAGCTCGCCGCCGAGCAGGGCGCAGAAGGCCTGTTCGACCCGGGCGCGGGCCACGCCGGCCGGGCGGCGCGTGGCTTCGAATTTCGTCGCCGCGCTCTCGGCGGCTGCGGCGGCCTTGCGCAGGGCGACGGCATCGCCCGAGCGGCGGGCGACCTCGCGCCAGACCACGGCGGCGTCGAGCTGGCGCATGGCGGGGTCGCGGGCGCTGACGCGGCCGGCGGCGACATCGGCGGCGCGGGCCTCGGCTTTCAGCAGGCGCAGGTCCAGCAGATCCAGCAAGGCCGCGTCGCCGCCTGTCATCCCATCGCGAGGCGGGGAGGAGGGGGTCTCGAAGGCGCGGCGCAGCTGACGACCGAACTCGAACATGCGGAACTCCGAAACCGTCCCGGACCGGAACAGTCCGGTGGGGGTCATGTCGGTTCAGAGCAAACCCCGATCCAGTCGTGTTTACAACTCGTTAACCATATATTCCTGTTGAGCGGTCACAAGTTCCTGCCACGGCGACGGGCGACACGATCGCTCCGACCGCCTTGAAAGGGTTGCCACCGGCCGTGGCGAAGGCCCGTCAGCCTGCTCAGCCGTCGGCTTCGCCGACACCCTCTCCCGCGAAGGGAGAGGGTGAGCCCGGAGGTGAAGTTCCAATCAGTAGGGAATGGCTTCCGACGGCGCCGGCGGCGCGCTGGCCCCGGGCGGGGCCTGTCCTGGCGGAGGCTCCACCACCGGGTCCGGATCCCGGGTCAGGATTTCCAGTTCGCTGGCGGCGCGGCTGAAGTCGGCGCCCAGGCCCTCATAGAAGCCGTTGCGCGGATCGGGCTCCGTTTCCGGCTCGACGTCGGGCAGCAGCCAGTCGAAGTCGCGGGCCGGCAGGTTGGCGTGGGCGGCGACCATGTACTGGCGCCAGATGGTCGAGGGCATGCCGCCGCCGGCGACGCGCTCCATCGGCTTGTCATCGTCGTTGCCGACCCAGACGCCGGTCACCACGTCCGGCGTGAAGCCTATGAACCAGGCGTCGCGATAGTTCTGGCTGGTGCCGGTCTTGCCCGCCGCCGGGCGGCCGAAGGCGGCTCGCGTGCCGGTGCCCTTCTCGACGACGCCCTTGAGCATCTTCACCATCATGCTGGCGTACTGGATGTCGAAGACCGGCGTCCCGGCCCGCTGGCTGCGGTTGTAAACGGGGGCGCCGTCCTGGGTGACGATGCTTTCGATGATGTAGGGCTGCACCCGCTGGCCGGCCTGCTGGAAGACCTGGAAGGCGCTGGTCAGCTCCAGCAGGTTCACTTCATAGGATCCCAGCGACACCGACAGGTCCGGCCGCGCCGGCACCGTGGTGATGCCGAAGCGGCGGCTGATCTCGCCGATGGCCGGACCGCCGACCTCCTGGCCGACCTTCACCGCAACGGTGTTGATCGATTTGGCCAGCGCCGTCTCGATGGTCACCGGACCCGAATAGCTGCCGCCATAGTTTTCCGGGGCCCAGTCTCCGAACTTGACCGGCCCGTCGACGCGGACGTCCTTGGGCAGCAGGCCCTTCTCCAGCGCCGCCGCATAGACCAGGGCCTTGAAGGTCGAGCCGGGCTGGCGCTTGGCCTGGACGGCGCGGTTGAACGGCGCGACGTCGAAGTCGGTGCCGCCGACCATGGCCCGGATGGCCCCGTCGCTGCCCAGCGACAGCAGGGCCGCCTGCTTGGCCTTGGCCCTGACCCCGTCCGTCTGCAGCACCTTGCGGACGGTGTCGGCCCCGACCTTCTGCAGCTTCGAGTCGATGGTCAGCCTGACGGTCAGATCAGGGGCGTTGGCCCCGGCGATCTTCACCGCCTCGTTGGTGGCGTAGTCGAGGATGTAGCCGATATCGCCTTCTTCCTGCAGCGCCTTGGCCTGCAGCTTGGGCGGATTGTCGAGAGCCTCCTGCTCCTGGGCGGCCGTGATCCAGCCCTCCTTGCGCATCCGGTCGAGCACCAGATGCGAGCGCTGCAGCGCTGCTCCCATGTTCTTGTTCAGCGCCAGTCGCGACGGCGCCTTGGGCAGGCTGGCCAGCAGGGCCGCCTCGCCGATGGTCAGCTCCCGCGCCGGCTTGCCGAAATAGCTCATCGAGGCGCCGTCGATACCGAAGGTGTTGGCCCCGAAATAGATACGGTTCAGGTAGAGTTCGAGGATCTCGTCGCGGCTCAGCACCTTGAACAGCCGCCGCGCCATCACCGCTTCATGCAGCTTGCGCTTGATGGTCTGCTCCGGCGTCAGGAACAGGCCCTTGGCCAGCTGCTGGGTGATGGTCGAGCCGCCCTGCACCGTGTGACCGGCCCGAAAGTTGACGTAGGCGGCGCGGCTGATGCCGTAGAGGTCCAGCGCCCCGTGCTTGTAGAAGCGCCGGTCCTCGGCCGCGAGGAAGGCGTTGGGCACATGCTCGGGCAACTGCGCCAGGGTGATGCGCTCGCCGTAGCGCGGGCCGCGGGTGGCGATCAGCGCGCCTTCGCGGTCGAGGAACTTGATCCCCGGCGCCCGGTTGACGGCGAACAGCGCCGCCCGGTCGGGCAACGGCGGTACGTCGGTCAGATACTTGCGCCAGACATAGACCCCGCCGCCGATGGCCGCCGTGGCGCCAATCACGAAAAGCACGGCAAGGGTGACCCACAGCCATTTCAGCTTGCCCAGCAGCGTCTTGAACCGCTCCCACGCCTGGCCGTCGGAGGCGATGCGCTCGGGCCTGGGCTTCTTCTCCCTCGGCGCCTTGGGCGGCTTTGGCGGCCTCGGCGCCTTGACCGCCTTTTCTTTCACCGGCCTTTGACGGCGCGGCGGCGGCATGGGTTCAGGCTCCGGTTCCTCGGCGGCCGGCCGGGAATCTTCGAACCGGAAGGGTTCGAGGCTCCACTTGTCGTTTTCGTCGTTGGACACGGGCTACCTGAGCTGAAGACACATGAACGGTCGCCTCATCTGTATCCTTCCGAGGCGCAGAAGGTCCATCACGCAAGCATTGTGCCGGTGCAGGACAATTCGTCGTGCTGGTTTGGCAGGCGGATCGGGGGTAGTGGCTTGCGCATGTCGCGCCGACCCTTCTGGGAATACAAAAGCCTTCGCCAGATGACGGTGGCAGAATGGGAAAGCCTATGCGACGGCTGCGGTCTCTGCTGTCTTGTTCGCTTCGAAGATGAGGACAGCGGCGAGGTCATCCCCACCCGCGTGCACTGCAAGCTGTTCGACGGCCAGCTCTGCGCCTGCACCGACTACGCCAACCGCAAGGCTCACGTCCCCGACTGCGTGAAGCTAACCCCCCACAATATCGACGCCCTGCCCTGGATGCCGACGTCCTGCGCCTATCGCCGGCTGCATGAGGGCAAGACCCTGCCTGAATGGCACCCGCTGGTCACCGGCGACCCCGAAAGCGTCCACAAGGCCGGCGTCTCGATCCGCGGCCAGACGATCAGCGAGGCCGAACTCAAGGATCCCGAAGACGCCCTGGAATACACCGCCTGGGACCTGATGATCGACCGTGGGGATGAGTCATACGACCCGGATTGAATCTGGTTGCCTTTCGTCCGCCAGACCAGCCTCCGAGCTGCGGTCAGGCGGCCAGTGACGCCCCTCCTGGCTGCCGACCGTTCCAGCAGTTTATTGTCGAGGGCCGACATAGAGGTGCAACCGACAGGCGTGGCCTGCGTTGAGATGTCACGCGACAGTCCGTCTTCCTTTCGACCCTGCCTGGCCCGTCGCGGCGTCCCCGGTCATCGGCTTTCGCCCCGCGAGCCTCCGGTTCTACCGAAGGCCTGCCATGTCGGATCGCGTTCACAGCCTTGAGGACATCGCCTTCAGCCTGACGCTGGCGGTGGTCACGGCCTCGCCGGCCCCGCTGCTGCTGCTGGACGGTCGGCTGGTCGTCGTCGCCGCCAGCCTGTCCTTCTGTGACGTCTTCGGCCTGGCCCCGGCCGAGGTGGTCGGGCGTCCGCTCTACGATCTTGACGCCGGTGAGTGGGACAGTCCGGCCCTGCGTCTGGCGGTGGAGGCCGCCGTGGGTGGCCAGGCGGCGGCCGAGGCGCGCGACATCGACCTGAAACGATCCCGCCAGCCGGTCCGCAATCTGATCATCCAGGCCCGCCGTCTGGTCTACCTCGACCTCGAACAGACCCGCATCCTGATCGGGGTGACCGATGTCACGGAGGCCATGGCCGACACCGCCCGCCAGGAGGCTCTGCTGCAGGAACACAGCGTCCTGCTGCGCGAGGTCCGCCACCGGGTCGCCAACAGCCTCCAGATCATCGCCAGCGTCCTGCTGCAGAACGCCCGCAAGACGAGCTCCGAGGAAACCCGCGGCAACCTCACGGACGCCCACGGGCGTGTGATGGCGGTGGCCGCCCTGGAGCGCCTGCTGTCAACCTCCGAAAGCGGCGCCGTCGACGTCCAGGCCTATTTTCTCAGTCTCTGCCGCAGCATCGCCGCCTCGATGATCGCTGATCCGCAGCGGATCAGCCTGACGGTCGAGGGCGGCCATGGCGTCGTCGAGGCCCGCGTTTCGGTCAGCCTCGGGCTGATCATCACCGAACTGGTGATCAACGCCCTGAAGCACGCCTTTCCGGACGAGCGGCCGGGCCGCATCGAGGTCGACTACGATTTCCACGGCCCCAACTGGGTGTTCTGCGTGCGCGACAACGGCGTCGGCATGTCGTCCATCGCCCCGGTCCGCACCGGCATGGGGACCAGCATCGTGCAGGCTCTCGCCCGCCAACTGGGCGCCGTCGTCGAGATTTCACCCCGCCATCCGGGCACGCAGGTTTCCATCCAGCACACCCGTGTCGCCCTGGTTCACGAAGACCCCCGCACGGCGCGGGACGACGACGCCGGCGCGCAGCGCGCGGAGGAAAGATCATGACCCCGAACGAAAAGCCCGCTGGGCTCGGCAAGACCCTGATGATCGTGGAGGACGAGGCCCTTGTGGCGATGATCCTGCGCGACGAGCTTGTCGAGGCCGGCTACCGCGTCCTCGACCTGACTGAACGCCATGCCAAGGCTCTGGAAGTCGCCCGCCAGAGCCGGCCGGATCTGGCCCTGGTCAACATCCGCCTCGCCGGCCGCGATGACGGAATCGAACTGGCCGAGCACCTGAAGGCCCTGGGCATCCCCGTCCTGTTGATCAGCGGCCAGACCAGCCGCGCCCACTCTGCCAGGACGGTCGCCGTCGGCTCCCTGCCCAAGCCCTACAACGCCGCCGACATGGTGCTGGCCGTCGGCTACCTGCTGGCCCGGATGGCCGGCGAGCCGCCGCCCCCGAAGCCGGAGGGGCTGGAGGTGTTCTCCGAAGCCGGGTTCGGGATGGAGCCGGTCTGAAGGGGCAATCTACCCCCAAGCCCTCCCGCCCCCACTCCGCTCATCCCGGCGAATGCCGGGACCCATTTCGTAGGGCGAGATGTTGCCTATTTGTTCTAAATCTGCCATCCTCAACCCATGGCCTTCTACTGCTACATCGTAGCCAGCGGACAGCTCGGCACGCTCTACATCGGCAGCACCGACAGCCTCACCACGCGCATAGGCCAGCACAAAGCCAAGACCTTCGACGGCTTCACCGCCAAATACGGCTGCGACCAACTCGTCTGGTTCCGCACCTTCGACACCCGCGAGGCCGCCTTTCGCTGCGAACGGCGAATGAAGGAATGGCGCCGTTCCTGGAAAATCCTCGCGATCCAGGAGGAAAATCCCAACTGGCGCGACCTCTACTGGGAGACCTGTGGGATAGGTCCGCCGGGGCACATCGAAGCCTTCCTCGCGACCCTTCCCATCCACTCCGAAGGCAAATCCCAGGAGTCCGCGCCCTACGAAATGGGTCCCGGCATTCGCCGGGATGAGCGGGAGTTTGGGAGCAGCACTAACCCTGTTTGCACCGGGCGCTCACAATCGACCAACAACCCCAACGATCCCGCCGGTAGACCGAACCATCCCCTTCGCGGCGCGTTTGAGATTGCTGGTTCAGACCGGTCGTTCCGCCCCGACTCGCCCCCCGAACCCCCGGGCGGAACGAAAAAGGCTCCCCGGCAGAGATGCCGGGGAGCCTTTTCTCTGGGACCAGAGCCCGCCGCGTCAGATGCGGCTGCGACGGAACACCAGGTGGTAGATGAGCAGCACCACCACCGCGCCGATCACGGCGACGAACAGGCTGTAGAGATTGAAGCCGGTCACCCCGGCGCTGCCGAACTGGTTGAACAGCCAGCCGCCTACGACGGCCCCGACCACGCCCAGCACCAGGTCAATGACCAGGCCGCTGCCGGACTTGTTGATGAGCTTGCTGGCGATAAAGCCGGCGACGATGCCGAGGACGATCCAGGCGAGAATGGACATGCAGGGTCTCCGAAGGTCGGCGACGATCGCGAACCCGTGGAGGAGGGAGCGGTTGGGGCGGTGGTTTGGTTCCGGGGGCGCCGGACGGCCCTCTGCAGTTGCGACCCGCGGCCCCAAGACGGCCTGCCGCCCGGCGTCGGCGCTCCGTGAGCCCACGGCTCGAGCGGTTGCGCGGAGTTTTTGTGGGCTGGAACGGCGCGGTATATGGGTTGCCGCTTCGACCAGTCAGGACCGCCGCGTCTCCCAGGGAAAATCGACATGGACCTAGGCATCAGGGGCCGCATCGCCCTTATCGCCGGCGGCAGCGCCGGCATGGGCAAGGCCGCCGCCCTGACCCTGGCGGGGGAGGGGGCTGACATCGTCCTGTCGGCGCGCGGCGAGGCGCGCCTGCTGGTGGCGGCGGCGGAGATCGCCGCGGCCACCGGGGCCAGAGTGACGCCCGTGGTGGCCGACCATTCGACGCCGGGGGGCCGGGCGACACTGGCCGCCGCCTGCCCCCACGCCGACATCCTGGTGATCAGCGTCTCGCCCCCCGCCGCGGTCGAAGACTTCCGCGCCATCACCGAAGCCAACTGGCTGGGCTCGGTGACCAGCGGCCTGGTGGGGCCGGTGGAGCTCATCCGGCATTTCAGCGAGGGCATGGCGGCGCGACGCTGGGGCCGGGTGGTCGCCATCGCCACGGTGGCGGCGAAGTATCCCAGCGAGACGCGGCTGTTGTCGGGCCCGGCGCGCTCGGCGCTGGTCAACTATTGCGCGGCGGTCGGGCGGCGGCTGGCGCGGGACAATGTGGCCATCAACTGCCTGCTGCCGGGCATGGTGGCGACCGACGGGCTGGAGCGCACCCTGTCCGCCCTGGCCGAGAAGAACGGGCTCGACCGGGCCGGGGCCGAGGCCCTGTTCGCCAAGCAGATGCGTATCGCCGCCCGCCGCGTGGGCACGGCGGACGAGGTCGGCAAGGTGGTCGCCATGTTGTGCGGCGACTTCGCCGGCTATGTCGTCGGCCAGAGCCTGGTCGTCGACGGCGGCATGACGAACGCCTTGTTCTGAGGGGCGCAACGCCCTTTTTCGACAGCCAGCGTCCGTTCCGGTGGGACTTTGTCGGATCGATGTTTTATACCCTCTCTGGGTGTTCCTTGCGGTCGACCCCGGCCGCCGCCCCCGCGCTACAGATCGGCATCGCCCTTCCGCCATGATGAACCCCCTGCAGGGGATTGCGGAGGCCCAGACGCTCGCCCAGGCGATCGTCAACACCATCCATGAACCGCTGCTGGTGCTGGACGCCGACCTGCGGGTGATGGCGGCCAGCCGCGCCTTCTACGAGACCTTCAAGGTCGAGGCCGAGGCCACGTTCGGGGCGCTGCTCTACGACCTTGGCGATGGCCAGTGGGACATTCCGGCCCTGCGGCTGCTGCTGGAGACCATCATCCCCGAGAAGGCGGCGATGGACGACTTCGAGGTCAGCCACGTTTTTCCAGGGGTCGGCCAGCGGATCATGCTGCTGAACGCCCGCAAGGTTATCTATGAGACCAGCCCCGACCACACCATCCTGCTGGCCTTCACCGACATCACCGCCCGGCGGGCCCTGGAGAAGGAACTCGCCGAGCTGCTGGTCCGCACCGAGTCGCTGCTGGAGCAGAAGCAGATCCTGCTGAAGGAGATGGAGCACCGGGTCGCCAACAGCCTGCAGATCATCGCCAGCATCCTGATGCTGAAGGCGCGGGCGGTGACGTCGCCCGAGACGCGGGATCATCTGCGCGACGCCCACCAGCGGGTAATGAGCGTGGCGGCGGTGCAGACGCACCTGCATGCGGTCGAGGGCATCGATGACATCGCCGTCGGCCCCTATCTCAAGAAGCTGTGCGAGAGTCTCGGCCGGTCGATGATCGCCGAGGATCGGCCGATCTTGCTGGAGGTCGTCGCCGACGAGGGACGGATGAGTTCGGCCCATGCGGTGAGCATCGGGCTGATCGTCACCGAGCTGGTTATCAACGCGGTGAAGTATGCCTTCCCGACGGGTCGCAAAGGCGCGCAGGTGCGGGTCACCTATGAGAGCGTGGGCGAGGACTGGAAGCTGACCGTCTGTGACAACGGCGTCGGCAAGCCCTCGGTCACCCCGGTCAGTTCGGTGGCCGGCGCGTCCGGTGGACTGGGAACAGTTATTGTCCAGGCTCTGGTCAAGCAACTGGACGCCCGGCTCGAGGCCGACAGCGACGCGGGCGGCATGACGGTCACCGTGACGCGAGCCACCTTCATTCCGCGAAAGACGCCCTCCCTGTAGCGGCTCGGCCGCCAGTACTCCGCCCAAACCGCCAGCGCACGACAGCAAAGTGGCATATTTACAACACCGCCCCTTGCGCGGGCCGCGCGTTGGCTTAGGTAGAGGCCTTCCGCCGACGTTCGTTTTTTGAAGAGGTATCCTTGGCGCGCGACCCCTATCTGGAGCTGGGCGTTTCCCGCAGTGCGTCGCATGACGACATCCGCAAGGCGTTTCGCAAGCTGGCCAAGCAGCATCACCCCGACGCCAATCCCGGTGACAAGGCCGCCGAGGAAAAGTTCAAGCGCGTCTCGGGCGCCTTCGACATCGTTGGCGACGAGGAAAAGCGCAAGAAGTTCGACCGTGGCGAGATCGACGCCGAGGGCCGCGAGCAGAGCCCCTTCGGACGCGGCGGCGGCGCGGGGGCGGGCGGCTGGTCGCCGCGCGGACCGGCCGGCGGTCAGGGCCCGGACGGCGTCGACCTCAACGACATTCTCGGCGAGATGTTCGGCCGCAGCGGAGGCCCGGGTCGCAATCCGGGCGGCTTCGGCGGCTTCTCGACCAAGGGGCAGGATGTCCGCGCCAGGATCGATATCGATCTGGAAGACGCAATCCGCGGGACCAAGAAGCGCATCGCCTTCTCCGACGGCCGCACCATCGAGGTTTCGATCCCCAAGGGCGCGCAGGATGGCCAGACCCTGCGGCTGAAGGGGCAGGGGGCGCCGGGCCGGGGCGGTGCGGGCGACGCCCTGATCGAACTGGGCATCCGGCCCCACGCCATTTACCGCCGCGAGGGCGACACCCTGATCATGGACGTGCCGATCACGGTTCCCGACGCGGTTCTGGGCGGCAAGGTCGAGGCCCCGACGCCGGACGGCAACGTCGCCCTGACGGTGCCCAAGGGCAGCAACAGCGGCCAGCAGCTGCGCCTGAAAGGGCGGGGCTTCATCGACGCCAAGGGCAAGCGCGGCGACCTGGTGGCCCGGCTGGTGGTCACCCTGCCCGACGTGCCCGGCCCGGAACTCGAGCAGTTCGCCCAGGAGTGGAAGGCCAAGCGCCCCTACGCCGCCAAACGGCGCTGATCTCTCGCCTGTGGCGCGCCGTCCCGTGACAGCGCTTCGCACAGCTTGCATAACCTGTTCATTCAGCCGCCATTCAGACGATGGGCTCTAGAAGCACAGGCATGAAACGTCTCGTCGCCCTTTTTGCAGCCGCGCTCCTGACCGCCGCCATCCCCGTGGCCGCGGACGCGCAGGGCCGTGGGCCCAAGGCCGACAGGCAGGAGCAGGGCGGTCGCAAGGGTGATCGCGGCGGCTCTGAGGCGCCCCGCGAGCGGGAAATTCCCTTGTCCCAGCTGATCCGCATGGTCGAGAGCCGCACCGGCGGCGAGTACGTCAACGCCAATCCCCGGATGCAGGGCGGCCGCAAGTATTACTGGATGCGCCTGCGCTTCCCCGGCGGGCGATTCGAAGACTTCATGGTCGACGCGGCCACAGGCCAGTTCTAGGGTTCAATCCATGCGCATTCTGCTCGTCGAAGACGATCCCGATCTGTCGCGCCAGCTCAAGCTGGCCCTCGGCGACGCCGGCTATGCCGTTGACCACGCCGCGGACGGCGAGGAAGGCCACTTCCTCGGCGAGACCGAGCCCTATGACGCGGTTATCCTCGATCTTGGTCTGCCCAAGATCGACGGGGTGTCGGTGCTGGAAAAGTGGCGGCGTGAGAACGTCGCCACCCCGGTGCTGATCCTCACGGCCCGCGATAACTGGAGCCAGAAGGTGGCCGGCTTCGACGCCGGGGCCGACGACTACCTGACCAAGCCGTTCCACACCGAGGAGCTTCTGGCCCGCCTGCGCGCCCTGGTCCGCCGCTCGGCCGGTCATGCCAGCCCGCAGCTGTCCTGCGGCGGTCTGCGCCTCGATCCCCGCGCCGCCCGTGCCTCGGTGAACGGCGAGCCGCTTCGCCTGACCTCGCTGGAGTACCGGCTGCTGCACTACATGATGATGCACCAGGGCCGGGTGATCAGCCGCACCGAGCTGGTCGAGCACCTGTACGACCAGGACTTCGACCGCGACTCCAACACCATCGAGGTGTTCATCGGCCGGGTGCGCAAGAAGATCGGCCAGGATCGCGTCGAAACCGTGCGCGGCCTCGGCTACCGCATCATGGCCCTCGAGGGTGAGAGCGACGCGTGAGCGGTACGCGCGGCAAAGCGCGGAATCGCCTGCCCCTTTTCCGGAGCCTGAGGCGCTCCTCGCTCGTTCTGCGGCTGGTGCTGCTGGCGGGGTTGTGGAGCATAGCCATGCTGGTGCTGGCCGGGTTCGGCCTCAACCACCTGTTCCGCCAGGCCTCCGTCCAGCGCTTTGAAGCCGGGCTGGAGGAATCCATCCGGGGACTGCAGGCCGAGACCACTGTCGACAACGGCCAGGTCTACGCCCCGCCGATGACCGATGTGCGGGCCTACCGCCCCTACAGCGGCTTCTACTGGCAGATCGCCGAGCTCGACGCCCAGGGCGCTGTCAGGCCACTGGTCAAGTCGCGGTCGATCTGGGACAGCAACCTCACGGTGCCGGCCGACGTCGCACCCGCCGCGGCCAGGACCCCCGGGACCAGCGTCTACTTCGACACCGTCGATCCGCTGGGCAAGCGCCTCCACGCCGCCGCCCAGGTCGGCTCCATTCCGGGCCGCGACAAGCCGGTGGTCTTCATGGCCGCCGAGAACCGCGAATCGATCGACGACGCCGCCAACCGTTTCATCGCCGTGATCATCGGCGCCCTGGTAGTGCTCGGCGCAGGATTGATCCTGGCTGTCTATCTGCAGGTCCGTATCGGTCTCGCGCCCCTGTTCGGCCTCCGCCGCGAGGTGGCGCTGGTGCGGAGGGGCAAGGCCGAGCGGTTGGTCGGCGACTATCCGGCCGAGTTGTCGCCGCTGGCCGGTGAACTGAATGCCCTGGTGGCCCACAACCAGGATGTGGTCGAGCGCCAGCGCACCCATGTCGGAAACCTGGCCCACGCCCTGAAGACCCCGCTGGCGGTGATGCTGACCGAAGCGCGCAGCACGCCGGGCGAGCTGTCCGACATCGTCGAGCGTCAGGCCGAGGCCATGCGGGCCCATGTCGAGCACCACCTGCGCCGGGCCCGCGCCGCCGCCCGCTCACAGAGCACCGGCGAGCGTACGGACGTCTCGGCGGTGCTCGACGAACTGGCCGTGACGATGGAGCGGATATTCCAGGACAAGGGCGTCACCATCGACTGGCGGTCGCCAGACGACCTCTGCTTCCGCGGCGAGCGCCAGGACCTGCAGGAGCTGATCGGCAACATCCTGGAAAACGCCGGCATCTGGTGCAAACGCAATGTCCGCGCGACGGCCGCCGCGGCCGGGCCCGACTGGCTGACCGTCACCATCGAGGACGACGGGCCGGGCCTGCCGGCCGAACGCCGCGAGGAAGTCATCAAGCGAGGCGCCCGTCTGGACGAGACCGCGCCGGGCTCCGGCCTGGGCCTGGCGATCGTCGACGAACTGGCCCGGGCCTACGGCGGCGACCTGGTGCTGGGCGACAGCGGCATGGGCGGGCTTGAGGTGACGGTTAAATTGCCACGGGCAGAGGGCTGAACGGGCGGTTTCGGCCTTCGTTAACTACCAATACGCCATTTAGGTTATTGCCGTCATTCGGGCGGCTTTGGGCATGACTCATGGGCGAGCTTTCGCCGGCCAAGGCTGGACTGCTCCGGATGCTGATCGACAACGCGCCCGACGGCGTGTTGCGCAAGCTCGAGCACGCCCTATCCGACGACGCCGTCCGCGACGGGCCGCTGGGCTCGGTCTGGCTGCTGGTCGATCGTGAGACCAAGGATCGCAAAGTCCGCAACCTGGCGCTGGCCCCGATCATCGGACTTTTCAGCGGCCCGCTTGCGCAGTTCCCGGCCAGCCATCTGGGCCTGTTGTGGAGCCATCTGAAAACGGCCTGGCCGGGCCCGGTCGCCCACGCGCAGCTTTCCGCCAGCGCCTACAATCCTGAAGATGTCGATCCCGGGGCCTTCGATGCCCTCTGCCTGCTGGCCGCCAGGGACCTTCAGGCCGAGGATCGCCCGGCCTCCCTCGCAGGCATCGACGCCCAGCGCCTGTTGCCGGCGCTGGCTCTGGCGCCGATTGTGCGCCGATGCCTGCCGCATCTGGGCGACTGGCTGGCCCGGATGGACCCTGAGCGCCGCGCCGCCGCTCGCCTGGCCTATCGCGACAGTGTCGGCGTGGCGCCTGACGCCGGTCCGCTGTTCTTCCAGATGCTGGCCTCACGCTTGGGCGAGCCTGGCCAGATCCTCCGGGTCATCTCGGCGATCATGGACCGGCCGAGCGAGCGTTACCTTGCCGATTCCGACCTCGCATCCTTCGGGGTGATGCTCATGGACGCCGTCGATGACCACCTGAGCAAGGTGCGCAGCTTCGACACCAGCGGCGGCGCGGTCGCCGGTCGGGCGGCCGGCCGCGCTGTGCACAAGGCCTCCATCGCCATCGCCGAACTGGAGGAGGCGGTCCAGATGAGACCGGACGGCGAGTGGGGCAAGCGACTGGCCGGCCAGAAGCGAGGACTGGCGCTGTCTGTCGAGGGCCGGCTGAAGGAAATCGAGTCCGCCGTCGGACAGGCCCTGCCGGTGCAGGCGCTCCGCTACGGCGCCGGGCTGATCAAGGCCACGCCGAAACTGTCGGCCGATCCTGACCTGAAGGCGGTCGGCCATGCGATGAGCCTGCTGGCCTTCGCCGAGGAAGTTCGCTCCAGCGCCGACACCGGGGGCTTCGGCGCCACCAGGTCCCGCATCATGGAAGCGGTCGACAAGCACATCGATCCCTACGTCGAGGACGCCCTGGAGCACCTGCGCTCCGGCGATGTCGAGAACCCCGACCGAATCCGCGCCTTCCTGACCGTCGCCGCCGAAATCCTGACCCTGAGCAAGGACGACAAGGCGGCGCAGATCGTCCGCCGGCGCCTGGCTGCGGCCTGAGGCGCGGGTTGCGCTGGATCAAGGCGCAGACCCGCCTATCTATGAAAGAGGTATGCCGCGACTGACCCGTCGCCATCACCATCTTTTTTGCCGCCTCGCCCCCGCCTTCGATTTCCGCTAACAGCGCCCTATGTCCTTCTGGCTCACCGTCCTGTTCTGGACCGCCGCCGCCCTGCTGTCGGCGGTGGCGGGTTGGTTGATGCTGACGCTTGCCCAAAAGCGGGCCGCGGCGGCGGATGATGAAGACGATCCGGGTGTCGCCATGCATCGGCGCCAGCTGGACGAGATCGACGATCTGGTCACCCGAGGCCTGCTAAGCCCCGCCGAGCAGGCGGAAGTCCGCGCCGAGGCGGGCCGGCGGCTGCTGGCGGCCGACAACGCGGTCCGGCCGCAAGCCCTGTCCGGTGGCCGCAAGGTCGCTCTGGCGGCGGCGGTTCTGGCCCCTCTCGCGAGCTTCGCCATGTACCTCGGTGTCGGAAGCCCCGGCCTGGCCGACGCGCCGATGAAGGCGCGGATCGTCGCCTGGCGCCAGGCTGACCCCGCCACCCTGACCGCGCCTCAGATCGCCGCCGTCCTGACCGAAGTCGCCCGGACAAAGCCGAACGACGCCCGGCTGCTCGAGATGCTGGCCAAGGCGCGGGTGGAGTCCAATGACCTGATGGGCGCGGGCCGGGCGCTGCGCCAGGCCGTTGCAATCGAACCGACCAATGCCGATCTCTGGGCCCAGCAGGGCGAGCTGTTCATGATGACCGGCAATGGCGAGATCGGTGTGGACGCCCGCAAGGCTTTCAGCGAGGCGGTGCGCCTCAATCCGAAGGCGGAAGCGCCGCGCTTTTATCTTGGCCTGGCGGACGTCGCCGACGGCAAGCCCGCGGCGGGCCTGGCCGCCTGGCGCGCCCTGCTGGCCGAACTGCCGGCCGCCGATCCCCGCCGCGCCGGCCTGATGGCGCAGATCGCCGAAGTCGAGCGCACGGGCAAGCCGCCCGCGCCGCAACAGCCCGCCGCGGCGTCCGGTGTGGGTCCCGAGCAGATCCGCGCCATGGTCGACGGCCTGGCCGCCCGGCTCGAGGCCGACCCGAACGATCCTGAAGGCTGGGTGCGGCTGGTGCGCGCCTACGGCGTGCTGGGCGAGACCGGCAAGCGGGACGCAGCCCTGGCCCGCGCTCGTGATCTCTACAAGGACCAACCGCAGGTTCTGCGGGCGCTGCAGGGTGAAGTGGAGAAGGCGAAATGAGTTTCTGGCCCAAATCGCACAAGGCCCGGCGGCGGCTGACCATCGTGCTGGCCTGCGCGCCCGTGCTGGCTTTGGCGGTCGGCCTGACCCTCTACGGCCTGCGCGAGAACATCTCGTTGTTTCTCACCCCTGGCCAGGTGCGCACCGCTGAGCTCAAGCCCGGCAAGGCCTTCCAGCTCGGCGGCCTCGTCGAGGTCGGCAGCCTGAAGAGGCAGGGCGAGGCGATGACCTTTCGCGTGGTCGATAACCAGGCGGGCATGACCGTGATCTACGACGGCGAGGTCACCAGCCTGTTCAAGGAAGGCCAGGGCGTCGTCGCCGAGGGCGCCCTGCGCCCCGACGGCGTGTTCGTCGCCGAGCGGGTTCTGGCCAAGCACGATGAAAAGTATATGCCGCGCGAAGTCACCAAGGCCCTGAAGGATCAGGGCGAATGGCGCGGCGACGGCGAGCGGCCAGAGCACAACGCGCCCGCCAAACCCGCCTATTCCAAACAGGACGGCGCATGATCGTCGAACTGGGCGCCTTCGCCCTCATTCTCGCCCTTGTCCTGTCGCTCGCCCAGACCGCCCTGTCGGCGGCCGGGGCGCGTCGGCCGCTGCTGGCCGGCGCCGGCGAGGGGGCGGCCACCGGCGCCTTCCTGGCCCTGCTCGTCACCTTCGCGGCGCTGATCTATGCCTTCGTGACCAGCGACTTCTCCGTCGCCAATGTCGCCAACAACAGCCACACCGCCAAACCGCTACTTTACCGCGTGACCGGGGCATGGGGCAACCATGAGGGATCCATGGTTCTGTGGTGCCTGGCCCTGACCGGCTTCGGCGCCGCCGTCGGCTGGTTCGGGCGCGACCTGCCCCGCGACCTGCGGTCCCGCACCATCGCCGTGCAGGGCGCGCTCAGCGCGCTGTTCCTGGCCTACACCGTGTTCGCCTCCAACCCGATGGCCAGGCTCGCCGTCGCGCCCGACGAAGGCGCCTCCCTCAATCCCCTGCTGCAGGACCCGGCCCTGGCGATCCATCCGCCGATGCTCTACCTCGGCTATGTCGGTTTTTCGGTGGTCTTCAGCCTGGCCGTCGCCGCCCTGATCGGCGGCCGCATCGACGCCGCCTGGGCCCGCTGGATCCGGCCCTGGACCCTGGCCGCCTGGGGCCTGCTGACCATCGGCATCACGCTGGGCAGTTTCTGGGCCTATTACGAGCTGGGCTGGGGCGGCTGGTGGTTCTGGGATCCGGTCGAGAACGCCAGCTTCATGCCCTGGCTGATGGGCGCGGCCTTGCTGCACTCGGCCGTGGTCACCGAAAAGCGCGGCGCCTTGCCGGGCTGGACCCTGTTCCTGGCCATCGCCGCCTTTACCTTCTCCATGCTCGGCGCCTTCCTGGTGCGCTCGGGGGTGCTGACATCGGTTCACGCCTTCGCCGTCGATCCCGAGCGCGGCATGCTGCTGCTGGGCATCCTCGGCCTGTCGTCCGGCGCCGCCTTCGCCCTCTTCGCCTGGCGCGCGCCCAGCCTGACGCCGGGCGGGGCCTTCAAGCCGATCAGCCGCGAGAGCGCCATGGTCGTCAACAACATCGTCCTGACCGCGGCTGCGGCGGCGGTGATGTTCGGCACCCTGTTCCCCCTGATCCGCGAGGCGCTGGACGGCCAGACCGTCTCGGTCGGCCCTCCCTACTTCAACCTCATCTTCGTGCCGATCATGGTCATCGGCCTGGTCCTGCTGCCCTTCGGTCCCATGCTGGCCTGGAAACGGGGCGACGCGCTCGGCGCGGCCCAGCGGCTGGGCTTCGCGGCCTTGCTGGCCATCGGCGCCGGCCTTCTCACTCTCGCTATCGTCAGCCCGCGCAAGGCCTTCGCCAGCGCCGGCGTGGCGCTGGGCTTCTGGCTTCTGGCCGGCGCCATCACCGAGATCGCCGAGCGGGTGCGGGCCTTCCGCGCGCCCTGGCCTGAAGTGCGTCGCCGCTTCGGCGGCCTGCCGCGCGGGGCCTGGGGCTCCAGCCTCGCCCACTTCGGCCTGGGCCTCTTCATCCTCGGCGCCTGTTTCGAGACGGCCTGGAAGATCGAGCTGGCCGAGGTCATGGACCCCGGCCGCCGCGTGCCGCTCGGCGGCTATGAGTTGACCCTGGACAGCGTCGGGGTCGTCGATGGGCCCAACTACCTGGCCGAACAGGCCCTGCTGACCGTGCGCAAGGGCGGCAAGGTCGTCTGTGAAGCCAGGCCTGAGCGCCGCTTCTACCCCGCGGGCGGCCAGACCACCCAGGAGGTGGCGATCTGCTATCGCGGGCTCGATCAGGTCTACATCACCCTCGGTGAGCGCCGCACGACGGCGCAGGGCGCCCCGGCCTGGCTGATCCGCGGCTACTTCAATCCCTGGGTCCAGCTGATCTTCCTCGGCCCCTTGCTGATGGCGCTCGGCGGGGCGGTGTCGCTGTCCGATCGCCGCCTGCGCCTGGCTGTCGGCCGCAAGAGCCAGGAGGCCGCCGCGTGAAGCGCCTCCTGATCGCCCTGGCCGCCTTCGCCTGCATCGCCGCCGCCTCCGATCCGTCAGAGCGTATGGCCGACCCGGCCCAGGAAGCCCGCGCCCGAGAGCTGTTCCGCGAGGTTCGCTGCCTCGTCTGCCAGAACGAGTCGATCGACGATTCCACCGCCGCCCTGGCCCTCGACCTGCGCAAGGTGATCCGCGAACAGATCGCCGCCGGCCGCAGTGATCAGCAGATCCGCGACTTCCTCGTCGACCGCTATGGCGAGTTCGCCCTGCTCAAGCCGGCGGTCTCGGCACCCAATGCTGTCCTGTGGGGGGCGCCCGTCCTGGTGCTGTTGATCGGCGGCGGCCTGCTGGTCCTGCGCCTGCGCCAACGCCCTCAGACGGCGGCCCTTTCGCCGGAAGATGAGGCGCGACTTGCGCAATTGACGCGCGAAGGGCCGGTTTGACACCAAGCCGCCGCGATCCTGCCGCAACTAACACACCGCTCATGACGCAAAACTAACTTGAGCAGCGTTGCACATCGCGGCAACGCTTCTAACTTGGACGTGGAAACACCGGCGCATCGCCGGGCGCAGGAACTGAAATGACGAAGTCATCGAAGAAGAGTGGATTTGTCGTCGGCGCGGTTGCCGGGGTCGGCGTCGCCGCCGCCGCCATGGCCGGCGTGGGCATGCGGATGGCCGACGCGGCCGAGGGCAACTATGCCGCCGCCGCCCAGCTGTCCTCCACGCGGGTCAACTTCGCGCCGCCGCCCGGCGCACCGATGAGCTTTGCCGACATCTTCGAAAAGGTTTCTCCGGCCGTCGTGTCCATCGACGTGAAATCCAAGGTCGATCCCTCCACCCTGCGCGGTATCCCCGGCCTGCCCTTCAACCTGCCCGGACAGGGCGAAGAGGGGGAGGAGAACGGCGGCGAGGAGGGCGGTCAGGGCGGCGGTCTGCCGCGTCAGGCCTCTTCGGGCTCGGGCTTCTTCATCTCGGCTGACGGCTACCTGGTCACCAACAACCACGTCATCGACGGGGCGGACGAGATCACCGTCACCCTGAAGGACGGCCGCGAGCTGAAGGCCAAGGTGGTCGGCTCCGACGATGGCACCGACCTGGCGGTGCTCAAGGTCGAGGGCAAGGGCTTCTCCTTCGTCAACTTCGAGAACGACGCCAAGCCGCGGGTCGGCGACTGGGTCATCACCGTCGGCAACCCCTTTGGCCTTGGTGGCACCGCTACGGCCGGCATCGTCTCGGCGCTCGCCCGTGACATCAACGACGGCCCGTTCGTCGACTTCATCCAGGTCGACGCGCCGATCAACCGCGGCAACAGTGGCGGCCCGACCTTCGACACCTACGGCCGGGTGATCGGCGTCAACAGCGCCATCTTCTCCCCCACAGGCGGCTCGGTCGGCATCGGCTTCGCCATTCCGGCCGAACTGGCCGACAGCGTTACCCGCCAGCTGATCACCAACGGCAAGGTGACCCGCGGCTACATCGGCGCGACGATCCAGAACTTCACCCCGGACATGGGCGAGGCGCTTGGCCTGGGCGCCATCAAGGCGGCCATCGTCGCCGACCTGACGCCTGGCGGTCCGGCCTCCAAGGGCGGCCTGCAGCGCGACGACATCGTCACCGCCGTCAACGGCAATCCGGTGACGTCCTCGACGTCCCTGACCCGTGAAGTGGCCAAGGCGCCTCCTGGCGGCGTGCTCAAGCTGGACGTCCTGCGTGATGGCAAGAAGCAGGTTGTTTCGATCCAGTCGGGCGTGCGTCCCTCGGCCAAGCAACTGGCCGAGCTGAGCTCGCCGGATGCGCCCGGCGCGGCGCCGAAGGGTGCGACCCCGCCGATCGTCCCGGCTCAGCGTCCTGTGGTCCTGGGCATGGCCCTGGCTCCCATCGATGCGGCGACCAAGAGCCGGCTCAACGTCGAGCAGGGCGTGCTGGTCGAGACCGTTCGCGCCGACTCCGACGCCGCCGAGCAGGGGGTGCGTCGCGGCTCGGTGATCGTCAGCGTCAACACCCGCAAGGTGGCCACGGCGGCGGAAGTCGCCGCCGCCGTCGACGCGGCCAAAAAGGCCGGTCGTCCGACCGTCCTGATGGGCTTTGCGGTCGGTGGTTCGACGCAGTTCGTCCCGGTTAAGATCCCGGGTTAGTCTAGGTTGTGGCGGCCCTGAGTCGGGGCCGCCCTTCGACTTCTCCCAGGGGCGGGCGGCATGCGTATTCTCATCATCGAAGACGATATCGAAGCGGCGGAGGCCATGAAGCGTGGCCTGTCGGAGGCCGGCTACGAATGCGAGCATGCCTCGGACGGCGAGTTCGGCCTGGAGGCCGCCCGCGCCGGTGAATTCAACGTCCTCATCGTCGACCGGATGATGCCGCGCCGCGATGGCGTCAGTGTCGTCGAGACCCTTCGCCGCGAGGGCGACGCCACCCCGGTGCTGTTTCTCTCGGCCATGGGCGAGATCGACGACCGTGTGGTCGGCCTGAAAGCCGGCGCCGATGACTATCTGGTCAAGCCCTACGCCTTCGCCGAGCTGATCGCCCGGGTCGAGGCCCTGTCGCGCCGCCGCGAGACGGGGGCTGTCTCCACCACGCTGAAGGTCGGCGACCTGGAGATGAACCTCCTGTCCCGCGAGGTTCACCGCGCCGGCAAGGAGGTCGACCTGCAGCCGCGTGAGTTCCAGCTGCTGGAGTTCCTGATGCGCCACGCCGGCCAGTCGGTGACCCGCACCATGCTGCTGGAGAAGGTCTGGGAATACCACTTCGACCCCCAGACCAACGTCATCGACGTCCACATTTCCCGCCTGCGCTCAAAGATCGACAAGGGCTTCGACCGGGCCATGTTGCAGACGGTGCGCGGAGCCGGGTACCGGCTCGATCCGTAGAGATGTGGTAGGGTGGCGACATGACATCCGACCCTGAGCATCCCGAGACGCCGGAAGGCATGGCGGAGGACGCCAAGGCTTTCGAAGGTTGGGAAGACGCGTTTATCGCCCGGAACCGCGATGCCCTCGGAGGTATGATAGCTGAGGCGCGCGCGTCGCTTGCCCGCGGTGAAGGTCGGAAGTGGAATGTTGAGGAAGCGATCGCGCGGGGCCATAGGCGATATGCGGACTACCTTGCCGGCAAGCGCGATTGATTGTCGACAATGGTGGAGGAGGACTTCGAGTTTGCGCCTGAAGCAGACCGTGACTTCGATGGACTCTTCCTCTGGCTCCTGATCGATACAGGGCCCAATGCGGCCGAGGCGTTTGCGAGACGGATAGATCGGGCGGTTCGAAACCTGGCGCGATTTCCTGAGATGGGGCGAGTTCGAACCGAAATCGTGGGGCATCCACGGTCGTTTTCGGTCAAACCATGGGTGATTTTCTACGAGCCGATGGAAGATCGGCGAGGTGTGCTGGTGACCCGCCTTGTTGATGGCCGGCGCGATATCGAAGATTTGCTTGGAGGGAGTGACCCATGATGAAACTCCCCCGCTTCATCCGCACCACCACATTCCGCCTGACCCTGCTGTTCCTCGCCCTGTTCGCGGCGGCGGCGGCGGCGTTCCTGGGCTACATCTATGTCGCCACGGCCGGCGAGGTCAGCCGTCGGGCCGACGACGAGATCGCCCGCGAAATGAACTCGCTGGAGGCCACCTACCGCCAGGGCGGGGTCGCCGGCCTGAACACCGCCATCATCGAGCGCTCGGCCAGCGAGAGGCCCTTCGTCTATTTGTTGATGGACAAGGACGGCAAGAAGATCAGCGGCACCATTCCCGTCTCGCCGATTGACGCGACCGAGAAGGGTGAAAACTGGGCGCGGTTTACCCTCACCGACACCGACCTGGACGGCGGCGAGATCCGCAAATCGGCGCGAGGCCTGCAGGAGCGGCTCGAAGGCGGGGAGATCCTGTTCGTCGGGGCGGACGTCAGTGAGAGCGAGGCTTTCGTCGTCGGTATCGCCCGGGCGCTCTGGGGCGCGGGCGCGCTGATCATCATTCTCGGCCTGGCCGGCGGCATCCTGGTCAGCCGCAACGTCGCGCGCCAGATGCAGGGCCTGACCGAGGCGGTGGCGGCGGTGCGCGGCGGCGATCTGCGGGCCCGGGTTCGGGTGCGCGGCGTGCGCGACGAGTATGACGAGCTGGCCGAGGGGCTGAACGACATGCTCGATCGTCTGGAGCAGTCGATGGGCGGCCTGCGCCACGCCGGCGACGCCATCGCCCATGACCTGCGCTCGCCCCTGACCCGCCTGCGCGCCCGGCTGGAAGCCAGTCTGATCGAGATCGAGAACGGCAAGGGCGATCCCCTGCAGGCGATGGAACAGGCCCTGATCGACGCCGACAATGTGCTCAGCACCTTCAACGCCGTGCTGGCCATCGCCCGGCTGCAGGCGGCCGGCCGTGTGCCCGATCCCAAGCCCTTCGATCCCGGCGAACTGGCCTCCAACATCGCCGAGCTCTACGAGGCGGTCTGCGAGGACAAAGGCCTCGACTTCAAGGCCGAGCTGACCCCCCGCCTAACCGTCAACGGCGCCAAGGAAATCCTGACCCAGGCCATCGCCAACCTGCTCGACAACGCCATCAAATACACCCCCGAAGGCGGCGCCGTGATGCTGCGCGTCCGCCGCCGGTCGTCCGGCGAGGTCGAGTTTTCGGTCACCGACACCGGGCCGGGGGTTCCGGAAGAGGACCGCGCCCGCGTTGTGCAGCGCTTCGTGCGTCTGGAGAACAGCCGCAGCGAACCCGGCTCCGGCCTTGGCCTGTCTCTGGTCGCCGCCGTCGCCGAGGCCCATGGCGGGCGACTTGAGTTGTCGGAGGGGCCAGGCGCGGTCGAAGGCTCGGGACCGGGCCTGCGCGTTGCACTGGTCCTGCCGAGGCCGGAGTGACCGCGTCCGGCGGCCCGCTGGGGCCCAGGCTGACGCCCTGCGGGCCAGTGCTCGACAGCAAGCATGCCGAGCGCACGCGCGAGATCGCCGAAAGCGACATGGGCGCCGGGGCTCTGGACAGCGTCTGGGACGCCCTGGCGCCGGTGCTGGGCGCCTCACCCTATCTGTCGAGCCTGATCCGCAGGCGGCCGTCTTCGCTGTTCGACACCCTGCGGGCCGATCCGGAGGCGCGACTTGAATCCCTGCTCGAGGCCGCCCGCGGGCAGGGCGCCGAGCCGGACAACGCCACCGCCGCCAAACGCCTGCGCCAGCTCAAGGCCGACCTCCATCTGCTCTGTGCGCTCAGCGACCTGGGCGGCGTCTGGGACCTCGATCAGGTCACCGGGGCCTTGTCGCACTTCGCGGATGCAGCCCTTGAGGCGGCGCTCGTCCAGGCCGCGCGGACCGAGATCGATCGCGGCCGGCTCACCGCGCCGGCGGACGACTCGCGCGGGCCCGTGCCCGGCCTCTTCTGCCTGGCCATGGGCAAGCATGGGGCCTTCGAGCTCAACTACAGCAGCGACATCGACATCTCGGTCTTCTACGAGCCGGACCTGATGCCGGTGGCCGAGGGGGCCGAGCCGCAGGATGTGGCCGTGCGGCTGACCCACGGCGTCGCCCGCATGCTGCAGGACCGCACAGCCGACGGCTATGTCTTCCGGGTCGACCTGCGCCTGCGGCCCGACCCTTCCTCCACCCCGCCGGCCATGCCGGTGCCGGCCGCCTTCGCCTACTATGAGAGCGTCGGCCAGAACTGGGAGCGGGCGGCCTTCATCAAGGCGCGGGTGGCAGCCGGGGATATGCAGGCGGGCCGGGACTTCCTCGGCGAGCTGTCGCCCTTCATCTGGCGGCGCAACCTCGACTTCGCCGCCATCGCCGACATCCATTCGATCAAGCGCCAGATCCACGCCCACAAGGTCGATGACCGGGTGACGGCGGCGGGCGCCGATCTGAAGCTCGGCCGGGGCGGCATCCGCGAGGTCGAGTTCTACGTCCAGACCCAGCAACTGATCCTCGGCGGCCGCCAGGCGGCGCTGCGCTCGCCGCGGACCCTGGACTCCCTGGCCGCTCTGGAACAGTCCGGCCATGTCACGCCCGAGGCCGCCCGGCTGATGCGCGAGGCCTATGTCCAGCTGCGGGCCCTTGAGCACCGGGTGCAGATGCTGGCCGACGAGCAGACTCACCGCCTGCCGGAGGCGGATACCGACCGTAAGCGTGTGGCGGCCCTGTGGGGGCATGCCAGCCTCAAGAGCTTCGACGCGGCGGTCGGCAGGATCCTCAAGGGCGTCAACGCCACCTACGGCGAGCTGTTCAAGGGTGAGGAGGAGCTCAGCTCCCGCTTCGGCAGCCTGATCTTCACCGGCGTCGAGGACGACCCGGAGACCCTGGCCACCCTCAAGCGCATGGGCTTCGACGATCCGCCGGCCGTATCCGGCGCCATTCGTGGCTGGCATCACGGCCGCATCGCCGCCACCCGCACCGAGCGGGGCCGCGAACTTTTCACCCGGATGGCTCCCAGGCTGCTCGATGCCGCCCATGCGACCGGCGCCCCGAACGCCGCCTTCCGCCGGTTCTCCGACTTCTTCGAGCGGCTGGGCTCGGGCGTGCAGGTGCAGTCGCTGTTTCTGGCCCAGCCGAAGCTGTTCGAGCTGGTGGTCCAGGTCATGGCCTTCGCGCCGGAACTGGCCCGCACCCTGGCCCGCCGGCCGGCGGCGCTGGACGCCCTGCTGGACCCGGCCTTTTTCGCCGCCTTTGAAACCGGGCAGGGGACGGCCGCCTTCGACCATGCGCTGGGGGCTGCGGACGGCTTCGAGGCGGCGATGGACGCAGCTCGCCGTGTGCATCGCGAACAGGCCTTCCGCATCGGCGTGCAGGTGATCGGCGGCACGGCGACGGCGGCCGACGCCGGCGCCGCCTTCGCCGACCTCGCCGACCTGTGCATCGCGGGCCTCGCCCCCGCAGCCCTGGCCGAAACGGTGCGGCAGGGCGGCGAATTCCCCGGCGAGGTGGCGGTCATTGCGCTCGGCAAATGCGGCGGCCGGGAAATGACCGCCCGCTCCGACCTCGACCTGATGACCCTCTACCGCTCCAGTGATCCGGCGGCGATGTCGGAAGGCCGCGGCTGGGGGGCCGAGACCTTCTACGGCCGCTTCACCCAGCGTCTGATCGCGGCCCTGTCTGCGCCGACCGGGGAGGGCGGTCTCTACGAGGTCGACATGCAACTGCGCCCGACCGGCAGCAAGGGCCCGGTCGCGGTCAGCATGAAGGCCTTCGAGGCCTACTACGACCGCGAGGCCGAGACCTGGGAGATGCTGGCCCTGACCCGCGCCCGCGTCGCCTGGGCCAGCAGCCCGGCCTTCGCCGCCGACTGCCAGGCGGCGATCGACGCCGCCCTGCGCCGGCCCCGGGATCGGGCGAAGACAGCCGCCGACGTCCGCGAGATGCGCCAGCTTCTCGAAGAGGAGCGCCCGCCGTCGGGCCCTTGGGACCTGAAACTGACGCCCGGTGGTCTGGTCGACATCGAGTTCGCCGCCCAGTTCCTCCAGCTGGCCCACGCCGCGGAGGGCGGCCCCCTGCGCCAGAACACCGGCGACGCCCTGACCGCCCTGGCCGAAGCCAGCATGGCCGATCCGCAGGCCGTGCGGGTCCTCGAGGGCGCCTGGCGGATGCAGCAGGACCTCAGCCAGCTTCTCAAGGTGGCCCTGGACGACGCGGCGGACCCCGATGCCGAGCCCAGGGCCCTCAAGGCGTTGCTGGCGCGGGCTGGCGGGGCGCGGGATTTCAGGGCCCTGAAAGCGGCGCTGACCCGCGGCCGGGTGGCGGCCAGGGCCGCCTATGAACGACTGGTCGCCTGAGCATACCCTGAATTCAAAAAGTCACGGATCCGGTCCAGGCGCCCTTCCGTGGCCGTGCGGCGCCTGCCCGTCGACCGTAGGTCGGGCCGGTGCGGAATCGACCTGCAAATGCGGGGCCTCGACCTACATCCAGGGCTACACGCCAGGCTACGCCCGCACAGCCCCGGCCTACGCCAAAGCCCACGCCGCCGGGCATTTTGGCGGATCTCCGGAGGGTCAACGAACGCATCGGCTTTTTTGTGGGTCGGCAGCGCCGCGGTACAATCATCGCCGCTTAGATAACGCCGCCGACGGAACGCACCGCCCCCGCCGTTGAAGCTGCAGGGGCGTGACCAAGGAGACACCCGCACCATGAAAACCTACCTGATCGCCGGCGCACTGCTCGCCATGACCGCCGGCGCCGCCTGCGCCCAGCCCGCACCGGGCAAGGCTCGCCCGGACGCCAACGGCGACGGCCAGCTGACCCTCAGCGAGTTCACGACCGCCCGCACCAACCAGATGATGCGCATGGACACCGACCGCGACGGCAAGGTCTCCAAGGCCGAGTTCCAGACCGGTATGGCCAATCGCAAGGCCAAGGGCGGCGAGGGCAAGGGCGGAAAAGGCGACGGCAGCCGCGCTTTCGGCATGCTGGACGCCAACGGTGACGGTTCGCTCGACAAGGCTGAACTGGGCAAGATGGCCCAGCGTCGCTTCGGCCGCATGGACGCCGACGGCAACGGCGTCCTGACCGCCGCCGAGCGCCAGGCGGCCGGACAAGGCGTGATGGGTGGCGGCCGCTGACGCTATAGTCCCTGAGGCGGCCGCCTTGCGGTCGCCGATGGGAGCTTACTTTGACGCTGAAAGGCGATCCGGACGAGGCGCTGCTGGCGCGTATCGGCCGCGGCGACCAGGCCGCGGTCCAGTCCCTTGTCGCCCGCAAGCTGCCGCGCATGCTGCAGCTTGCCCAGCGGATGCT